>JBKPCS010000115.1:0-13090 GCA_046727495.1 bacterium | reverse complement strand
ACGCGCAACGCGGAACGCCATCCGCTACCCGCGCAAGGACAAACGGCCGGCAACGACAATCGCCGTAATCAACACCGCTCCTACAATGACCGTCGCGTCTACGACTTCGCCTAGAATCAGGTGTGCGGCGTAGATTGATAGGAACGGCGAAAGCAGTTGTAATTGGCTCATTTTCGCGACGCCGCCGAGTGCGAGACCTTTGTAGAAGAAGTAGAACCCGAGGAATTGGCTGACCATTGTGACATACGTCAGCCCAATCCAGGCTTCTCCTGAAGGCGGCACTCGCCAGAAGCCGTGTGGCAATGAGTAAGTGAACAGGCACAAAAGATTCAGAGGCAACATAATCACGAGGATCCAGCAGATCGTCCTCCAGCCTCCCAGTTCGCGACTGACCAGCGCCCCTTCTGCGTATCCGTAAGCGCAGGAGATGAAACTTAAAACTAGAAGTAAGTCTGCCAGTCCAATCGAGCCGACTTTGGATCGGAACTGGCAAAACGCTGCGACTAAGAAAGCGCCCAGAATCGCCGAAATCCAGAATCCTCGCGACGCTTTTTCCCTTCCGCGGACGACCCCAAAAAACGCTGCGGCCAGTGGAAGAATCGATCGGACAACTCCGCCATGAGTCGCCGGAACAAACTGCAGAGCGATAGAAATCAACAACGGGAAAAAGATGACGATACCGAGTCCCGCCGAGAACATCCGTAGAATCCGCGCGCTGCATTCGATGGCGTCGACATATATTTATTACAGTTCAACGTCGGAGCCGACCAGAACAGATACAATTCCCCCAAAAAACCACCAGAACAGTTTGCGCGACCAGGATTTACCTTGTACGAGTCTGAAGGTTGGCGTTCTCCTCGCCGGTCCGCACCGCCATCATCTAGAGAAACTGCGCAGATGCAATCGCCTCGCTACCTCACGTTAGCAAATTCTCTGGCTAACCAGATTGAAGCAAATGTGTTCAGTCCTGGAGACAGGTTGCCTTCGGTCCGGAGATTGTGTGCTGACTATCGGCTCAGTGTGGAGACTGTGTTGCACACGCTTCGGATTCTCGAGAATCGTGGTTTCGTTGAACCTCGCGCGAGAAGTGGTTTTTACGTCAAACATCGATACATCCTGTCCGAGCCGGTCTCGCGACCTCCACGACTTGAGGCGTCGGCCGTAGAGGTCAGCAAGCTGCGCTTCCAGTCTTTCATGTTCGGAAACAGAGAGGGTGTTATTCCTCTAGGAGTTGCGGTCCCAGCTCAAGAGCTTTTGCCCGGAGCGCGACTTGCGCAGATGACTTCTGCCCTTGCTCGCTCTGCTCCGAATGAACTTGTGCGCTACACAGATCCGGCCGGTCATCTGAAACTTCGAAAACAACTCGCACGTCGGGCTCACGATTGGGGATGTTTTCTAAACCAGGAAGAATTTGTTGTGACGTATGGCGCGGGCGAAGCGTTGGCTCTTTCTTTGCGGGCTACCTGTGCGCCTGGTTCTGCGGTATTAGTTGAGTCTCCAACCTACTACGGGCTATTGGAGCTCATCGAGAATCTCCGCTTACACGTCGTGGAAATACCAACTGACCCACCAGAAGGGGTATCACTCGAGCATATTCGAAAGGCGATTCACACAGTTCCAAAAATAGGCGCTTGCTTGATCGTCACGAATTACAGCAACCCATTGGGATGTTCCCTGGCGGAAGAAAGAAAAAAAGAACTCGTTACTTTGCTCGCGAAACATCGGATCCCCTTGATCGAAGACGATATTTATGGCGATCTCGCGCGGCCCGGGGATAAGCGTCCGGTTACAGCGAAGGCGTTTGATACAAAGGGACTTGTTTTGCTCTGTAGCTCCATTTCCAAAACGTTGGCACCGGGAATGCGCGTCGGTTGGGTTTCGCCGGGAAAGTTTCGGGACGCGATTCTGCAGTCGAAAACAAACCAAACGTTCGCGTGCCCGGCGATAACCCAGATGGCAATCGCGGAGTTCCTGGAGAACGGTTCTTACGACGCTCATCTTCGCAAAATCAGAACGGTATACTGGGAGCTGTTGTGCCGGTTCAGCGGAGCGGTGGCGCGCTATTTTCCTGCCGGTACTCGCATCTCGCGTCCTCAAGGAAGCTTTGTTCTCTGGGTTGAAACGAGTGCAGATACAACGATTTTGGCCGCGCGCGCACTCAACGAACATCGGATATCGATTGCGCCGGGATGTATTTTCTCGGCAAAAGGAAATAACTATCGGAATTGTCTAAGGATCAGCTGCGCCCATCCCTGGTCAGCGAAAATCGATCGGGCGATCGAGACACTGGGTCGACTAGCGAAAGAGTTGAGCGGCGATTGAAAAACCGCAGATTCCGCAGATTACACAGATTTGTTGGCGTGGATTTGTTTCGACAAGCGGGATAGGGAGCGTTTTGTAGAAATCTGCGGAATCTGCGGAATCTGCGGTTTTTTTACTTGGGCGCGGTAGACCCTCTGACTACCAGGCGCGGTGGAAAAACCTTTGTTTGAACTGAATTCCCGCCGCGGAGGCGGCTCAGTAGTAGTTCCATCGCGCATTCTCCCATCTCCTCTGTTGGCTGAACGATCACGGTTAACGGAGGGTCCATGAATTGTGCCCACAGATGATCGTCGAAGCTGATCAACGAGAAGTCCTTCGGAATCGAGATCCCTTTCTCACGGGCAAAACGGATTACCCCGGCGGTCATTTCAATGTTAGCAACAAAGAGAGCTGTCGGCGGGTGCGGTAGCGAAAAAAGTTTCTGCGCAGCGCTGTATCCTGATTCAGGCTTGAAGTTTCCAAATAAAATATACTCGGGTGGGACCGAGATTTTGAATTCTTGGAGCGTTTTGCGAAACCCAGCCAGTCGACCTCGAGCGTTGGAGAGATGCTTTGGACCAGCAATTGTGGCGATTGCTCGGTGCCCGAGTTCTACCAGATGTCGGACCGCGAGAGTCGCACCGAGTACGTTGTCGAGAACTACTGAGTCAACATTCTTTAGCCCGGATTCGCGGTCGAAATCGACCAGCAGGGTCCCCGATCTCTGGAATGTTCGAAGGAGCTCGAGATTTGCTCCGGTCGAGCAATTGATGACTCCCGAGACTTTTCGATCAAGCAGAAGTTGCAGTGCTATTCCTTCTTTCTGCCGGTCTTCGTCCGCGTTGCAGATTAGAACGGTGTAGCCGTTTGCTCTGGCGACATTTTCGATTGCTTTGACTGCTGCCGCAAAAAATGCGTTCCGGATATCAGATAAGACGACGCCGATCGTTCGTGTTTGCTGGGTGCGCAATGAGCGGCGGGTTCCGACTGGTCTGTATCCGTGGCGGTGAACGGCGGCGAGGACACGCTCGCGGGTACGTGGAGCGACTTGTTCGGGACGGCTCAGCGCTCGGGAGATTGTAGCGATGCTTACTCTTAACTCCCTGGCCAGATCGTGAAGGGTCATAGGGGGTAACAGCGCTCAATCCGGTAGGGCCGGGATTTCTTTCAGTCCGTCGTCATGGCACGCACCACCCGGTTGCGAAAAGGGTCACAACCAAACTGGTCAGTGGCCGCGGCACGATAAACGGAGCGTTGAGCTTGACAAGGTAGTGCCCGAAAGATAACAAAATGTAAAGTTTTACATTTGGTCGGTTCCCTTTATTTAGCGCCGCTCAAATTACCCGGCCGTCTCGGTTGCGCTGCGCTAAACCTATGCATGCCCCTCATAATCATTCGCCCGAACCCATGACCGAGCCTTCTCTCCAAATGCGAGGGATTTCGAAGAGCTTTGGCCCAACCCAGGTCTTGAAAACCGTCGATTTCGATCTCTACCCGGGAGAAATCCACGCACTCATGGGTGAAAACGGCGCCGGTAAATCAACTCTGATGAAGATCGCCGCCGGACTCATCGACGAATTCGAAGGGGATATTTCAGTCAGTGGCGTACCATGCCGATTCCTGTCGCCCCGAGAAGCTACTCGAGCCGGTATCGCGATGATTCATCAGGAGCTGAGCCTGGTGCCGGAGCTGGCGGTCGACGAGAATATTTTCTTAGGTCAGGAGAAAGTTCACGGACTTTTTCTGGTGGATAGGCAGCGCCAGATAGCGGCTGCAAGAGAGGCTTTGAAGCCGTTGGATTTTCGAGGTCAGGCGGATCAGCCGGTTTCTAAGCTGCGGGTTGGCGAACAGCAGCTTGTTGAAATAGCAAAAGCACTGGTGGCAAACGCCCGCATTCTGATCATGGACGAGCCAACTTCGGCCCTCTCGATTCACGAATCGGAGCGGTTGTTTCAGGTCATCCGCCGTTTGGCTAAAGAAGGCGTTGCAATCGTCTACATTTCGCATCGGATTGAAGAAGTGTTTGCTTTGGCCGACCGGGTCACAGTGCTGCGCGACGGGCGACACATTGCGACCATTGTGGCCAAGGAGTTGAGCCGGCGAGAGCTGATCCGAATGATGGTTGGCCGCGAGCTGCAAGAAGTAATTGCCAGCGGCAAAATACAAACGGCTAGAGACCGGCCGTTGCTTGAGGTGCAAAACCTCTGGCTGGAGCATCCCGCTCCAACTCCTTCTCGACCGAAACTGGCAGAGCGAGTGAGTTTCTCCGTCGCCAGTGGTGAGGTATTGGGAATTGCAGGGCTGTTAGGAGCGGGCCGCACCGAGATTTTGGAAGTGCTGTTCGGGCTGCATCCGGGTACTTCAGGAGGTATCATTCAGATCGCTGGGCAGATCGCCCAGATGCGCAGCCCAGTTGAGGCGAAAGGACACGGCATCGCGTTAGTAACAGAAGATCGAAAGCGGGACGGTCTGATCCTTGGATTTGGTATCGATCGAAATGTGGAATTGCCGGTCCTTCGAACAATCGCCCTATGCGGAATGGTATCGCGTCCTGACGAAATCGGGCTAGCGGATCGGACGATTCGGGATCTACGTATTGCTGCAAGCGGGGCAGAGCAGCTAGCCGGGACGCTTAGCGGAGGAAATCAACAGAAGGTCGTAATTGGCAAATGGTTGCTCTCGAAACCGCGCGTGTTGCTGTTGGATGAACCGACCCGAGGCATCGATGTCGGAGCGAAGGCCGAAATTTATCGATTGATCGAGAATCTGGCGGAGCAGGGAATCGCGATCGTCCTGGTTTCGTCGGAGCTCCCCGAGCTGACCTTGTTGAGTGATCGGATCCTGGTCATGCGAGAAGGGCGGCCGACGGCGATCCTTGAGAGATCCGATTTCGCTCACGAAACGATTTTGGAATACGCGTCGCCAGGAGGCTTAGTACAACCCGAATTTGAAGATCGGGAGGTGGCCTAGTGAATCAGTTTGCTTCTAAAGTCGTGCGGTTCCTGCTTCAGACGAAATTGTTCTGGGGTCTCGCCGCTCTATATCTGACCGGAGTTTTCCTTTCTCCGGTGAATCATCGGGGTGTGAACATCTTTCTCAGCCCGGGAAACCAATCGGATGTTCTTCGACAAGTCTCTAATAACGGAATTATCGCCGTTGGCATGACGCTGGTCATCCTCACCGGGGGCATCGATCTTTCGGTCGGTTCAATGATGGCCTTAGGGTCGGTGGTCTGTGCGATGCTGCTGACGCAGAAAGGATGGACCAACGCTTCGATTCTGGCGATCCCTGTTCTGGCCCTGGTCTTATTCTTGCTGGCAGCCTATTTGGTCCCGTTGTTATCGGTGAACCTTAAGCGATCGACGAAACCGGTTGAGAAACCGAGCAGCGCTGCCAAATGGTCGGGAGTCGGTCTCGGGCTGGTAGCAGCTGTTTTATCGATCTTTTGGACGACGGGGCAACTGGATCAAAAGTTTGGGGTTTTGGGGGTGCTGTGCGCAGTTCCGGCAGTCGGTTTTTCGGTCGGAGCGTTGAACGGGCTGATCATTACTAAAGGCAAGATGCAACCATTCATCGTGACGTTGGCGATGATGGTGGCGGTCCTCGGGACGGCCCGATTGCTCGGGGGCTCGAACACGGCTGTTCATCCCGTCTATACGGGCAGCAACGCGACTGAGAACTTCGATATTCTGCGAGCGCTCGTTTTCCAAATCATACCGGTTCCCGGGATCTTCTTCCTGATCGCTGTCGCCATCTTTGGTTTTATCCTGAGGTTCAGCACCTTTGGAAGATACGTTTATGCGATTGGCGGTAACGAACAGTCGGCACGCTTGGCCGGTATCCATGTCGATCAAATAAAAACTACCGTATACGCGATTGCCGGGATGCTGGCATCGTTGGCCGGCGTTTTGTATACGGCTCAATATCGCCAGGGAAAAGCCGACGCCGGCGCGGGCGCCGAGCTCGATGCAATCGCTGCGGTAGTGATAGGCGGCACCAATCTGAGCGGCGGCCGCGGATCGATGACCGGAACATTAGTAGGCGTCCTGATATTCGGTTTCCTCGGCAACATTCTCCAGCTCAAGAATATCGACAGTAACACGCAGCTTGTGCTGAAAGGACTCATCATTTTGACCGCCGTCCTGCTCCAGGAAGGTCAAATCGCAGTCTGGTGGAAACGAATCCGCACCCGGCTTACCCGGCCGGATGCTAGTTCACTCGATCAACTGCGCAGGAGCGAACAACCCCAAACAACAGACCTCAAAAGTATCAAGAAATAAAACCTCGAAAGGCGATCCCGCTGCTGTGGGACCCGCTAAAACCCAAAAGAAATCCAACCTCACCTTGTGGCCGCCCAGAAAAACATTTGGGCTTGCCTGCAGAACCCCAGTCAAAACCTCCAGTTACCCCTATGAACAGAAGATCGTTCATCAAGACAACAGTAGTCGCGGCAGCGGCATCAACGGTTTTCAAGCCGTTCTACATTCGCGCCCAGTCGAAGAAATATCGATTCGGCTTCTCCCAGGTTACTACGGTTGAACCATGGCGCGTGCAGTTCAACAAAGACATGATGAAGGAAGCGAGCAAACATCCGGAGCTCGATCTGATTATCACGGACGGCCAGGACAAGACTGAGAAACAAGTAGCCGACGTCGAGAACCTGATTCAGCAGGGAGTGGACGTGTTGCTGATCAGTCCGAAAGAGTCTGCCGGTTTGACCGGCGTCGTGATTAAGGCGGTTGATGCGAAGATTCCTGTGATTGTGCTCGACCGCAACGTTGAGACCGACAAGTACACCCAGTTCATCGGAGGCGATAACGTCCTGATTGGTCGCGAAGCAGGTAAGTATGCCGTCGAACTGCTCGGTGGCACGGGCAAAGCAAAAGGAAATCTGATTGAACTATGGGGCGGGATGGGGACACAACCAGCGCACGATCGGCACGATGGGTTCTGGGAATTCATCGGCAAAGAGCCTGGTGTAAAATCGTTGCTCGATAAACAAGACTGTGACTGGAAGCAGCAAAAAGCATATGAGGTGATGTCCACTGCGCTGAAAGCGCACGATCACGTCGATCTTGTTTACGGTCACAATGACCCGGAAGCCTATGGCGCGTATTTGGCTGCCAAAGACGCCGGCCGCGAGAAAGAAATGAAGTTCATCGGTATCGATGCGTTACCGGACGAAGGAGTGACCTGGGTTGCCAAGGGTCAGTTAACCGCGACCTTCGTCTACGCGACACCAGGCGCAGAAGGCGTGCGCCAGGGATTGAAGCTGATGAACGGCGAGAAGATCGAAAAGAAGATCGTCTTGGGAACCAAGCGTATCGATAAAACAAACGCGCAGGAGGTTCTGAAAGAGAACGGGCTGGCGTGAAATAATAATCATGTCGGAGTGTGGGCGTGTCGGCGTATCCTCCTCCGCCAAGGCTACGGCGGACAAGTCGACGAGACGATAGGAATTGGCTTGTCCAGCGCCGAGCGCCAGCACGCCCTACGCCTGCAATTCTTTTGGGGTCACCAACAACTCTTGCTTCCCCAACTCTTCCGCGACCTTGGCCGCAACCCCTTCGCGGCTACGATCAAATCGGAAGGTGTAATGTCTGTTTTTCCCTGAGCTGTACAGATCCAGCTCATCGTAGAGAAGCCGGCGCTCGACCGATACTTTAAAGTGCTCAAGCTCCAGCACGTTGGAAACGCCTCCGAACAATTTCTTGGTCAGAAAATAGACCTTTGATGGCTCTTCGGTCGTCGCGGCAAGATAACCAAAGCGATTTGAGCCGATGTATTTCCCTTTGCCCGAAACGCAAGGGACGGCCCATCTGATTTCATTCTCTCCGACACGCCTGATCGCCTTTTCAAATTGCGAAGGAAGTCGGGTGGGGAGCGAATCCACTTTGTTGCCGTTCCGCATGGAATTGAGCTTGCGAGAGATGAACCAGATCTTGATTGCGATTGATCGCCAAAGCCGGGGAAGAAAATAGAGGATCAGCAGAAACAGAATCGCGATACAGCCGAATACCGGGATCGGATACTTCCAGAGGAGTGCCGTTGCTCCCACAACCGCCGCATTCTCGACGGTGCTAACCGCGATATTCGAAAACGGTTCGGGAGAGGTGTTCACGACCAGGCGCGTGCTCGCTTTAACACTGTGCCAGCCAAAGCTCATCGTTCCGGCCAATAACACTGCGATCACATCAACTACCGGATTGAAATGGCCCAGCGCCCGCGTGGCCAGAAACGCGCCGCCCACCGGGCGAATGATTGTGTGCACTGCGTCCCAGACGGAATCGACCCATGGGATTTTGTCGGCAAAGAATTCGAGAGCGAACAGGACGCCTGACAAGATAAGGATTGCCGGGTCACCAAGAACGGACAGTGAGTGATATTGGGGCGCGAGATGTATCCAGCCAAAGTGGATAGCCATTCCCGTGCAAAAGACGGTCAGGTAAAGACTCAGTCCAGAGAGTGCGGCCAAGCCCAGGCCCAAGGACAGCGTCTCGAGGGTTTCCATATTCGCCTGAATAATCCCGAACGAGGCAAGAATCAAATTGTTGGCTTTTCGATTCGATCGGCCGAATGTTGAAGACCCGGTTTTCCCGTTCGTCAGACAACCGGGCCACAGTTCCCCAACTTCAAGGTCCTATGAACCAACCAAACATCGCTATCCTGTCATCTGCGCTGGATCCGCATTCTAGAGCCGTCGCCTGGGGCGCGCGAGAAAGCGGGGCCTCTGTCATAGTTTTGGACACCTACCGCGGCATTGACGCTGATGGCACGGCTTTTGCCGTGAGAAGTGGAAGAGCCCGGATCCTCGGACTTGAACCGTTTAGTGTGATTTGGGGTCGCCAGCCTTATCGCGTTCAATCGCCAGACGCGGCTGTAACAGAAGACGCCGGGTTTACTGAGAGACAAAGGTATTCATTTCAGTTGGGCTTAATTGAATGTTTGGAGACGATCGAGGGGGTCAGGTGGATCAATAAGCCTTCGCACCAACGGCTTGCTGAGTGCAAGCTTTTGCAGCTAACGACCGCACTTACTGTCTGCTTGCGAACTCCGGAAACGGTTGTTACCTCCGATCCTGGAGTTGTCAGAAACTTTCTTAAAGGCCGCTCAGAAATTGTTGTAAAGCCGCTGCAAGCTGATCGCTGGGATTATCGCGACAAAAAAAGTCGCTCCGCGTTCGCGACCGTGCTCGAAGCTGAAGATATTTCGCAATTGCCGGACCAAGATATTTCCGCACGCGTAGCCATCTATCAGGAACAAGTTCGAAAGCGTGCCGATGTCAGGGTGGTCGTCCTCGGTCAAAGGGCATTCGCTTTCAACGTGATTCAGAAAAATGATCCGGGTATCGATTCTCCCTTTTCTCTTGGGGAGCTCGGCGCGATGAAGGTCGAACCGGTCGAGCTGACAGCGCGCGAAGAGGACAGGATTTGTGCTTTGGTGAAGGCGATGGGACTGGAATTCGCCACGGTTGATCTCGCCCTGGATGAGAACGGGCAATACGTGTTTTTAGACCTGAATCCGTCGGGCCAATGGCTCTTTTTGGAAGTCCTTTGTCCAAACGCACAGTTGCTTCCGCGGTTTTGCTCCTACCTGTGCTTCGGAGATGTTGAAGCTGGTCCTCGGTTTCCGTCACTAGCCGACTACCAAAGCTCTTCGGATTACGTGGCTTTGAAGCATGAGTTGGATAGCCGCAAAGAATTGCGCGAGCACAAAGAGAAATACTTCACCTCGATTGTATCGGAAAATCTTGCGACCGCTTCGAGTTCGCAGCTTGTGGGCTAGAACGTCGGCGTAACGGCCGGCACCAAGCCGGTTGGAATGCCTGGCAAAACGACGGTATTCGGAAATGATGCGGGTCCGATATTGGGGCCTGCCCCGATTCCCGGCTCGCCCGGCGCAGCACCGATGCCGGGTTCGCCTTTACCCGCTTTACCGGCAAATTGCTTTCCGCTGTCGTTCAGCACGCTGGCAAACTGCGGGTATTCGGACGCGGCTGCGACGAGAAAACCTTCAGCGCAACTGCCATTAGCGACTCGGTCACCCGACGTAGACGTCGCCACCATTTCAGTCGATGGAGCGTTGGCAATTGCCGATCGGACGATCGCAAAGACTTCGAGCGCCGTTGGAGTGGGGGCCAATGCTCGGAGCGCAGCCCGCAAAACAGCTTCTCCGGCTGAGCAATCAATAGCGACGTTCAGCCGCCCCTGTTATCTGCGGGGCCATCCCGCGCTCCGCGTGAACGGCGTCGGTCGTGGCCTGGACCAACGGGCCCTCGGGCACTTTAGCCGCCGATTTGTATTCCTTGGGCAATTTAGCGACAAGAGCATCATCCCCAGGCATACCAAGCGCAGGTAACGCGCAGGCAAAAACCAATGAAAAGAAAACGACAAGCGCCTTAAGCATTGTAAAAAAAGACTATCGACCAGGGAAACCGTCGGTTGAGCCAGACATCAAGAATAATCAGCTTTTCAATACTGGCAGCTCTAAAGCCCGGAGCCCCGCCCGTCCGCCGATGTGTCCGCCGGCCTGTCCGTCGTGGCCTTAGCGGAGGCGGAAACCGTAACCTTGACGCCTCGCCACGAAATTGTTATCGGCACCGAGGTTTAGTTGTTCAGCACATTTATGCTCGAGGCAGCTCATTTCGACGTCATCGTGATTGGGGGAGGCCCTGCCGGCAGCACCGCAGGAACTTTACTGGCAAAACATGGATGGAAAGTCTTGATCCTGGAGAAAGAGAAGTTTCCCCGGTTCAAGATCGGCGAATCGATGTTGCCCGGTAGTCTTCGCACGCTCGAACGGATGGGCGTGAAAAAGAAAATCGATGCCGCCGATGTCGTCATCAAACGCGGCGGACGGATCATTTCGGGTTCCGGCGATAAAACCAACGAATTTCTTTTCAACGACGTTTTCCGATGTCTTCAGCCGACCTCCTATCAGGTTGAGCGGGCGCTCTTCGATAAAATCTTACTCGATCATGCGGCGGAATCCGGGTGCACCGTTAAGCAGGAGACCGCTGTAAAATGCGTTCACTTTGACCGAGATGGAGCCACTGTAGCGACTATTGACGGACACACGTTTCGCGCGGGGTACGTAGTCGATTGTTCTGGGAGAATGAGCCTGCTCGGATTGAAGTTCCGGCTCAGAAAGAGCTACTCGCATCTCAAGAAGATCGCTCTGTTCGCCCATTTCGAACAGGTTGCTATCGAGTCTGAGGACCTGGCGTTGACTCACATGGTCCGAGGCGAAAACAAATGGTTCTGGCTTATCCCGGTGAACCGGGTCAAAACCAGCATCGGCGTCGTCATGGACTCCCACGAATTCAGGAAGCTGAAGCTCGATTCCGAGAGAGCTTTTGAACAAATCTGTAACTCGTATCCTCCACTGTTCGAGCGGCTGAAGAACGCTCGACGGGTGATGCCGGTTCAGACGACCAGCGATTATTCCTATCGGAACCGGCGATTCACCGGCGAACGCTGGATTCTGGCCGGGGACGCAGCCGGGTTTATTGATCCGGTTTGGAGCAGTGGCGTGTATATCGCGATTTTGTCCGGCGAAAAAGCGGCAGACGCTCTGAACCGGGTGATGCGTGCGCCGGAAAGGAAAGCGCGCGAATTTGCCAACTACGAGCGCCGGATCCATCGGGTCATGGATCTTTACCTGAAATTTGTGACCTCCTGGTACACGCCCCAGTTCGGAGAAGTCTTCTTCGACCCGAAAGAATTTCTAAGCCTGGTACCCGCAGTGAACTCAATTCTGGCGGGTGACGATCGCGGCCTGTTCGAGGTCCGGTGGCGGATCTGGGTCTTTCATTTACTGGTCTTTTTACAGGGCAAATTCAAGGTGATAGCCCCCAAGATGAACTTCGAACCGACGCCGTAAGGATCGAGCGGGATCGAGGGGGGAGCGAGCAAGATCGCCGAGATAGGAATTAGATTAGACGGAGGAACGTGATAAATGCTCAGCTTTGCTTCCAGAGATAATCAGGAATGCGAGAGTATCTTGCCGCCGCTGATGTTCCTATTTCCGATCGCGCTCGATCTCGCTCGATCCCTATCTAGGTTTCCTATCAAATCTGCGAGGCCCCCTAGGGGATCGAAGCAGACCTTATAGTTTTTCTAAAAATTCCTAGCCTAATGCCGTTCTTGTGCTATAACACGCTAGCTTTCGCCGACTTTTGATGCGCCGCCTGGGACAGATTTTTGCTGTACTTGCCGTCGCCTTGGCCCTGCCAGCCTCCGCTGGTCAGCCTTGGCAGGAGGTGTGGGACTTTGATTCGATTGCTGCGCCATTCGTTCCGACTACCGCTGCGCAAGTCGCCGCCAAAGAAATCTACGATATGCAAATGGCGATGATAGAAAAGTGGAATGCCCACGATCTCGAAGGATTCCTAAAGTATTTCTGGAATTCGCCTCGCTTGATTGCTCTTGAGGATGGTGACGCGATTATTGGGTTTGAAGAGCTGAGCGGTAAGTACCGCAGAGGTTTTAGCGATCGCAACTTAATGGGACACAGCACGATGGCTCGCGTTCGCATCAGAATGACTGGACCCGATTCTGCCTTCGTGGTCGCCCATTGGACTATAGCTTACCCTAATAGCAAAGTCGTCGTTGTCGGGATGGACAGCAGTAACGTGCAAAAAATCGCGGGCGAGTGGAAAACCACGATGACTCACAGCTCAGAAGTAGAGATGTAGGGCGGCAAGCGTAACCTAACCACCTCGAAAGAAACTAGCCTTTCGAGGTCTAAGGTGTTTACGTCGGTCCCTTTCTAGCGGATCCCGCTAGCC
>JBKPCS010000114.1:0-17437 GCA_046727495.1 bacterium | reverse complement strand
CTGTAGGGCGGCAGGCCCCTGCCGCCGACCGCTATCGTTGTGCACGCTGGGTCTCGGCGGCAGTGGCCTGCCGCCCTACAGCTATCGTTGTGCACGCTGGGTCTCGGCGGCAGGGCCTGCCGCCCTACAGAGCTCAGCCCTACCGACGCTGCGCAAGATTTCACGCTAATATTAATCAAGCATGACTAATGGTACTCCAGTCCAGGCAGCCGCTCCCGCGAACAACGTCGCCCATCGCGAAATGATCCGTGGCCTAATTCAACTCGCCGGGATGCTGCCCGTGCTCGTTCTGATCTGTGTATTGTTTTCGTTTCTGACGCCGAGGTTTTGGAGTGTCGGCAACGGAATCAATGTGGTGCGGCAGGCATCGATCAATATTGTGCTGGCTGCAGGGATGACATTTGTCATTTTAACCGGCGGCATTGACTTGGCCGTGGGATCGGTTCTGGGCGTGACGGCAGTAATTTCGGTTTTTGTTTCGCTGATGCCCGGCATAAGCTGGGCTGCAGTACCCATCGCACTGTTGGTTGGATTGGCAATCGGCGTAGCGACCGGCGGGTTAGTCGCCTACGTTGGATTGGTTCCTTTTATTGTTACGCTGGGAACATATACAGCGTTGCGTGGCGCAGCTTATCTCGTGGCGAACGGAACGACTGTAATTAATAGTTCGATCTCGTTTGCCTGGATTGGCAACGATTCTGTTTGGACGATTCCTTGGCTTGTCATCATCGCGCTGCTCGTGATCCTGGCCAGCGCATTTGTACTTCATCGGACTGTGCTCGGTGTCCACGTTTACGCCGTTGGCGGAAACATTCAGGCTGCGCGACTCACGGGAATTCCAGTCTCACTCGTCCTGCTGTTCGTTTACGGTGTAAGCGGGTTATTGTCCGGCTTGGCGGGCGTGATGAGCGCCAGCAGGCTTTAGAGCGCCTCAGGAAAGCTTGGAGAAGGTTTCGAGCTTGATGCAATTGCAGCGGTGATCCTGGGGGGAACAAGTTTCTCCGGCGGTACCGGAACGGTCTTCGGGACGCTAATCGGCGCATTGATCATCGCGGTTCTGAACAACGGTTTGACACTGATGAACGTGTCGTTTTTCTGGCAGTTGTGCATCAAAGGATTGGTGATCATCCTTGCCGCAACGTTGGATAAATTGCGGACGCGAGGTCAAGGCTAGCCCCTCGATAATTGCACGCAGAGGGCGCGGAGGAACGCGGAGAAGGTCTTAGAATTCTGACCTTCGGCGTCACTCAACGGCCTCTGCGCGAGAATTCATTTCGCTCGACTCGCTTCAAGACTCGAACTGTCTCATCAACGTTGCGGTCAATAGTGTATTGGGCGGCAAGCGCTTTGCATGCGTTGCTGGCCTGGGAACGCTTTTCTGGAATGGACCAGGATGCGATTGCCGCGCGCAGCGCGTCGACGTCGTCGGGACGATCGATCGTTTCGCCATGAATACCGGGAACGATGATCTCAGAGAAGCCATTGGCCGTGGTGGTGATCACTGGCAGGCCGAATGACAGCGCCTCCAGGCATGCATTAGAAAAAGGATCGTAGATAGTGGGTAGAACAAAAACGTCAGCTGCTGCGAATGCCTGACTCATATCGTCGACCGGCCCGAGAAAGATCACGTTTTCCGGTTTGCGCGACGGTTTTTTGCCGCTTCCGGCTATGATGAGTTGAATGGAATTGAGCCCGCGCACGGCTTGTATCGCATATCGCAAGCCTTTTCGTTCCCACCCCGATCCAGCGAAAAGTACGGCCGGTCGACGCAAGCCCCATCGGCGGCGCGCTTCTTCTCTTGCGTTTAGGTCTAATGGAGAGCGTGCCCTTGGGAGACCGTTATAAACGACGCTGATCTTTTCTTCTGGGTAGCCGAATTCTCGAACGATCTCGCTTTTCACTAAATGCGAATTCGTGATGACGTGGCGTGCGCCTCGTTGTTTGAACAGGGACTCTTCCAACTCAAGGATCCGCGAATGTTTCGGGTTCAAGAATCGGAGATGTTTTTTCAGGGCTGGTTCGAATTCAGCGCGCCGGGTTAGCCACGCGCGGTGGAGCCCATCGCCCGCGCGGTAACAGTCGCATTCCCAGATACGCTCGAGGCTAAACAGGAATGATCCAGGGTCCTGATGGTGGCGGACTGCATTTGCGAATCGGATGGGAGTTGATGCTTTGAGGCGCACTACTTGCCCAAACAGCCATTCCGAGTCCGGCCAATCGTCCGTGCAAAGCAATGATGCCGTGTACCCAGCCTCGCTCAGTGCTTTCCCGAACCGCTTTAGATAGTTCTCCGCGCCGCCGGTAGGCGAGTAACCGCGTCGGACAAGAGTGATGTGGAGTGGCACGGGAAAGGATTGAACAGAGATACCGAAGGTAGCAAAGAATTTTAAAGGTTTCGCGCAGAGGTAGGGCGAGCCGGTATTTCCGTCGCGTTGCGACGGCAAGTGCCTGGTACACGCAGTCCGGGGAGCATCGCCCCCAGGTTCCACGGTTTACGGTTCCGGGATTACGGGTTACGGTCTACAGCTATAAGCTGGATGGAGACTGAACCGCACCGAATACTTTACGCCACATCTGCCCGAATCGGAGGAGTGGGGCTGGACGCCGTTGCCCATGAAACATTGCGCGGAATCCAGAATGATCTTGGGCTGGCGATCGCGTACGCGAACCGGGCGCCAGACATTGATCCAGCCAAGGTTCGGACGTTGCGGTGGCATCCGGTGCGATTACTTGCGAATCTCGAACGGCAATACTATTACGCAGCTAAGAAAAAAGCGCTCGACCGCGTCGCAAGCAGAGTCTTGCGCGATGGTGCATTTGATCTGTTTCACGGCTGGGCTGGAGACGCGCTGCTGTCATTGCGAGCGGCGCGAATGCTGGGTATCCCTTCTGTGCTCGAAGTACCAACCTGGCATCGGCACAAGGGAAACGTAGTCCCGCCAAAAACAGACCACGAAATACAGATGGAGTCCGCGCCGATTCCGCAGCGTTGGCTGAACCGGCTGTTGATCAGCCGGCAACAGTCGCTGGAAGAGTATGACACGGCCGACTTGCTTCTTGTCTTGTCACAGAAAGCAGAAGAGACCTTTTTATTTGCGGGAATTCCCAAGGAGAAGTTGTTTCGGATGACGCGTGGAGTCGACACGAATCGGTTTCATCCAGGAACCAAGCCGCCGATTTTCCGCGCGCTGTTTGTCGGTGCGCTGATCAAAAGAAAAGGGGTTCATTTGCTGCTCGAAGCCTGGAAGAGACTGCGTTTACCGAAAGCAGAACTCTGGCTGGTGGGCCATCCGCATCCTGAGATCGAGCCTGATCTGAGAGAACTGCCCGAATCGGTCAAAATTCTGGGGTTCAGTCGTAAGGTCGAAGAGCTTTATCGACAGAGTACTGTTTTTGTCTTTCCATCCGAATGCGAAGGAAGTGCGAAGGCAACCTACGAAGCAGCCGCCTCCGGTCTTGCGCAGATTACTACCCGTGAATCGGGTGATGTGGTGACCGACAACGTCAATGGAATCATTGTCCCGCCAAACGATATGGAAGCCTTAACTGAAGCGATCCTGAAACTTTACCGATCGCCGGAGCTAGTCGATCGAATGGGGAGCGCTGGACGAGAGCGTGCGGTAAATAAGCTGACATGGGATCATTTTCGTCAACGGGTGCACGAAGCCTATAGGGCTGTGTTCGCGAAGCGGGGTGAGCGGGTTGTTTCTGCTGGCTAATATGGAGCGGCCGCAGCGTTTCGCGTTTGGCGTTTCGCGTTTGGCGATGCCTGTCACGACCTTCCGAATGGAGCGCTGTAGGGCGGCAGGCCACTGCCGCCGTAACCCAGCGGCGTCCGGTGCTAGCTGTTTCACGGGCCGAACCCAACCCTTCAGAACACCCCGGGTCTCGGCGGCAGGGCCTGCCGCCCTACAGCGATCCTTTCCGAAGCCGGGATTTCAAACGCCAAACGCGAAGCGTCAAACGCCAAACGCCAAACGCCGAACGCCGAACGCCGAACGCGAAACGCCATGACGTCCATCCTGGTCATCCAACTCAAACGGCTCGGAGACCTGATCCTGACTACGCCGGCATTAAAGGGTCTTCGGCAACTGTATCCCAAAGCAAGTATAACCTTGCTCATCGATCAGCATTCGCGCGAGTTAGCTCCGGCGATCGCGCAAGTCGACCGTGTATGGATTTATCAGCGGCGGCAATCCTTTCGGCTATGGGTGAACCTGATTCGTACCGGGTTCGACCTCTGTCTCGACTTTACCGGAAATGACCGCTCAGCCGTATTGACTTTTCTTTCCAAAGCAGAGCGAAGGATCGGGTTCGCGTTCGTAGCAAAGCGCGCAATTCGATCGTGGGTCTACACCGAACTTGTCTCATCGGCCGTGCGCGAAAAGCACACGGTCGATCATTATATCGATTTAATCAGAGCCTTAGGTGACCCAGGTACCGATTTGCCGGTCAGCCTTACGCTCCCGGAGAGTGCCGAGCCTTCGGCAAAAAAGCTGCGAGAGCAGATCGGGTTACCAGGCCGTTATGTTGTCATTCATCCAGGGACGGCGCGTCCCGAGAAGTATTGGCCGGCGGAACGCTGGGCAAAGGTAATCAGTCACCTGCACCGGCGTTACAAACTTCCCTGCCTTATTACGGGTGGGAAGGATTCAGGGGAGTTGAGACACATCGCTGAAATAAAAGCACACCTGCCCGCGGAGCTCTTTTTTTCTGTGGCGGGAAAAATCGATTTCCTGATGACGGCGGCGATGATTCAGCGAGCGTCGTTGTTTATCGGTGTAGACACCGCCGGCGCGCATCTAGCTTCTGCGTTCTCCGTCCCTGAGTTGGTTCTTTTTGGTCCAACCAATCCTTTTCATTGGCGACCACGACATAAAACAGGGGCGGTCGCCAGGGCTGGATTCGACGTTCCCTATGATCGTTTTGAGCCTCGGCAGAAAGGTTCGCCGATGACCGGGCTGTCGACCGAGGCGGTAATCCGTGCTATGGAAGCCGTTTTAGAGGAGGTGAGTCCACGAGGCTGAGCTCAAGCCGAAAGCATTCGGGGCGGCTCTGCCGATCGCGGGCTTCGACTAGCCCTATATCGGGTCACAATTAGATTCATGGCAAATCAGAAATTCAGCGTTCGCCAATTTGTTCGCGTTGCGATCGGTCCTTATCGCGATCTGTATCCCTACCTCAGACCATATCTCTGGCGTTTTGTTCTGGCGTTGATCTTCGGAGCGCTTTTTGCCGGAACGACCGCGTTGATCCCGTTGGTCATGCGGCATGTGAACAAGGGAGTACTTCCCGGCGGCAACCTTCTGGGTGGTGCGCATAACTCGGGAAACGGGCCTCCAGTTGATATAGTCAGCGCGCTTCAGCTCTGCTCGCTGATCCCGCTAATCATGATCGTCCGCAGTGTGTTCGATTACTTGAACGCCTACTATATGGCTTGGGTTAGTTTGCGCGTCCTGGCCGACATCCGAACCAAGCTCTATACCCACATCATCGGGCAGTCGCTGGATTTTTTTAACAAGGAACGTTCTGGAAACCTGATTTCGCGGGTTATTAATGATACGCGTGTCGCCCAGAACGCACTCACAAATATTAGCAGCGACGTCATCAAACAACCAGTCGCGATTATCGGGACAATCAGTGTTCTTTTGTACCTGGACTGGAAGTTCGCGATTTTCAGTTTGGTGCTCTTTCCTGTCTGCCTCGTACCAATCGTTGTCTTCGGCAGAAAAGTAAGAAAACAGGGCAAGCTGGAAGAGCAAAAAGTTGGCTCGATGATGGCGCTGCTGCAGGAGAGTTTTGCTGGTATCCGGGTAATTAAATCCTTCGCCAGGGAGCAGCGAGAATCGAAGCAGTTCGAGAAATTGAACCTTGAGCAGTTTCGGAGCGGGATCAAAGTGCGGAAAGCGATCGAGATTGTCGGACCAACGATTGAAGGCGTATCGGCGATTGGTGTTGGGCTGGCGTTGCTCTATGTCTGGTGGTCGCATCTGGATGCGCCACGGCTGTTGTCTCTTTTGGCCTGTGTGTTTTTGCTGTATGACCCGGTGAAGAAACTCAGCAGGATCCATCTCGTGATGCAGCAGTGCTTCAACGCGACTCATAACATTTTCGAGATCATGAATCGTCAGCCGACGATTGTGGATCGTTCCGGCGCCGAGCAATTAGAAAGTTGCACGGGTGATATTCTGCTTGAGAACGTGACATTTCGCTACCGGCCTGGACTGCCGTCCGCGATACGGAATCTGAGTCTGCATATCGAGCCGGGTAAATATTTCGCACTGGTTGGTTCAAGCGGAGCCGGTAAGAGTACAATTCTGTCGCTGCTTCTCCACTTCTATGAACCGGAGTCAGGGACGATCCGACTCGATGGGCGAGACATTAACACGATCAAGCAGAATTCTTTGCGCGAGCGGATTGGCATGGTTTCTCAGGATACGTTCCTTTTCCATGATTCGATACTGAACAACATTCGCTATGGGCGGTTAGATGCCACGAAAGAGGAAGTCGTGGAGGCGGCGAAACAGGCTTACGCTCATGATTTCATTATGCAGCAGCCTAACGGTTACGAAACCGTGATTGGCGACAAAGGATGCCTTCTTTCCGGTGGCCAGCAGCAGCGGGTTTCGATTGCTCGAGCGTTATTGAAGAATGCTCCGGTACTCTTGCTTGATGAGGCGATGTCCGCTCTGGATTCAGAGGCAGAGCGCGAGATTCAGGCAGCGCTTGATCGACTTTCCGAAGGTAGAACGGTGATAGCAATTGCCCATCGTTTGTCTACCGTGCTGAAGGCCGACCAGATTGTTGTCATGCATCTGGGGGAGATTCAGGAGATCGGTACACATCGAGAGCTGTTGGAGAGCTCAGCGATTTATCGGAAGCTGTACGATCTGCAGTTCAATGTGCAGGTCGAAGAGCTAGCGGGCGTCGCCTAGCGCAAAGGCTGGAGGCCTTTTGCGGTTATCCGTCAACCCTCTTCCGTCGACCGTCTTCCGTTTGGATCAATGAGGCCCGAGCTGCCTCCTGTAGGGGAACTTTGTGGACTCTCGTATCTTCGAAAGTCATGACAAGTCTGACCCTGCCGATAACCGACGATGGCATGCAACAGAAGACGGAAGACGGTTGACGGTTGACGGATAACGGAAAAACGGCAGCCCCGAAAGCATTCGGGGCTGCCGTTTATGTCCCCCAATGTTAGGACTCTGATGGCTGGCCGAGCTTGTCGATCATTTGCTGCATGTGAGTGAGGCGCTCTTGATGCAACTCATTCAACTTCTGCTGCTGGTCAGGCGTAAGGATCTTACTAATCTGCGAGAGCAGTTGCGCATGGTTGATGATCTGCGCGGTGAGGGCGTTACTAATCGCCGCTGCTTTTGTCCGAAGGGCAGCTTCGTCGTTCGGGTTTGCGAACATCGCGGTCGCTATATCTTTGCGCGCGGTCAGCATGTCCTTCTCGATTGAGCGCATGTTCTGGCGATTGCTTTGCATGATTTGTTTCACCTGTTGCTTTTGGGCATCGGTGAGATTCAACTGCTTGAGCTCATGCCAGAACAGCGCGCCATGATGATGCCATCCGTGTTTTTGAGGTTCGGAATTCGTCTCCGTTGAGTCTTGAGCGATCAGATTGCCAAACATTCCTAGAGAAAGTAAGGCAGCTACTAAGAATCTTGATTTCATACTGTTCAGTGAGACGAACGTCTGCCCAGGCGGTTACTGCGATCGAGCAATAAAATTGATTCGGGTAAAACGCAGAATTGGGTGGTTGCAACCTGCACGCAAAGACGGAGGAGAAGAGGCTCAAGCAAAGGCGCAGAAAGGGATTTCACGCCAAGACGCCGGTCGGAAAGGGTCTCACGCCAAGACGCCAAGACGCAAAGGGTAAGAGGGCACATTGAAAATCGTCCTCGATCTCGTCCTCGAACTCGAGCGCGCGGGCATAACCTAGTCCCTCGATCGCTTATATGGAAGCCTCATAGAAGGGCGTTTCTCACAACAAGAGCCCCTTGGACCGCAATGCCTGTACTCGCTCCGCGCCGTCTCACATCTTAACCTTTGCGTCTTGGCGTCTTGGCGTGAGATCCTTTTCCGTTAGCGGCTTGGCGTGAGATTCCTCCCGCGTCTTTGCGTGCGCGACGTTAGGGTGTTGCCCCTTCCCGTTGTTTGTCGATCGCCTTTTGGAGATCAGCTCGGCGATCGATTCGGAATTTTTCGAGGCGCCTTTGTTGATCGGGATCCAGGGTTCGTTCGATGTCAGCGATGGTAGCGTCGAACACATCGCTACCCTGTTGCATTGATTGGGCGCGGATGGATTGCATCTGACGGACAGCAGCCTCGACCCGAGGCCGGATTTTTTCGGCCTGATCGGGCGTGAGCTTTGCGATCCTGTTCAGTTTTTCGACAAGGTGATTGGTCCAGGAATGGACGTTGTGCGTCGGATTTGGCGGTGCCCATTTGCGTTCGAATCGACAAGGGGCCAGCCAGAACCCAGCGACCGCGCCAATCAGGAACAGAATTGCGAAGACGACGATCAGTTTCCAGTTGGATCCCATAGAGCGTAGGCTAACTCGGCCGTAGATTCCGAATCGTCGGAATTCGCAGCTCCAGAGCCTAAACCGAAAGCGGCGCCGAGGACTATCAGGGATGCCGAGATTGACAGAATGGATGCCCTAACGAAGGCTCGGTTCTCCTGAATTCGGGCCTGTCGTTTCTGCAGGACCCGCTCGGCAAATCCCGCAGGTGCCTGTCCAGAATCGCTATCCGGCGATCGGCGTGCAGCTGCAAAGAGATTGTCCAGGTATTCGTCGTTCATTTTTCCAGGCGTTTCACTGCGGTGGCGAGTTTTTTGCGTGCTCGGAACGCTGTAACCTTGATTTTTGACGATTTCCAGCCTGTAAGGTCACAAATTTCCGAGACCGACTTTTCTTCCAGGTACATCCATTGAATAATAAGACGTTCGTTTGGTTTCAACGTTTGCATAAGGCGTTGGAGGAGGTCTCGAGTCTCTTGAGGGGAAGGATCGGTTACTTGAGTATTGCTCTCTGCAAGGTTACTCAAGATCGATTGTTGTTCTTCGCTAAAGTCTGACCAGCGGTATTCGGGGCGATTACGTTGTTTGCGCAGGTGATCAATACAGGTGTTTACCGAAACCCGGGACACCCAGTGCTCAAATGGCATGTCGGCACGGTACTGATGAAGCTTAGCGAAGATTTTCAGAAAAATTTCCTGAGCCAGGTCTTCTTCGAGCTCCCGGCGAGGGAGATGGTTGCGAACGATCCGGATTACCGTAGGATAAAGATGGTAGACGAGTTCTGCGGCGGCAGCTTCGTCTGAGTTTCGAATGCGTTGGATCAGGAGAAGCAGTTCTTCAGCGGCCATCTTGTACGGTGGTCCCCGGTTGCTGGCGTCCCTTATTGTTGCGCTTTTCTAGTCGATAGAACACGTGTCCGGTCCTTTTCGGAAGGCTTCTCCCTTAGGTTTTTTGAGAATTGACTGTGTAGAGTTCTAACCAGTAAAGCAGGTGCGAGTTGTGCCGTGAATTCAGAAACAGGAATCAACTATGCCAATACTTAAGGAATTCAAAGAGTTTGCCATGAAAGGGAGTGTGGTCGATTTGGCAATTGGTGTCATCGTCGGTGCCGCGTTCGGCAAGATTGTTGCGTCCCTGGTAAACAACATCTTTATGCCGATCATCGGACTCCTTCTGGGGCGTGTCGATTTCTCCAATCTGTTCATCCCACTGAGTGGCCAGCACGTGTCTTCGTTCAAAGAAGCGGTGGACAAAGGGATTCCAGTGATTGGCTACGGTGTCTTCATCAATACGATCATAGAATTCCTCATTATTGCCTACGTTCTTTTTCTGGTGATCAAGCAGATGAACAGGCTGCGTGCTCCAGCGCCTCAACCAGCTCCTCCCGCTCCAAGTGCACAAGAAAAACTGCTGACCGAGATTCGCGACCTTTTGAAAAGCCGCGCTCCTTGAAAGGTGACCAAGAAACCGGGAGCTATTGAAAAACCACGGCTGCGATGCCGAGGATAAGCAGCGCGAGGCTCAGACCTCTGACCAGCCATCTCGGGACCCCTTTCGGGCCAGATAGATTCAAAACGGCAATCAGTACGGCCAGGATCAATAGTTCAATGATCCGGGAAGTCATTCGTGCCTAAACAAAGGCATAAAACGTGCCATATTTGGCAATATTGCACAAGGAGCTGATGATGAGGCTATTATGGAAGAACCAGCGATAGCGGCGCCCCTACGAGTTACGCGGGAGCAAATGCAGGCTGCATGTTCGTGCGAACTTTGCGCATGGAAGTAGACAGCTGTAGGGCGCCCCATTTGACCGCACGGTCGGTAACATTTAGCTGTAATAAGGGAAGATAGACGGCCCCTGAAGTCTCTAATTTTTCTATCTTGAAAGCTTTTGTACTTAGAAAATTTGTTCTTTTGGTCGGCGTGCTTGGATCGGCGTTGCCGTACTCCGGCGCTGCTCAGGGGAAGCCGGACGGTAACGAGTTGGTCAAAGCATCGCTGATTTCCGATGCTAGTTCGATTGCTCCCGGCCAGAAGTTCCGGGTTGGCATTCTTTATCACATTGAACCGGGATGGCATATTTACTGGAAGCATGCTGGCGATTCTGGGATTCCGACTAAGGTTGGATGGCGGTTACCGGAAGGCTTTAAAGCGGAGGACCTGCAATGGCCGATTCCGGTCAGGGACAAAGAACCCGGCGATCTGGAGGTTCTTGACTACGCAAACGAGGTTTTGCTCTTCGCAACAGTGGTAGCGCCGCAGAACCTGCCTGCCGGTCCGGTCGAGATTGGAGCGAAGACAGACTGGCTCGTTTGCCAGACGTCGTGTGTACCGGGGAGCGCGCAACTTTCGCTTCAGCTAAAAACCGGCACATCATCGAGTTCGGATGCAGGTCAAATCTTCGATAAGTACACAGCATTACTGCCAAAGAGCTTGCCGAGTGATTGGAAAGTGACCTTTACGCGTGCAGGAAAGAATCTGCAGCTTCAGGTAACAGGTGTCCCGAACAGCACTCCCATCGACTTCTTTCCGGCTCCACCCGAGGAGGCGGCGCTCGGGCATGTCGTTTCCAGCGGAAACCAGCTGACAATCCCAATCGATTCTGAACCGCAGCCAATTAGTAAGTTGGGCGGTGTGCTAGTGGTTGGATCGGGAGATACCAGGACAGCGTACGTGATCGAGCCTACCGCGGCGAGCATTGGATCCATCCAGGCTCCGGCAGTTTCCGTTTCGTTCGCGAGCATTCTCCAAATTCTCGGTCTGGCGATTCTTGGTGGGCTTATCTTGAATGTCATGCCGTGCGTTCTGCCTGTTATTTCGCTGAAGATTTTCGGATTTGTAAGCGAAGCCGGCGAGCGGCCGGACAAGGCTTTTCGGCTTTCGATGGCATTCTCGCTCGGAATCCTGACCTGCTTCGCTGTGCTGGCTGTAGTGGCTATTTTCTTACGGGCGGCCGGCGCTCAAGTTGGCTGGGGGTTCCAGTTCCAAGATTATCGGTTTGTCGTTGCGATTGCGTGTGTTGTCTTCGCTTTCGCACTGAACTTATTTGGCGTTTACGAGTTCTCGGTGTCGGCGAAGTCGACCGGCGGCTTAGCGAAGCTTGCCAGCGGAACGGGATACAATGCAGCATTTTTCCAAGGAGTTTTCGCAACAATTCTGGCAACGCCCTGTACAGCTCCTTTTCTCGGCACCGCCTCGGCGTTCGCGTTCGCGCAACCTGCCTGGGTGACTTTTTTGGTCTTCATGTTTATCGGCTTGGGAATGGCATCCCCGTATCTGATTCTCGCCATCAACCCGAAATGGCTGCATTACGTACCAAAACCGGGACGCTGGATGCTGCACGTGAAGCAGTTCATGGGCTTCCTGTTGATAGCGACGTTGCTCTGGTTGGTGTGGGTTCTTGGCCAGATGAAGGGGCTCAACGCGGTCATATCGCTGGGTGCAGTTCTCCTGGTTATGGCGATTGTTGCGTGGATTAAGGGATCTTTCTGGACGCCGGTCTCATCGATTCGAACTAAAATTTCAGCGGCAATCTCAATGGCTCTGATCGTTCTGCTGGCGGCCGGAGCATATGGCTTTCTGGCGAAACCAAGCCAGCTGACCTGGGCAAAATTCAGCAGGAGCTCGCTTGATCAAGCTGTTGCGTCGGGCCGGCCGGTATTTGTCGATTTCACTGCCGATTGGTGTATCACCTGCAAGACGAATGAGCGATTTGCCATCGATACACCGCAGGTGCGCGAGGCATTTTCCAAGCGTCAGGTTGTTCTTCTCAAGGCAGATTGGACGAACGGCGACCCGGAAATTACAGAGATCCTGCGGCAGCACGGGCGGGCGGGCGTACCGATGTATCTTGTTTACCCAGGAGGATCGAACGAACCGATACTTTTATCGGAAATCATCAGTTCCCAGACGATTTTGGACGCTCTAAACAAGAGTCCTGTCGGTCTTTCGAAACGGTAGGGCCAGGTTGAGCGTCTCAATGTTGGTTGGTGTGAGTGAGAAACTTAGAAGCTATGATCAAGACTATTTTGACCACTTGTGGAGCCTTGGCGGTAACAGCCGGGCTCTGTTTTTCTGAGGCGCAGGTTGGCCAGAACGCGCCTGATTTTACGCTGAAAGATACAAATGGAAAGACCCAGACACTTTCCAGTTATAAAGGCAAGTATGTGGTGTTGGAATGGTACCAGCCGGATTGCCCGTTTGTGCGGAAGCACTATGGATCGGGCAATATGCAGAGATTGCAGAAGGAATACACCGCCAAAGGAGTTGTCTGGCTCTCGATTGATTCGTCCGCCCCGGGTCAAGAGGGTAATTACGATGCAGCAAAACTCAATGCTTTTGCTGCCAGAGATGGTGCGGCGCGAACCGCCCTCATGATCGACTCGGACGGCAAAGTGGGTCGCTTGTACGGCGCGAAGACGACGCCGGATATGTATGTGATCGACCCCAGTGGTAAGTTAATTTATCAAGGCGCAATCGATAATAAGCGGAGTACAGACTTAGCCGATGTGAACAGGGCGACCAATTACGTAAAAACCGCGCTCGATTCGGCCCTTGCCGGGAAGAGCGTCGCAACCACGGCGACTGCTCCTTACGGATGCAGCGTGAAATACACGTCAGCGCAGTAATTCGCACCGGGTTTCAAGGTCGCGCCGAAGCGCGCGACCTGAAGCCCGGATATGTCTTATGCTGTTGATCCACGATCCGGCAAAATCCTCAAAAAAGAAAAGCGTTGAAAACCCCGGATGTTCCGCTAGATTCCGGCCTTCTCTATGGCAAAGAAGTCTTGGACTGAAAGGAATAAACGGAAGCAAGCAACGGTGACTAACTATGCCGCTCTTCGCGCTGAATTGAAAGCGAAGAAGGACTACGAGGGTCTCGCCAAACTTCCGCGGGATGCTAGTCCAACCCGAGTCGTGAATCGATGCGAACAGAGCGGGCGTCGCCGAGGATATATCCGGCGTTTCAAGCTTTCCCGTCTTGCGTTTCGCGAGCTTGCTTCCCAGGGAATGATCCCGGGTGTCACCAAATCGAGCTGGTAGGAAGCGTCGCGCCTTCGGCGTGCGATTGTCTGTTTTCCGTCTACGGTCGACCGTCTTCAGTTCATGGGAACTTGCGGTTTGCCGATCGGGTGGCTTGTCGGCTCCCGGTTACGCCGGTAAATTCAGCCATTTGTGCAATGCGTGCGCTGATGCATCATTTGAGGAGAGGTTGAATTGACACCCATCGGCATAGCGGTCTTTCTTGGGGCCATCGAAAGCGGAACGGGCGGCTTCGATTCTTTGGGGAGCATCCTTTCCAATCTGGTAGTTATCTTGCTCGTGGTTTTGTTGAACGGATTTTTCGTAGCCTCGGAGTTTGCGCTGGTCAAAGTCCGCTCGAGCCAGCTCGACACGATCGCCGAGGAGGACAAAAGAGCCGCATTGACTCGCCATATCACGTCGCACCTCGACGCCTACATTTCGGCCACCCAACTTGGAATTACTCTTTCAAGCCTGGCGCTAGGCTGGATTGGTGAACCTTACGTTTCGCACCTGATCGAGCCTGTTTTTGCCAAGCTCGGAATTCACCAGTCGACGCTCACGCATGCCGTGGCCTTTGCACTCGGTTTTTGTGTGATCACTTATCTCCACATTGTTTTGGGGGAAGTGACTCCGAAGTCGCTGGCGATCAGGAAACCGTTGGGACTCAGTCTTTGGGTTAGCGGCCCGCTTCATTTGTTTTACACCATTTTCCGGCCGGCGATCTGGTTTCTCCAGATCTCGGCAACAACGATCCTGAAGGTTGTTTTCCGAATCGATGCGGTAGCGGAGACGGAGCTGGCTCACAGCGAGGAAGAGTTACGCGTGATTCTGACCGAGACCGAAGAATCGGAGGGTGGAACCCACCTGAGCAAAGAGCTTCTGATCAACGCGCTGGATTTCCGACTTCGTGTGGTGCGCGATATCATGACACCCCGCGGTGACGTGATCTATCTTGATGTCCAGGACACCTTTGAAGCAAACCTGCAGGTTGCGCTGGAATCGGGTCACACCCGGTTCCCTCTGGTTGAGGGGCATTTGGACAACACAATCGGCTTGATTCACATCAAGGATCTGATGCGCGAAATGAAGCAGGAAAAGCCGAACCTTCTCGCCGTAAAACGGGAAGTGACGCCGGTTCCAGAATTCATGCCCCTGGAAAAGCTGTTGAACCAGTTCTTGGCCAAACGCGCGCACTTGGCAATCGTCGTAGACGAGTATGGGGGCGCTGTTGGGATTGTCACTCTGGACGATGTTCTGGCCGAGTTGGTCGGCGAAATTAAAGACGAGTTCGATCAAGAACCCGCGAAGGAATTCGTGCGTCTCAACGCAGACGAGTTTGTCGTTCAAGGACAATTGAACCTCTACGAGCTGCAAAAGTTCGTGGAGTTATCGTTGGAAGCGGCGGATGTCAGCACGATTGGTGGTTACGTTGTGCAATTATTGGGGCACTTGCCAAAGCAAGGTGAGCAGGTCCAGATCGAGGACTACCTTGTAACGATCACCCAGACGGATGGGCGCAGAATCTTGCAATTGCACTTCAAAAAGCGCCCAATTGCGAAAGTTGAAGAACCGGTCGAGGACGCATCGGTCACTAAAGGCGATCGACGCGGTTAAGCCATACTTGGTTTTCAGTTTTCGGTTTTCAGTTCAGATAAGTCAGACACCGATCATGGGAAGTATCGCGATCGCAATAGCTGGTTCGACTCGACTCAGCAAAGAACCGAAAACCGAAAAACGGAAAACTGAAAACCGCGCGTCGTCGGCGCGCGTTAAAGGAGATTCGCCACGAAGTCTTCTTTGTCGAAGTACTGGAAATTCTCCAGTTTTTCGCCTGTGCCCACGAATCGGGGCGGGATCCCCAATTCGTTCTGAATCGCGATAGCGATTCCGCCTTTGCCTGAGCCGTCCAGTTTAGTCACGACTACGCCGGTCAGACCGGTGGCTTCCTTGAACTCCTTCGCTTGCACCAGCGCGTTCCCGCCAGTTGTTGCATCCACTACAAGTAAAGACTCGTGCGGCGCAGTATCATCATGTTTTTGGATGGTGCGCACAACCTTTCCTAACTCCTGCATAAGGTTGTATTTGGTGTGAAGCCGGCCCGCCGTATCGCAAATCAAGAACTCGATATTCTTTCGAAGCGCCGCGGAATAGGCGTCGTAACAGAGGGCTGCGGGGTCGGCATTGTATTCGCCCGTGATGATGTCGACTTGCAGGCGATCGGCCCAGATCTTCAGCTGTTCGATTGCGGCAGCCCGGAAGGTATCTGCAGCAGCGAGCATGACGGTATGGCGGCTGCGCTTCAGGAGATGAGCCAGCTTGGCAGTCGATGTCGTTTTCCCCGTTCCGTTGACGCCCACCATCAGGATCACTTTTGGCTTGTTTGGAAAGGGGCGGAGTTTTGGATTGCCCGCGGGAAGGATCTGTTCGATGTGGGAACGCGTGACTTCGACGACGTCCTTTGCCGTGATTTTCCCGGGCCGCTGCTGAAGTTCTTCGACGATCTTCAACGTCATCGGTACGCCGATATCCGACCGGATCAGCGCTTCCTCTAGTTCATCCCAATCAACAGGCCGGCCGCTGAAGCGGTCGACAAGATTTTTTAGAAATCCAAAAGCCATTCGATGAGGAGACAGGAGATGTCAATGCGTACCGCTATGGTCCTGCCGTACGTAAGGGGCGGTTTACATCCAGTTTTACCCGATCTAATACGCCGTTTACGAATTTCTTGGATTCTTCGGTTCCAAATTTCTTTGCGATTTCGATCGCTTCGAATATGGCGACGATCGGGGGCACCTCACTGACGTACAACATTTCGTAGATAGCCATCCGCAAGATGTTTCGATCGACCGCCGAGATCCGCTTGAGCTCATAATTTGCTGTGTACGCAGAAATCTTTTCGTCGATTGTCCCTTGGTTAGCGATCACTCCGGTGATCAGCTGGTTGGCAAAATTCCGGACGTGGGCCGGTGCCCTGCGCAAATCCCAGAATCGATTCAACGCTTCAGTGTCGAGGGTCTCTTGAGCATTGAGGTCCCAATAATACAAAAGCTGGAGAGCTGCTTCTCGCCCTTCGCGGCGCTTACCCATAGGACTACTTCTCTAGATTTCGAAGAGATTGAAGGATTCGAACGGCGGCTCTCGCAGCCTCGGTTCCTCGATTTATTTTTGGCGAAAGGCAGCGTGCGGTTGCCTGCTCATCGTTTTTTACAACCAGGACTTCGTGCAGAACCGGAATGGAGGTCTTCAGACTGATCTCCATCAGAGCCTGCGTTACAGCGGTCGCAATCAGAGATGCGTGCAGCGTTTCGCCATCGAAAAGCAAACCAAACGCCAGAATCGCATCCGGGTTTGTTTTCTGCGCAACGGCCTGTACACCGATCGGAATTTCAAACGAACCCGGCACACGGACGACCGAGATCTGGGGATCGCTGACAATCTCTTTCAGCTCCTGAGACGCAAACTGGACCAGGCCATCGACATAGGTGCGATTGTATTCGCTGGCGACAATCGCGAAACGGCGAGACTCGGCCAGCGCCTCCGGGCGTGTGGGAAACTCCGTCGACATGGGTTGAGTTGTGGACTCTACTGCATTTGGGCAAGGCCGCAATGGCTTTGGCGTTTGGCGTTTGGCGTTTCGCGTTTCGCGTTTCGCGTTTCGCGTTTCGCGTTTCGCGAGTCTGAAACGGATACACTAGGAAAAGTCACGACAAATCGTGACTCCGGTTCAATCGGTAAGTAACGAAACTCGATTCCGGCGCGAAACGCGAAACGCCAAACGCGAAACGTTACAGCAAATGTCCCAGCTTTTGGCGCTTCGTGTCCAGGTAGCGCGCGTTGTGTGGATTGGATGGGGTTTTGATCGGGAGTTGCTCCACGATGTTGAGCC
>JBKPCS010000113.1:0-26514 GCA_046727495.1 bacterium | reverse complement strand
GATGGTGGGCGTGCCGGATCTCTTCAATGATGGCCAGCCCATCATCAACCGCTCGCAACATTGATGCATTTCCAGCGTTCATCGTTAGCGATGTCGCATGCCATCGATACCGATAAAAAAGCTGCGACGTCGAAACGTCTCTCACGCCCGCTGCCGCAGATCGAATCAGGAAATGACGATCCGAAGCGACTGGATATCGAAGATCGAATGGTCCGATCTGCGCAAAGATTATTTTTCGGAAAAAGCGGGCATTAATAATCGGCAACCCGAGCGTCACGTTCCGCAGGGACAAATGATACCGGCCCGGATCAACATACCGATGCATCTGAACTTCTTTTCCTGACTCAAGCCGTTGAAAGATCTCTGCGCCACCGGAAGCGACCAAAGCGGATGACTTCGCAAACAGATCAGCAACCGCTTCGAACACGCCTTCTGGATAGACATCATCAGAGTTGAGGAACGCTATCACATCGCCCGCAGCGCAGCTGATTCCCTTATTCCACGCGTCGTAGACGCCATTGTCAGGCCCCGACACTACACCCAGATGCGGATACTCTTTCAACAGATCCAGCGTGCCGTCGGTCGAACCGCCGTCGATAATCCAGTGCTCGAAATCGGAAAACTTTTGAGCCAAAACGCTTTCAATCGCCGCTCGAATAAACTGTTTTCGATTGAGAGAAGCGGTGATGACAGAGATCTTCACGCGTTATGATTCATAAGGAAACAGCCGAGCACTATTCATGGGGCAACGGTTGCGACGGATGGCACCTTGTCAAACGAACCGATGTCAGCGTGATCCAGGAAAGAATGCCGCCTGGTTCCAGCGAAATTAGACACCTACACCGGCAGGCCTGGCAATTCTTCTTTGTTCTACGTGGCGAAGCCACACTTGAGGTTAATCAAAAGGTTTCTGTTCTGAAAACTGATCACGGGATGGAGGTTTTACCCGGCGTTCCTCATCAGATATTCAACAAGTCCGAGCAAGAACTAGAAATCCTGGTCATATCGAAACCGCCAAGCCACGGAGATCGGGTAGTTGCTCCTTAGCGGCTCTCGATCATTCCCGTTTGTCGCGCGTAATTAAATAAGCCGCCCGCTTCAATGACCGGTCGGACATCCCCCATCGGCTTGAGGCTGTGGAGCTGCCCATTAATCTCGATCGTGTCCGCATCGAAGTCGACGGTGGCAACGTCACCTGTCTTGACAGAATCAATCAAGCGTTCCCGCGATTCGTGCGGATACAATTCTCCGGTCGCAACGCTGTTGCGAAAGAAGATGCGCGCATAGGATTCCGCGACGACGACATCAACACCGGCGGCCCCCAAAGCAATCGGCGCATGCTCGCGAGAGCTGCCACATCCAAAGTTTTTTCCAGCAATGACAATCCGATACTCAGTCTTTGTAGTCCCTTCGGTAATAAATCTCGTCGGATAGAGGTCATCTGGGAGCCCGATCATCGCGTACGAACCGAGCTTCTCATATTCCTCCGGGATCGTCGGCACCAAAGCAAGATATTGGGCAGGAATGATCTGATCGGTATCGATATTGTCGCTTACGACATAGACTGGGCTCGTGAGTTTCGCAGGCATCAATCTGCATTTCTCACAAGAATTGCAGCCTGTAAACTGGGAATGCCCGGTGCATGGGCGTCAAGCCGCAATCGAGCGCTGGACGGTCGATCTAGAAGATCAACCTTCGCCGCCTTAAGTCGCAATGTCGGGATGAGTCGCTCCCGCGTTTCTCAACGCCTGGCCTTAGCCAGATTATTCGGATCGACAATCTTATATCGCCCGACGATCGCCGCGTTTGAATCGTCCCTCGAATTCGAGGCGACTGCTGCCCCGGCAACTGAAGGGACGGACTAGGACCGGCAAGCTCTGCATCGTTAACATACCCGCCCACGGGCGCGACACCGAGATCCTCATTCGCAACCCAACCCAGTTGATTGCCAGGCGCCGTCTGCACGAGACTATACCCGAGCTCCTTCCGGATTAAACGAACCAATGTTCCCTTCTTCAATTGAGCATCGGGCAAGGTAAGCTGTTGCGGCCCAGTCTGATACAGCGCCACTTTTTCATGAATGGTTGCACGGAAATCGTCCCCTAAGCCAGCAGGAGACCGCCGCATACGCAGCAGCATTCGGATCCGGCCTGACATGCTGGCACCCCGAGAAAAAAAGTCCTGATCCTGACAAAACCAACGCCCCCAGAAGCTGTCCGTGCAATCTCATCCCCCTTCTGTTTCGGACAGAAAGCTCGTCTCTAAACCACCTTTTTCGAAAGCAGCGCTGTAGGGCGGCAGGCCCTGCCGCCGAAACCCAGCGCTTTCAAACGCTGGCCTGCCAGATTGAACAACCGCGTGGTCGCCGCCCGGTCTTGGCGGCAGAGGCCTGCCGCCCTACAGCACCCAGATTGCGTCGCAACTCCACCGGTCGACGGAAGACGGTCGACGGTCGACCGACAACCGCGACCCGAAGGGTCGCGTTAAATAAACTCTCTCGGATCCGTCACGCGTCCAGTCAATGCAGACGCCGCCACGGTGTAGGGGCTGGCCAGGTACACCTTGGCTGATTTGCTCCCCATCCGTCCGGGAAAATTTCGGTTCGTCGCGCTGATGCAGGTCAGAGAACTATTTAACCGTCCGAACGTATCTTGAGGACCGCCTAAACAGGCTGCGCACGAGGCGTTCTCGGTCATCATTACCCCGGCGTTTACCAGGACATCCCAGATCGGTGTTCCCTGCATCTGGGTTTCTTTTAGTTCTTCGACCACTTCGGCGGTTGCAGGGACGCCGTAGGTCTCGATCTGGACCTGTTTGCCCCGAACAACCTCAGCAAAAGCTACGAAATCGCTGGTTTTCCCGCCGGTACACGATCCTATATAGGCGCGATCCAGTTTGACGTTTTCAAGCGTTTTGGCCAGCGCTCGGTTGCCCGGGTTCGGATGCATGGCAACTGTCGGCTCAAGTTTGGAAAGATCGTACACTCTGTCGAACACGAACTTCTGCTCCTGATCGATTTCTACCGGTTCGTAGTCGCTTTTCGTACCGTTGACCCGCGTTCGCTTGTCGACGTAGGCGAAAGTCTTTTTATCAGCAGGAAAAATTCCGTTCTTGGCGCCAGCCTCGATCGCCATATTTGCGATCGTCATGCGATCATCGATATCCAATGCTGATGCGCCGGGCCCTTCCCATTGCATTGCACGGTAGGTAGCTCCATCGAATCCAATGTCACCGATGACGTTGAGGATCACATCCTTTGCCATCACCCCCCTCGGCAGCTCCCCCTCTAAATAGAAACGCATTGTCTCTGGGACCTTCACCAGCAGTTTGCCAGTTCCCAATATAAATCCTGCATCCGTATTGCCGATCCCTGTCGCAAACTCCCCAAACGCTCCTGCCATGCAGGTGTGTGAATCGGTCCCGAACAAAACTTCGCCGGGGCGGGCATGACCTCGGCGCGGCAGGGCTGTATGGCAAACACCCTGGTAACGTTTACCGTATTGCCGTTTCACCTGACCGCGTTCGGCATCGAACGTCCAGTGTCCCTCCGGATCGTCGATCACATCATAGAAATACGGAAGGTCTTGCTCTTTCGCGAACTCACGTAGCACATCCACGTTCCGATTCGATAACCGGTCGGTCGTGAAAATGTAGTGGTCCGGAATAATAACGATCTTTTTCCGGTCCCAGACTTTCGCGTCGTTCCCGAATTCCCGTTTAAAGACACCGATGCTGCCAGGGCCGCAAACGTCGTGGGTCAAAAGAATGTCGGTTTCGACCCAAACATTTTCTCCTGCTTCAACGCGGCTACGGCCGCTTGCCCTGGCCATTATCTTCTCGGTCAGCGTCATATGGGGCCACAAAAGTCGGTCCTCCAGAGCGCTAACGCAAATGGAAAGGCTGAAATTCCAGGCAGACCAGGTTTCAGTGCGCACCTGATCTTTGGAGTGGTCTTTTTGGGTTAGGCCATGCCTGGAGCCCGGCAGGAGCTTCGGCCAGTCCAGTCGAGCCGCCTCGGCCGCCAGCACTCCGGCATATCGATGCCATCCTAATGTTGTCCAGAAGTAGGCTCGGAGTCAGTTTTGTCTTTTCCGATGTGTCCCTTCTCCGGGGCCGGCATCGAATCGTCGGACTTAGCGGACGCGCCTTGGGAGTGACCTCTCTCTTTTTCGGATGTGGTTTTCTTCGACATAAGTTTTTCTCTTGCTAGCTGAACAATGCGCGAACGTTAGGCTATTGTGGGCATTTCTCACTTACACTAAAGTAGTACTGACCGAGGTCTCCTTTTCAGGCAAGGTGAGCTGCGTGTGTTTAGGATTATTCGACTGCATCTTTGGCCCATTTACTTCGTCTTTTTCTGCCAACTTCTTCATGGAGCCCCCTCAGGCGATGCTTCGAGCTTAGGTCGTCCGCTGTTTCGCTACTTTACCACGAGAGACTATCACGGCGACTCTCCCATCCACGCTGCGACTCAGGACAGCCAAGGCCGGATGCTTTTTGGTAGTCAAGATTGCATCCTCGAATTTGACGGCTCCACATGGACCACGATTCCGGTCGGCGACACAGCGCTTGTCCGTGGACTGGAGATGGACAAAGCAGGCACGATTTGGGTCGGGGGAGTACACCAGACCGGGAAGCTCGCATTGCACAATGGTAATTATTCATTCGAACCGATCGCCAATCTGGCTTCGGGATCTGGACCCGTATGGAGGGCGTTCGCAACTGATAAAGTTTATTTCTTCACCGACCAAGGCCTGTACTCACCGCTGCAAGGACGGTTGGAATTCACACCTTGGCCCGTTCATTCCGACAACGTCTGGCGGGTATCAGTTGTAGATGATCGACTATTCGCTCATGCATCGTCGACGCCGCTTTTTGAACTCACCGGCAATCGCTTCTCCGAGATTGTTCCCGCGAATCAGCTTAGCGACACTCGCGTTCAGGCCGCTCTCAAATCGAAGACAGGCCAAATACTGCTGGTAACCCGCGATCGAGGTATTTTTGAACTCAAAGGGCATTCAGTTCAACCCTTCCAGACGGCAGCGGACGCCGCTTTTTCCAAATGGAGAGTTCTTACGGCGGCGACTCTTCTCAACGGAGACTTAGCTATTCTTCTCGATCGCTACGGAGTTGTTCTCTTGGGCTCGGAAGGATCGTTGCACGGGATTTTTTCTATCAGCAACGGTTTACCCAGCTCGCCCTCAACCATTTTCAATGATCGGTCCGACGGCCTCTGGCTCGGAGGCGAGAACGATCTCATTCGACTGCAGCCGATTACAAGCGTTTCTGTCTTCGACGCAGCAAGCGGACTGGGGCATTCGACGATGCTGCAAATCGTGCGGCAGGAAGAGAACCTGTTTGCTGCGGCGCAGGACGGTTTGTATCGGCTGATCACTGCGCCGGACGCGACGTCTGCCCCGAGATTTGAGCGAGTCGCGGGTGTAGACTCTTCAATCCATGCCATTGCGCCGTTCGATAGCGAGCTTCTGGTAGCAACGAGCGATGGTGTTCAAGAGATAAAAGGCTCGTCTGTTCATCGCATTTTGACCTCCTTTTCGCCGGTATACCACCTGACTCGCTCCGCGAAGGAACCCAATCGGGTGTTCCTCGCGTTCCATGATGGAATTGGGTCGATCCGCTTTCACAATGGTGGATGGATTGATGAAGGGCGCCTCAAGAATTTCCACCAAGACGTTCACTGGATTGCAGAGGCTGATGACGGGGATCTCTATCTTGCTACTCTCAATGCTGGTTTCTTCCGCATAGAGCCGAACTTCGCATCGAATCAACCCTTCGAAAATGTCACCGCCGAATCGCTTGCGACTGTCGCAAACGCGCCTAACCCACGCGGAAGGACTCGGGTAGTCCCCTGGGGTAATCAAATTCTGTTTAAGACCGGCGATGGTGCCTATCTCTACAATCAAAAGGAACACCGCTTCCAGGATTTGGCGTTGGTTACAAAACATCTCGGGAAACAGAAACTCGAGACGCTGGGCGCAACCGCAGTGGCTGGGAATCGTCTCTGGCTGCAAACCGAGCCGCAAGATCCATCGAAATCCGACGACACCCCGAAAGAGCTATTTGGTTTGGGCGACAGAGGTGAGGTATGGAAGCTGCCTTTCGCTGTTTCTGATTTCATCGGCCAAGTCGAACAGTTTTATGAGGAGAAAACCGCAACGGGCACGCTTCTTTGGTTAGCGGGAACCTACGGTATCGCGCGAATCGAAAACCCCGACAAACTCGCACCCTCTGCTCCAATTCATATCTATGCCCAAGAGGTCGTGACCCAGAATGGCAGTGCACTCGCACTTCCGAGCGGAGGCCGCCCCCTGAAGCTCCCTTACAAAAAACGTAACTTCCGCATCCGATTTGCCACTGACCGATTCGATAGCCCTGTTCGTTTTCGAACAAGGCTCGAAGGCGTCGATAGACAATGGACACCACTCCTTACCGATCCAGTTTGGCAATCCGGATCCCTTAATGAGGGTCAATACAAGCTGCATGTCGTCGCAAAGGACAGCGACGGAATTGAAAGCGAAGAGTTAGTGGTCCCGATCGGAGTTAAGCCGCCTTGGTATCGGCGCCCTTTGATGTACGTACTCTACCTTATCGGCGGGATTCTACTGGTTGCCGGTTACGTACGTTGGCGAACCTGGCGGCATCATGTCCGTGAAAGAGAGTTGGTCGCTGTGGTCGATGATAGGACTTACGAGCTGCAGAAAAGCCAGGAGAGATTGTTTCAGGCAAAGGAGGCCGCCGAGGCTGCCAGCCGCGCCAAGAGCGCTTTCCTGGCTAACATGAGTCATGAGCTGCGTACCCCGCTCAATAGCATTCTTGGCTATACCCAGTTGCTGCTGCGTAGCCCGATCCAGACAGAAGACCAGAAGCGGAAGCTAAAGACTGTTCTAGGTAGCGGAGAACAGCTTTTGAAGATGATCAATGAAGTCCTCGATCTATCAAAGATCGAGGCTGGAACAGCAACAACCAGCCTACATCCAGTTCAGCTTCAAAAACTGCTTGGATCCCTAGTCGACGAGCTTCAACTCCGCGCTAAACAAAAACAGCTTCGTTTCACTTATTCCACCGGCGGCGCGCTTCCGGATTGGGTCGCGACCGATCCGGTCCGCCTCCGGCAGGTGCTCTATAATTTGATCGGAAATGCGATCAAGTTCACTGACCCCGGCGAGGTCGCTCTTCGCGTACAACGGGTCAAGGATCGCATCCGATTCGAGGTTAAAGACACTGGCAAAGGGATCCCGGCAGAAGACTTGCCGCACCTCTTCGCGCCATTCTTCCAGGCATCGAACAATGATCAAGCAGCGTCCGGAGTCGGGCTCGGCCTGCACATTAGTAAACGCATTATTACTTTGCTTGGAGGCGAGCTCTTTGCTGAAAGCACTCTCGGAACCGGAAGCAGATTCTGGTTCGAGTTGCCTTGCGAGATCGCGGCTGCTCCGGAAGGAGGCGAGCGGTCAGTCCAGATCGTCGGCTACATCGGACATCGGCGAAAACTATTGATAGTCGATGATGACGCCGCTAATCGCAATTTCCTGCGAGAGCTTTTGCAGAGCGTGGGATTTGACGTCCAGGCCGTGTCATCTGGTGATGAAAGTCTGGCGCTGGTTCATCGCGAAAGGTTCGATGGATTGATTTCTGACATCAGAATGGCGGTAAAAGATGGCCATTCCGTTTGCCGCGAAATCCGGTCAGACCCGGATCTCGCGCACCTGAATCTGATCGCGTCGTCAGCAAGCGTGTATGAAAACGACCGGCATAAAGCAATGCAGGCCGGGTTCGATGATTTCGTTCCGAAGCCGGTCAAAGAACAGGAGCTCTTTGATGTTCTCGGTCGTCATCTCAGGCTGCAATGGATTCTGAAAGATCGGAAGGGTGCCCACCCGATATCGAAATTCCCGACTGTCGAAGAGGCGATTGAGAAGCCTTTGGCGGAGGAATTGCCCCCGCCGTCAATCCTCGACGAGCTCATGACCCTCTCAAAAAGAGGTGATGTGATGGGTCTGCGCGACGAAATCGAGCGCCTCGATTCTTCCAGCCCGATCCATGGTACGTTCTGCGAGCGGATCCGATTATTGGCCGCCGAATTCCGGATGAGCGCAATCCAAAAGATTCTGGAAACCGCGTTAGCAAAATCGTCCAGTCGAACGGTTGTGGGTTAAGGCACGCTGCCGTCGAGTGGCCACCGACGATAGGGTCGAGATTCGTCGCGGCCCGGTGGACGGAGCAGCCGCTATTTTTTTATCTACCATAACGATTGGACCCTCCTTCAACTTTGCCTCGCTTCCCGCTCCCCAACGTACTACTAACGGGTTAGTGACCGTCCGCACAAGCTCAGGCAAATTGCTCTCAATGGTGAGATTGGATCGTTTAGCCGGATGGACTTGGCTCCTTCTTTCACTTGTCGCTTTTCCGTTAAGTGCCAATGCCGGCGGCCGCTTTGAGTTCGGCAAACCGCTGTTTCACAATTTCACCGATGTTGACTTCCAAACGGAATCCCAGATCCTCTGCGGCATTCAAGATCGGAATGGCTTGATGCTATTCGGAAACACCGAATGCGTTCTCAGCTACGATGGGCAAAACTGGGAGACGATTCTTGTCCCTGGTGGCAGCTTCATATTTGGACTTGGCATCGATTCAAACGATAAAATTTGGGTCGGTGGCGTCGACCAAGTCGGTCAACTCGTCCCACACGGCGGATCTTATCGATTCAAATCGCTCTTGGACCAAGTACCAGCTTCCGCAAAACCGTTTGGAAGGATACGAGATGTAATCCCAAGAGGGACCAAGGTCTATTTTTCTTGCGAGAAAGGCATCCTGGTGTTCGACAACGGCCAATTCACGCTTATCCCATGGCCGTCACAACCGGAGAGTTCTGGGATCCAATCGTGGAAAGCGATTGCGTCTCGTGAGCGTATCTTTGTCCATTCCCCGGGCGATCCTCTCTATGAAGTTCGCGGCCGGGAACTGATTCAAGTGGTGGACGACTCGGTCCTGCGACACTCGCTTGTTCAGGCAGTTCTGGAGCCTAAGCCAGGGCAAATCCTCCTGGTTACGCGTACCCAAGGAATTTGGCATCTTGCTGCTAACCAGCTCAGGCCTTTCGAAACCGATGTAGATATTGCCACGAAGGAACAACCCGTTCAGGCAGCCCGCGACCTTCCTAATGGCCAAATGGTGATTGCAACCCAACGAGGGTTGGTCCTCCTAGATGGTGAAGGACGTTGTCTCGGCTCATTCTATCAAGAGAACGGTTTTCCATACTCCGGTGTTTGGAACATCGCTCTGGACCATTCTGGTGGGATATGGGTTTGCGGGGACGGCGGCGCAGCACGGGTAGAGCTATCGTCAGCAGTATCAATTTTCGATGCTCAGACCGGCCTCGGAAAGAGCGATTGTCTGACCCTGGAACGCTTCGAAGGCAGAATCTACGTCGGGACTCGATCGGGGCTCTACCGGTTACGTGCTGCATCAACCGCAAATGAATCTGCCCGATTCGAAAAAATTCCGGACGTCGACGCTCCAGTCTACGCGCTAATGGTTCACGCAAACGGTTTGCTCGTCGCCAGCAAAGACAAACTGGTTCTTATCAAGAATGGCGTGGCACGCTTGCTTTATGAAGCGGGAGATAATATCCGCGCAATCGAGCGATCAATTGTTGATCCCGCGAGGATCTACCTTGGGTTGGCGAATGGGCTTAGAACCGGCCGCCTCCAGGATGACGCATGGATCGATGAGGGGCGCTTTACTGGCTTTGACCGGCAGGTCGAATCGATCGTTGAAACTCAAAAAGGATCTCTCCTGCTCACTACCCTCAACGCAGGCTTGTACAGAGTACAATTCGATCCAGCCGCCAGCCCCCTTTTTGCCGGAGCCAGTATCTCATCAAAGAACGGTGCCGCAGGTTATCCCGCCACAACCGGGTTCACCATCATCCAACGCAAAGGTGACAAGATCATTTTCTTCGGCTCCCGCGCAGTTTACTTTTACGACGCGTCATCCGATCAATTTCGCGAACGAAAGTTAGGCAATCATGGGCGGGTGGCTTCAGTGGCTCCTGATCCTGCCAATAATTCTACCTGGGTCGCGGACATGCTAGATCGCGGCCAGCAATCGTCGCCGGCTGGAAGCAGCATCTATTCGATTACCGCTGAAGGTAAGAAAATTGCATTGCCCCGGGCACTAGCCAATTTTCTCGGCGACGTAACCGATATCTTTCAGGAGCGGAACGACGGGAGCATCGTCCTTTGGATCTACGGTAGAAACGGTATCGTCCGGCTGGCGCCTCCAACTCTTGTACAAACGGCTGACGCATTCAATCTGTATCCTAGAACAGTGACAACAAAAGTCGGTGAGACACTGGAGCTCCCCATTGCCGGTCTCACGCTCCCGTACGCGAAAAGGGATTTCAATATCCGGTTTGCCACTGACCATTTCAATGAGGCTACGCCTGTCCGATTCCGAACCAAGCTCGATGGAGTCGACGCAGCTTGGACTCCGTTGCAAACCGAGCCGATCTGGCGCTCCGGTCCGTTGAATGAGGGCCACTATAAACTCCATGTTGCGGCCGACGATGTCGACGGAGTCAAAAGCAAGGAATACACGCTCGCCCTGACAATCCTTCCTCCATGGTACCGTTCGCTCTGGATGTACGCGCTTTATGCCGTCGGGGGAATACTATTGATCGCTGCGTTCGTTCAGTGGCGGCTTTATAACCTGCGCCGTAGAGCGCAGGAGCTCGCCTCCATTGTCGAGCAGAGAACCGCAGAATTGCGGCAGAGCCAGGAACGGCTTCGCGAGGGACAAGACAGGCTGCGGGAAGCAAAAGAAGCAGCTGAATCCGCGAACCGCGCCAAAAGTGCTTTTCTCGCTAACATGAGCCACGAGCTCCGCACGCCTTTGAACAGCATCTTGGGCTATACCCAGCTGCTGCTGCGCAGTCCTGGTCAGACCGAGGAACAAAAACGAAAACTCAAGACAGTTTTAGGGAGCGGCGAACAGCTCCTCGAAATGATCAATGAAGTCCTCGACCTGTCGAAAATCGAGGCCGGTACCGTCTCGACCAGCCCGCACCCTGTCCAACTCCAGAAAATGTTGAGCGCCTTGGTCGAGGAACTTCAATTGCGCGCCAAGCAAAAGGAACTGCGTTTCACCTACTCAACGGGCGGAGGGCTTCCCGATTGGATCGTGACAGATCCGGTTCGATTGCGGCAAGTGCTCTACAATCTCATTGGAAACGCAATCAAGTTTACTGATCGCGGTGAGGTTTCTCTGCAAGTTTTGAGAACCGGTGACCGAATCCTGTTTGAAGTAAAGGATACTGGATGCGGAATCCCGAGCGAAGATCTGCCTCGCCTTTTCAGACCATTTTACCAGGCGTCGAATAACGACCAGGCCGCCTCCGGTGTAGGTCTGGGCCTGCACATCAGCAAACGCATCATTGCTTTACTCGGAGGCGATCTGCGAGTCGAAAGCAAGCTTGGAGCTGGAAGCAGATTTTGGTTTGAGCTTCCATGTGAACCTGTTGCTCCAGCTAAAGATGGAGCACTGCAAGATCAGATCGTTGGTTACGAAGGGAAACGCCGAAGATTGCTTGCGGTCGACGATGATGACGCACATCGGAATTTCCTTCATGAACTACTTCAAAATGTAGGATTCGATGTCGAAGTAGCCTCTTCCGCCGAGGCCGCACTTGAACTCGTTGGAAAAGAAAAATTCGACGCGTTGATCTCTGATATCCGGATGGCCACCAAGGACGGACACTCCATGTGCCGCGAGATTCGCTCTAAACCAGAGCAGACAGATCTGAAATTGATTGCTTCGTCAGCCAGCGTCTACGAGGACGATCGCCACCAGGCAACGTTGTCTGGATTCGACGATTTCGTGCCGAAACCGGTAAAAGAACAGGAGCTCCTCGATGTTCTGGAACGACGCCTGAATCTCCATTGGATTCGCAAAGGTACCAACGGCACCAAAGTAGCCGCGCAAACGTTTGCCACCATCGACGAAGCTGTCCAGACGCCTCTCACTGAACCGCTCCCTACGCTCGAAGCGCTGACCGAACTCATGGAACTGGCAAAACATGGTGATGTGATGGCGCTTCGTGACGAGCTCGATAAGCTCGAATCCTCGAACTCAGCTCTTCGATCTTTCTGCGAACGAGTCCGGTTTCCAGCCGCCGAGTTCCGCATGGCAGCTATCCAAAAGATTCTGGAAAACGCTATCGTAAAAAGCGGCAAAGCCGTGGAATCAAAATAGCGCCCTCCCAAAACCTATACCTTTGCATCGCTTCCTGCTGCAAAACGTACTACTAATGGGTTAGTGACCGCGCGCCCAAGCTCAGGCAGATTTGCCCAGATGGGAATACGAGTGTACCGAATGGCTGTACGAATCGGCCTCTTTCTCGTCTTCTTGGCCCTCCCGCTGATTGCAAACGCCACCAGCCGTTTCGAGTTCGGAAGACCGCTGTTCCATAGTTTCACAGCCGTAGATTTTCAGTCAGAACCGCAGGTCTTTTGCGCCGTTCAAGATCACAACGGCATGATGCTTTTTGGAAACCAGGAATGCATCCTGACCTATGACGGGCAAAACTGGCAAACGATTCCCGTCCCCAATAGCATCGTGGTCCAAGGGCTCGCCATCGATTCAAACCAGACTATTTGGGTCGGCGGAGTTGACGACATTGGCCGGTTGATTCCACAAGGTGGCTCTTACCAATTCAAGTCGTTGATCGATCGAGTGCCGGTATCCGCCAAGCCGCTTGGAATCGTTCGAAGCGCGATCGCAATAGGAAAAAGTGTTTATTTTCCCTATGAGAAAGGAGTTCTGGTTTTTAACGGCACCCAATTCTCTCTAGTTCCCTGGCCGACCAAGACAGAAACATACGGTCCTCGCTCCTGGAAAGCCTTTGCCTCTAACGATCGTATCTTTATCCATGCACCAGACAATCCGCTCTACGAAATCCGCGGGACCGAAGCGGTGACCGTCTCGGACAACCCAGTGCTGCATGAATCACGCGTAGAGGCAGTCCTGGAGCCCGACCCTGGCAGCCTGTTCGTTGTCAGCCGCACCAAAGGCGTCTTCCGCCTCGTGGCAGACAAGTTAGAGCCGTTTGAGACAGAGATCGATGCAGCGTTAATCGACCAGCCGGTTCAAGGCGCTCTGACGCTCCCCGCAGGGCAAATGCTTTTAGCAATTCGACGCGGACTGGTAGTAATCGACAGCAAAGGTCATTGTGTCGGCTCGTTCTACGAAGAAAACGGCTTCCCATACTCCTTTATCTGGAATCTGGCCCTTGACCGCTACAACGGAACCTGGGTCTGCGGCGACGGAGGTGTCACAAGAGTTGAAATGTCTTCCTCGGTATCCCTATTCGATTTCCAAACCGGTCTTAGTCGAAGCGACTGCCTGATCCTGAAACGGTTTGCCGGCACTATCTATGTCGGTACTCGGTCAGGGCTGTATCGTCTTAAGAGCGCAACAACGGCAGGCGAATCTTCACGATTTGAAAAAGTGCCGGGCGTCGACAACAGCGTGTGGGCGCTTGCCACCCATCCGAGCGGGCTCCTTGTAGGAAATGGCAATGAGCTAGTTCTGGTAGAGAATGGTAGATCGCGCCTGTTGTACAGCGCTCCCGACACTATCTTGGCAATGTCAGAGAATAGCAGATCGCGCCTGTTGTACGCCGCTCCTGACACTATCTTCGCGATCGAACCTTCTGTCGCCGATCCCGATCGCTATTTTCTTGCCTTCAACAACGGACTCGGCGCAATCCATTTTCGCAATGGCGGATGGTACGATGAGGGCGTTCTTCCCTTTGTTGGCCAACAACTCCGTTCGATTGTTGAATCCCACAAAGGAAGCGTCTTGTTCACGACACTGAACAATGGTCTCTACAGAATCCGATTCGATCCTGATGCCATTCCTTTGTTTGGCGGTGTAACCGCCGAATCCTTTGATGGGACCGCAGGATATCCCTCCACCGCAGGGTTCACTTGGATAGAACGGCGAGGTCAACAACTTTTGTTCAACACAACTCGCGACGCCTACACATATGACGACGCGACCAACCAATTTACCCAGCAGACGCTCGGCAATCACGGGCGACTGAGGGCGGTCGGTCCAGACCTAACCAGCGATTCGCTCTGGGTCGCTGAATCGCTCGATCGCGACACACATTGGCCGCCGGTCGGCAGCCGGATCTACTCGATCGGCCCAGATGGCAAGAAGAAGTCTCTGCCGGTTGCATTGACCACCTTTGTTGGGAATGTCACAGACATATTTCAAGAAACCGGAGAAACTGGCCCGATACTCTGGATCTACGGCAGAACAGGAATCATCCGGCTTGCGCCGCCAAAATTCGCCGATGCTTCCGGCACCTTTAATCTCTATCCCCGGACCGCGACGGCGAAGACCGGCGAAATGCTGGAGCTTCCGGCGAGTGGTCTGGTTCTGCCTTACGAGAAGCGAGATGCCAGCATTCGGTTTGCGACCGATCATTTCAAAGAGGCAACGCCAGTGCGGTTCAAAACCAGACTTGATGGCATCGATTCCGAATGGACTCCGTTTCAGGCGGAACCAATCTGGCGATCCGGTTCCTTGATAGAAGGCCACTACACGCTGCATGTCCTGGCCGAGGATGTGGACGGTGTGAATAGTAAGGAATACATCCTGCCGCTGACCATCCTGCCGCCCTGGTATCGCACTACATGGATGTACGCCATTTATGCCATCGTTGGGATACTGTTAGTCGCCGCCTTTATTCAATGGCGACTGTTTCACCTGCGCAGACGAGCATACGAGCTCATCGCAGTTGTCGAACAGAGAACAGCAGAGCTTCGCCAGAGCCAGGAGCGCCTCCAGGAAGGACAAGAGCGGCTGCGTGAAGCCAAAGAAGCCGCGGAGTCCGCCAACCGTGCGAAGAGCGCGTTTCTTGCTAACATGAGCCACGAACTGCGCACACCACTGAACAGCATCCTCGGTTATGCGCAGCTTTTGCTCCGAAAGCCTAACCGGTCGCCAGAAGAACAACACAAGCTGCGAACGATTCTGAACAGCGGCGAACATCTGCTGGAGATGATTAACGAGGTGTTGGATCTTTCAAAAGTCGAGTCAGGCGCGATAACTCGATCCGTTCATCCAGTTCAGATCCGGCACCTGCTGGGATCGCTGGTTGAAGAATTCCAGCTGCGCGCACGGCGTAAACACCTCCGATTCTCCTACACCGTCGATGGATCGGTTCCTGAGTGGATTGAAACTGATTCTCTTCGCTTGAAACAGATTCTCTATAATCTGGCGAACAACGCCATCCAACATACGCCCAGAGGCGAAGTGCTGTTGCATGTTTACGGAACCGAAGATCGCATAAGATTCAAAGTCGCCGACACTGGAAAAGGAATACCGGAACAAGATCTGCCAAAGCTTTTTACACCTTTCTTCCAAGCATCAAACAACGACGGCGCAAACCAGGGCGCCGGTCTCGGCTTGTTTATTAGCCGTAAGCTCGCACGCATTTTGGGATCCGATCTGTTCGTCTCGAGCACGCTCGGAAAAGGAAGCGTCTTCTGGTTCGATCTCCCTGCAACGCCAGCAACCTCGGCCACCGGCGCGCTTCCAGCAGAGCGCATTGTCGGATACGAAGGCGACCGCAAACGGATTCTCGTCGTCGATGATAACCCAGCGAGCCGCTACTTTCTCGAAGAGCTCTTAAAGGATATCGGATTCGAGGTCACAACAGCAGCTTCCGGCGACGACGCGATAACAGAAGCCAATGCCCAACCTTTCGACGCAATCATTTCAGACATCCGAATGCCGACACAGGATGGGCATTCGCTCTGTCGCGAAATCCGGGCAAACCCAAAGATGACCGGAATCGTTATGATCGCTTTTTCTGCAAGCGTCTATGAAGACGATCGGCACAATGCCACCGCTTCCGGTTTCGATGACTTTGTCGCAAAACCAGTCAAGGAGGATGATCTCCTGACCGTTCTGAGCAAGCATCTGCATATCCGTTGGATCGGACAACGTGAAGAGGCGACCGCGGCCACAGATCAAACATCTATGTTCCTCGATTCCGAGCAGGCAACCGAGAGACCAATCTCGGAACCTTTGCCCCCTACCGAGATCCTCCTTGATCTCCTTGATCGAGCGCAGCGGGGCGATGTCATGGCTCTGCGCGACGCCATCGCACAAGTCCGCGCCGATTGGCCCCAGGCTCAAATCTTTTGTGACCGACTGATGGTCGTCCTTGCCGAGTTTCGAATGACCGCGCTCGAGTGCATTCTCCAGACCGCGATCCAGCAAAATCAATCGTTAGAGAAAGTCTCATGAAAACCGTCATGGTAGTAGATGATGTGCCCGCAAACGTGGGCGTTGTGCTTGGGTTCCTGAATGATGCCGGATTCCGGGTCCTTGTAGCAGACAGTGGAACCCGCGGCATCGAGCAGCTCGAGCTTGAGTTGCCTGATCTGATCCTGCTCGATCTGATGATGCCCGATATGGATGGCATCGAGACATGCAGGCGAATCAAATCCAGAGAGGCCTGGAAGAGAATTCCGATCATCATGATGACGGCGGCTGACGAACTGGCCCAGAAACTAGCAGCGTTCGAGGCGGGCGCAGTCGATTTCTTAACCAAGCCGATTCAGCCGGAAGAAGTGCAGGCCCGCGTACAAACCCATCTCAAGATCTGCGATCTGCAAGCCCAGCTGGAAACAGCCAATCAGCATCTTCGCCAGATCAACCAACAGTTAGCTGAAGAAATCGACCTGCGACTTGACGCGGAAAAACAGCTCGAAAGCTCTCTCGAACAAGCTCTGATCATTGCAAATAAACAGGGGGACATCCTGTTTGCGACACGCCAGAGCAGGATCTTGTTGGACACGTTCTTCCCACAGTCTTCCCATTCGACGCTCCCCACCGATCTCAAGAATTGGCTGGCAGGAAACGAAAGCCAAAAGCCGTTCCAGGTCACTCACAAGAAACGGGGCGAAATTGAAATTAGCAACTTTTCCATCTCCAAGTCAGGTAACCTTTCTTTGATGCGAATCGAACATCGAAACGGTGACAATGGTCCAAAGGCGCTCCTGGCTCTTGGACTGACAGCAAGAGAAGCGGAGGTGCTCTATTGGATGACCGAAGGAAAGACCAATCCTGAAATCGCGATCATCCTCGATTCATCGATCAATACTGTTAAGAAACACGCGAACAATCTTTTCACCAAACTCGGTGTCGAAACCCGGACATCAGCTGCCAGAGCAGCTCTAAGCGTGCTCTCCCCCCAGTAGACGTTTCGCGTTTGGCGTTTCGCATAGGTGGTGCTGGCTCTTCACCTCTCACACTCATTCCCTCGCTACCACCCGCAACGCCTTCGGTAACGCGCGAAATCTTACCGGCGTCGTTCCTATCAGATGCCCGTCTACATGAACCGCCAGTGATCTCCTGGAAAGGATTTCCACCGACTGCGCCGTGAACATTTCAAGCTTAGGATTGTATGCTCGCTGCCCTTGCGCGATCGACCAGAAATGCCGGATCAATTCCTGTTTGCTGAAATCGCGGAACACCGAAATTGAAAGCAGTCCGTCATCCACTAGTGCACCAGGACAGACGGTAAAATTGCTGCCGTAGTACGCGCCGTTGCCGACCGCGACAAAAGAGCATCGTAGCCGGACCGCAGTTTTAGCTGTGCGAAACCGCTTTCGCCGCCGGCCCATCGGAGAGACACCGCGGAACGACCTCGCGTAGGCTTCTGCAACCGAGCGATCAAACCGAAGCCTCACTGTTTCCTGTGAATATCCAAGCGCTAATCGCACCGCCCGCCAGATTGCATCGAATCGACCGCTCTTTACAGCTTCTCCAATAGGGAACATTTCTGCGTCGACGCCAACACCAGCCGCCTCAAAAAAATAGTGACGATCGTCAGCGATTCCAACATCGATCGTGCGGACTGCTCCTTCCTCGATCAAGTCGCACGCAGCGTCAACGACATGCGGAATCCGCAGACTCAGTGCAAGGTTGTTAAAGGTACCAAGCGGAACAATACCCAGCAGAACCTTCCTCCCAACAATCGCCGAAGCGACTTCGCGGACAGTCCCATCACCGCCAGCCACAACCATCAAGTCGGGTCCAGTGTCCACTTTTGCCTTTGCCTCTTCCGAAAGTGCCTGCGCCGAATCAACCAGTGTTTCCTCAAATGATTCGCAGATACTCGAAAGCCGCTCGCGAATGCGCCTTCGAGCTTCCGGACTCGCGCTACCGCTGGAGGGATTTTGAAAAAGGGCGATATGCCGGTATTTCGGCATAAGATCAACATATGGTGGAGCGCTACGCCCTGCCAAAATAATCTAACCGGCTGATCCCCCCGAACCCCGAAAGCATTCTGGGTAGCTTCACCGTGGGTTAAGCTTCCCAGCTCGACCGTCCAGCGCGTAACTGCACCCTTATTAACATTCTCAAGTTGCCGCGCAAGCCCCTCGATGGGAGAACCTCTCTGCACGGGTTGCGAAAAACAAAATATTCCTAATGCAGCCTGTTCAGCTGTAGCTCGGGCACATAGTAATGGCTGCCACCCATTAGTGCCGCGCCGGAGCGGCGGGTGCCGCCGGCGGCACTAGCTGCGATCTCCGATTAGCCAACTGTTGTTGGTAGCTATTAACAATCACATCCAACACTCGTTGACCAGTTATGACCCGATCGGTCGCATAATCTACGTTCCCATCCTGGCTGATCACCGCGATCCCAAAATCGCCAACTCGATACTCGTCTGCGACCGTTCCCGGATCGGGCAGAATTACAAACGGAATATCCGTGTGCGTGATCAAGCCCGTCTCTTTGGTAAACGCCACGAAAAACAAGGTGTAACGCGCGGCAAGCTCTTTGGCTCGCCGATTCAGCTGTTTTACTTGTTTGATAAACGTTCTTTGCAACGGGCGCTCAGCGAAGATCAGTACTACCGGATGCCCGCGCAAATCGCGCAATCGTTGAACCTTCCCGTTCACACCGCTCCAAGTAAATTCGGGAGCAGGCCTCGGCACGTTGGACGGCGGTGGCGATGTTCTCCGGTGCGCTCTCGAGGTTTGTGCTTCAACTGGTCCGGTGACTAACAATACAACAATGGCTAACAGCCCAACCGAGATACGCTTCATACTTTCATGATATCGATTTCCTTCGCATCGACCTGAGTGTCGATTGATTTGACGAATTTGTCGGTCAACTTCTGCACTTCTTCTTCCAGATCACGGCGTTCGTCTTCCGTGATCTTACCATCTCGCTCGAGTCTCTTGATTTCATCAATACCATTGCGGCGACTCGCACGAACCCGCACCCGCGCCTCTTCGGCCATTTGCCGAATGCTACGAACCAGCTCCTTGCGCCGCTCCTCCGACAGCTCAGGGATCGGTAACCGAATTAACTTTCCTTCTACCGCCGGGGTAATGCCGATCTTCGATTCTTTCAAAGCCCGTTCGATATCTTTTGTGATAGAGGCGTCAAAAGGTTGAATCAACAATAGGCGCGGCTCCGGCGTCGAGATAAGGGCCAATTGCTTCAGTTTCATCGATGTTCCATAAGCTTCCACATCGACATTCTCCACAAGCGCCGGTGACGCTTTTCCTGTCCGAACGCCGGAAAACTCGTGGACCATATAGTCCACGCCTTTTTCCATCGCCGCTTCTGTTTCCAATAAAATCTCGTCAGGATCCATAATACGTTTCGCGTTAGGCGTTTCGATGTTCGCGTCAAGCTTTTAGCGGTCCGCCAAACGCCAAACGTCGAACGTCACGCCTCCGCAGCCACCAGCGTACCTACTTTCTCGCCCAATACCACTCTCTTAATGTTGTCAGGCCGAGTCATGTCAAAAACGATGATTGGTACCCGGTTATCCATGCAGAGACTGAACGCCGTCGAATCCATGACCCTAAGTCGCTTGGTCAGCGCTTCAGTATAGCTGACCGTCTCGTAACGCTTTGCTTTCGGGTTGGTTTTTGGATCGCTATCGTAAACACCGTCCACTTTCGTGGCTTTTAAAATGACTTCTGCCCGAATCTCGTTCGCTCGCAGCGCCGCCGTGGTATCAGTGGAAAAAAACGGATTCCCAGTTCCGGCACCGAAAATGACAACGCGGCCTAGCTCAAGGTGCCGGATTGCGCGCCTAAGAATGAACGGCTCTGCTACGTTTGCCATTTCGATCGCTGTTTGAAGGCGTGTCACAACGCCCATCTGTTCCAGAGCGCTTTGCAAAGCCATTCCATTGATCACCGTGGCAAGCATCCCCATATAGTCGGCTGTTGTGCGATCCATCCCGCCGTGATTAGCCGAAAGGCCGCGCCAAATATTTCCGCCTCCAACCACAACCGCAATCTCAACTCCAAGATCTCTCACCGCTACGATTTGGCGGGCGATATCAGTCACAATTGCAGGTGAGATCGCCTCGAGACTTCCCGGTTCCCGGAGCGCTTCCCCGCTCAATTTCAAAACAATACGTCGATATTTGGGCTGTCCGGCGATCAGATTGGACATGAAAATTGGATAAGGGCTAGGCGAGACGACCACGGAAGTCAAGAAGGAGCTGTAGGGCGGCAGGGCCCTGCCGCCGAAATCCATGGCGCCCGTCGTCGTGAGTCTTGGCGGCAGGGCCTGCCGCCCGACACACATCCAATCATTTTAAGAAATGCTGCTTCGTCTACGATCTTCACGCCGAACTTCTGCGCCTTCTCCAGCTTGCTCCCAGCCTCTTCGCCCGCCAGCAGATAATCGCTCTTTTTGCTCACACTGCTGACCACGCGCCCACCATTTTGTCGGATCAATTCTTCAAATACAGTCCTTGGTTCGCTCAGGGTCCCGGTAATAACCCACGATGTCCCTTTTAATGCATCGCTTGTTCTTTCGTCCTGATCAGCTTCACCAAAGTTCAGGCAATGCTTCTTCAGAGCTTTCACCAGCGCGATGTTGTCCGGATTCTGAAACCAGTCGTGAATACTTTGTGCCACGATTTCCCCGGTATTCGGCACCTTTAACAGCTCTTCTGGAGGGTCCGCCATCGCCGCTGCCTGTAGAGCTTCAAGGGTTCCGAAATGATCCGCTAACGCCCGAGCAGCTGTTCCGCCAACATGCATAATCCCGAGTCCGAAAATCAGCCGCCAGAGCGGTTGTTTCTTGCTCGCCTCAATCCCTGTCAACAGGTTGGAGATGCTCTTCTCACCCATCCGCTCAAGTTGTCCGAGTTTTTCGGCATCCAGTTCGTAGATATGGTCGACCCGCTTTACCAGCCCATGCTCAACCAATTGGGCCACCATCATTTCGCCCAGGCCCTCAATATCGAGCGCTCCTTTATGCGCGAAATGCTCGAGACGCCGTTTCACTTGCACCGGGCACTCCACGTTGGGACACCGAAGATCCACTTGTCCCGGCGCCCGAACCACTGCGTGCCCGCAGCTCGGGCAGCGTGTCGGCATCTCAAATGGTTCCTCTTTTCCGGAACGCCTTTGTTTAAGAACCTCAACAACCGCAGGAATAATTTCTCCGGCCTTCTCGATCACTACCACATCGCCGACACGTACATCCTTGCGGCGAACCTCTTCGCCATTGTGCAACGTCGCGCGAGAAACAGTTGTGCCGCTGACAAAGACAGGCTCGAGAATCGCTACCGGAGTCAACTTCCCTGATCGACCGACGTTGACATCAATTGAAAGCACACGGGTCTCCGCGCGTTCCGGCTGATACTTGTACGCCATAGCCCATCGTGGCGCTTTCGAAGTGTACCCGACCTCTTCGCGTAGATCGTATCGATCGACCTTAACTACTGCTCCATCGGTCTCGTAAGGAAAATTATGGCGCAGCTTGTCTAGCGCTTTGATCGCGTGAATCACCTCTTCGACCGACTTAGCGGTCCAAACGCGTTCGTGCGACGGTAAGCCCCACTCCCGAAGCCGTTTCAGCGCTTGCTGATGCGTCGACAAGCGATCGCCACTTACCAAGCCAAATCCGTAAAAGATCGCGCCCAGCTTTCGCTTTGCTACTGCGGTCGAATCAAGTTGCTTCAGACTGCCAGCAGCCGCGTTTCGTGGATTCGCAAAAGGAGTTTCACCCGCTTCTTCCCGTTCCGCATTCAACGCGGCGAACACCTTTTTGGGGAGAAACACTTCTCCTCGGACTTCTACCTCCGAAGGAGCACCAGCCCGAAGCCGCAGAGGAACCACGCGAATCGTGCGGATATTTTGTGTGACATCGTCGCCAAGCACTCCGTTGCCGCGCGTCGCTCCGTACTCCAGAACGCCGTCGCGATAAAAGAGCGAAATAGCAACCCCATCAACCTTCGGCTCAACTACAGTTTCGATCGTTTTTCCTGAAACGAGTCGTTGCAGTCTGCGGAAAAACTCCGCCACCTCTTCCTCAGAATAGGTGTTATCCAGACTCAGCATCGGACTGCGATGCTTGATTTGTCGAAATGCTTCGAGCGGCGCCCCGCCGACACGCTGTGTCGGCGAATCCGGTGTGACCAGCTCAGGATATTCCGCCTCCAGATCCTTAAGTTCCCGGTAAAGTCGATCGTACTCCTGATCGCTGATAGCAGGTGCGGCTTCCTGATAATACCGCCGATCATGCTCGCGGATTTCCGAACGCAGTTGATCGATCCTACGCTTGGCTTTCTCATTTTTCTCCATAAAGGGCCCGTGAAATTTGATGGGTCGAGACCTGCCTATTCGACATGGCCTCGGGGACGACGCCCGTGAGTCGTCCACGTCACCTCACAAATTAGGTTCTCTTTCCCGATCTTCCAATCCTTCTCATTACCCTGCTCCTCCTTTCCCCTTTGCCCTCGCTAGACCGCACAGCCCGCTCAAAACCAAAACCGGACCTGTCCCCTTTTGCCTTCGTTCCTAAGGAAATTCGCCCAAACCGGACCTGTCCCCATTCTCCGTCGAAACGGGACCTGTCCCCTTTTTCCGTTGTTCCCAAAGGAAATTCGCGCGGACAATTTCCACGACGCCAGCCTGGCCGAACGGAGCGAAGGCAAAAGGGGACAGGTCCAGTTTCGGGCGTCGAACGCACCTCGAAAGCCACCCTCTTGACAGATCGGTCTATTTTTTTCGCTTGCGGTCCTCTCCGAATTGGTTTTAGGTCAGGAACATCAGTAGACTGAACAGTCAAAATGAAGACACGGAGATCACCTCGTCGCCGGAAAAAGCTCTTAATCAGTAAGTTGGCCCGACTCAACTTGGCAGATCTCCGGAAATTCTGGAGCAATGTCTACTTAGCTCCCAGAGCACTCGTTCCCCGTACGCTCACGCGTTACGTGGAATGACAACCGAAACACTCTCTAACTCGCTCCCAAGCAGGACCGCTATCGGTAAACTGGGTGAACGTTCTCTGATCTTACTGCTCGCGTTTGCCTCGGGAATCACCGTAGCAAACATCTATTATAACCAACCGCTATTAGCTAGCATCGCAGAGCATTTCGGTGCAAGCTATTCAACGACCAGCATTGTCAGCCTCGTCACACAACTCGGATACGCGAGCGGTCTTTTATTGGTTGTCCCTCTTGGCGATAGCTTCGAACGCCGAAACCTGATCGTCACGTTTATCTCTGGCACCGCACTCGCCCTCCTTGCGGCTGCTTTGTCTCCAAATTTGCCGGCGCTCATACTGGCCAGCTATCTCATTGGCCTCATCGGCGTCACTCCGCAGTTCATCGTTGCCTACGCAGCAGGGATCGCGAAACCGGCGAAACGCGGAAGAACGGTCGGCACAGTGATGAGCGGTCTGTTGACCGGTATCCTGTTTTCGAGAACAATTAGCGGCTTCGTATGAGCTCATACTGGCTGGCGAACAGTCTATTTTCTTGCGGCGGCAACGATGCTGCTGCTCGCCGTTCTCTTGTTTTTCGCCATCCCGCGCCAACATCCCGAGCGGTTCGTGCCGTACCCGGAACTTCTCTGGCTTGTAATCGGCGTTTTCTTGATGGATGCAGGAGTGCAAGGGAATCAGATCTCAAATCAGACTAGGATTTATGCTCTCTCGCCGGGCCGGCGAAACCGCATCAACGCAGTCTACATGGTCTGCTATTTCATCGGCGGCGCGCTCGGCTCCGCGATTGGCTCCGCGGCTTTAGCACATTGGCAATGGACCGGCGTCTGTTCGGCCGGGGCCGCACTCGCTTTCATCGGGCTCGTCGCCCTCTTCGCTCCCTGGCCACGCCGGTCCATCTCCTGATAGGATCAACCTCACCGGATTCCTCGTTCTCGTCCTCGTCCTCCATTCCTATTGCCGATCCCGGCGATCCCAGCATTGTTAACGCTTCCCGCTCATATCGACTGGAACCGAAAGGTTCACCCTCCGACTCAAGAGCCAGCAGAAGCTTGCCAAGCTGCTTGGGGAAAAAATGCTCGTTCGAGAGTGCGATCTCAGAAACAGTCCACCATCGGAGATCCCGATAGACCGATCAAATATCAGAAGACGAGCTGCCCGACGAGTTTTCAACGTCGCTGCACCTTCGATTCTACTGCCCTTTCGCAAGCCATCATTTCCGATCCCAGCGGTCTCGGCGTTGAGAAGGCCGACCGGCCTTCACACCTAAGGACTGATGGCAAAGTCATATTCACTAACCATGCTTGAATATTCGCCCCCAAGAAATCGCAACGGCGTCGCTCTGGGAGCTCCTTCGGCTCTTACCTGGTCATAAATCTGTGTGACCTCGCCCAGCAAACGATTCGAAGCCTTCAAAAGGATCGCGGGAAAACCGGTTTTATCCTGGGTATACAGCTGAGCATGCCGGTCTAACGACTCCTTCAGCTTGTTCGTCGCATCCAGGATGCTCTCAGCGTCCGACCTTTTCCAGGGACCGTGCGAAGAAAAGAACGAAATCAGCTCTTTGGCATTCTGCAGATCCTCCTGCATCGCATAAACTTTCTCTCGCCTCGGGTCGCCCTGCATCGTCAGCATCTCGCTCATCTGCCCCAGTGTTTGTGCTCGCTTAGCCGTGATATCGCGTTGCTCCGCGAGATCCTTCATTCCAGCCCGCTCATCCTGCACCAGTTGCTGACCCTTCGCCCCGCCATCCGTCGCACTCTGGTTATCCAGAATGTAACCGACAAGCGTGATAACATCTTCTTTCATCCGCGATTGCGTTTCCTTGAGACTCTGAACCTGATTAACAAAAAACGCTCGATCTGCCTCTGACAGACTATCTGGTACGGTTTCGGCGTTCGTTTTGTAATACTCCGTGTCCACGTTGAGAGTGCTCACCGAGAAAAGCGGCGGAGCTAAGTATTTCTTCGCGGCGACTTCGCCATGCAGCGCTCTTTCGATTTCTCGATCCAAATTCCGGACCGTCAACGGGAACGAGTTGATCCTGTTACAATAATTAATCGCCGCGTTTGCGTATGCGAGCGTCTGTTGAGCCTCCGCCTTTTTCGTGGCGGCATCTGTCGCTGTTGCCGATGCGGAAGGAACTGGCTCGATCGCCGGAGAAGTTGTTGCTGACTGGTTCTGGCCGAACACCGAGGCCGACATAGTGCTAACCAACACTGGAATCAGCCACCACAGGAGATCGGTTTTTTTGTAATCCATAAAAAAGCGTTTGGCGGGGCGAAAAACAGGTTCTTTATTATATAGTACGCGCCGGGAGCGGCTGCGCTTCTCCATAGCCATATACGGCGCTTGGCGTCAACATTTCGGCGATTGTGAAAGCTTGCGGATTTTAACGAAATTAGACAAAATGCCCCGTTTTAGCCCTCCATGGACCACATTGATTTAGAAATTCTTTCGCTTATTCAAAATGACGCCAGAGTTGCGCATGCCACAGTCGGTGAAAAACTCGGGCTTACCGCGCCCGCGGTCCACGCTCGAATCAAACGCCTCGAACGAGATGGCGTTATTCGCGCCTATCTCACGTCGATCGATCCGTTGGCCGTGAATCAGGCTCTAACCGCGTTCGTTCGCGTTATGAACATTTCGACCGGCAAGAATGAAAAAGCGATGGAAGAATTTCTCTGCGCCCAACCCAACGTTCTGGAATGCCATGACATTACTGGCGAAGATAGTTACCTGCTGAAAATCCGTATCGATTCTTCGGAGAGCCTGCGTAACCTACTCGCAAAGATCCGGGAATTTCCTGGCGTCGAACGAACGGTCACCTCAATTGCCCTCTGCACAATCAAAGAATCCGGTGGACCCCCACTCCCTCCACCTTCCAAAGAAGGTTTTAAAGGAAACGAATCGAGAACCCGCGTTGCAAAACAGTAGGGCCACGACTTCGAGCGCAATCTCGAGGCGGAACGCTGAGGATTCACCGCGCTCCGCCCGACTAGCTAACTCTTGCTTATCCGGTTGCTTCAGCAAACCCCAAGGGCTAGTGTAATGGGGTGGTGCGCCCGACGTTTCCGAAAACCTTGCGCGAATTTCAGTCAGAGTTCGCCACCGAAGAGGCTTGTCAAAAATACTTGGCCACCTGCCGCTGGCCGGATGGTTTTGTGTGTCCTCGATGCGGAAATCGGAGTGCTTATG
>JBKPCS010000112.1:0-5083 GCA_046727495.1 bacterium | reverse complement strand
GATATTGCAAAGCAGACGCGCGCAGTGAAGCAGATCCTTGAGTCGTCGACCTAGAATGTCAACCCACGGCCAAGCCAGAGGCTTGTAGCTGTCACTATCAATTTGCGCGGGCAGGCGCAAGCTTCCAGTCCGGCCAAGGCCGGATGGGTTGACCTTCCAGCGGCCTGAGTACGCATGAATCAACAAAATCGTACGAATCGACAAATGACCTGGCTGAACAAACCATCAAAATGGCACGCCGACGGCGAATCCCTGTCGTTAACTACAGACCCAAAAACCGATTTCTGGCGCAAAACCCATTACGGTTTCATTCGTGACAACGGCCATTTCTTCTATCAGACAGTTTCCGGAAACTTCGTGGTCGAAACAGAATTCGAAGGGAACTATCACGCGCTGTACGATCAAGCCGGCCTCATGATCCGTGTCGACGAAACGATCTGGCTCAAAACAGGAATCGAATTTGTCGACGGTGTTCAGCATATCAGCGCCGTTGTGACCCGCGACTACTCTGATTGGTCAGTCGTCAAACTTTCAGCACCGATCCCTTCACTCCGCTTACGAGCCACGCAAAAGGCCGGCTCGATCATTATCGAGTATGACACCGGCTCAGGCGCTTGGACCATGTTGCGCACAACCTTTCTATTGAGCGCACCGGTCTTCCAAGTCGGCCGGATGGCCGCCTCTCCAGATGGCCCGGGGTTCGACGTCCGGTTTCTGAAATTTTCGATCTCACAAAGTTGAAGATATCGGTTAAATGGCCCCTAGCGCCGGCTTCGCCTGCAAACGCGGGCTCGGAACTCGGAACCCGGAACCGGCAGCCTACCCACGCTGAATCAGCTCGATCTCGTAGCCTTCCGGCGCGTCAACGAAGGCGATGACGCCGCCGCTACCGGTCTTGGTCGGGCCGTCGGAGAGTGGGTATCCTTTTGAAGCGGCGTGTTTTGCAAATGCATCGAGATCGTCTACTTCGAATGCGAGATGGGTGATATCACTACCCACTTTAACCGGGCCGCTTCCGTCGAATTTACAAATTTCAATTTCTTCCTCGCTCCCGGGCGCTTTAAAGAAAACGAGCTCGGAGCCCCGAGGCGACGTATGTCTTCGAACTTCTTTTAACCCGAGTACATCCTTGTAGAACGAGACAGTTTTTTCCAGATCGGAAACACGATAACGCGTGTGGAGGAGCTTCTTGACCATGCCGAAAACAAAGGTCCGGAATGAGATAGCCGCAACCACAATCGTTCTCGTCCCCGTCATCGATAGGAGGGGGTTGAGGTGCCACCGACGTAAAAGGGAACAAACAGAAAGGGGATTTAACAGCAGATTCTTTTTTTTGGTTTCGCTACCACTGCTTCTTTCGCTTTAACAATCTCTCTAATCCGCGTAATCTGCGGTTCCTTCCTTTCTCTTTCCATGCTTTACATCGGTATCGACAGCGGAACACAGAGTACCAAGTCGGTCGTGGTTGACTTGGAACAGGGCAAAACGATTGCCAGCGCTCAACAGAACTACGGTCTGATTCCGGACCTGCCGCCGGGACACATGGAGCAAGAGCCGCACGTCTGGGTAGATGCGGTCGATAAGACGATCAAAGATTGTCTTGCCCAACTCGGCAACCGAAAACAACAGGTTCGGGCCATCGGCGTCAGCGGTCAGCAGCATGGCCTCGTCGTTCTGAACGCCTCGAATGAGGTGATCCGGCCGGCCAAACTGTGGAATGATACATCAACCGCCGAACAATGCCGCGAGATCATCGATGAGTTCGGTGGCGAACAAGCACTGATCAAGCTGATCGGCAACACAATGTTGCCAGGCTGGACGGCGCCGAAGATCCTCTGGTTGAAAGAAAATGAGCCGGAAAACTATGGTTCGGTCCGGAGCATCCTGTTGCCGCACGATTATATCAACTTCTGGCTGACCGGCGAAAAACGGATGGAATATGGAGACGGGTCCGGCACCGGTCTTTTAGACGTCAGGAATCGGAAATGGTGTGAGCCGGTTCTTGAATTTATTGATGAAACTCTTCACGAAAAACTGCCCCAGATCGGCTCGTCGCGGCAAGCAGTCGGTTTGCTCAGAGAAGACCTGAGGAAAGAATGGGGTCTGAAAGAGGGCCCAATTGTATCCGCGGGGGGAGGCGACAATATGATGGGCGCCATTGGAACGGGGAATGTCCGAAGCGGAGTGGTCACCGCGAGCCTTGGAACCTCGGGCACGGTTTACGCCTATTCGACGGAGCCGATTGTTGATCCGGAAGGAGAAGTAGCGGCGTTTTGCGATAGCACCGATGAATGGTTGCCGTTGGTTTGCACGATGAACGTAACAGTTGCCACCGAACAAGTTCGGAAACTTTTCGGATGGAGCATCCAACAGCTGAATGAAGCGGCAAGCAAGGCGCCCCCGGGTGCTGATGGCCTGATCTTTTTACCTTACCTCACCGGAGAACGGACGCCGAATCTGCCTGATGGGAAGGCTGTGTTTCATGGGCTGACCCTGAATAATATGGAGCCATCCATTATGGTGCGTTCCGTTATCGAGGGAGCGACTTTAGGTCTGGCTTACGGATTGAACCGGCTTCGTTCATTAGGGATTCAGCCAGCGGAAATTCGGTTGACCGGCGGTGGCAGCCAGAGCGCAATCTGGCGCAGGATCTGCGCCGACATTTTCCGTGTACCGGTTGTTTGTCTGGCGACCGCCGAAGGTGCCGCGTTGGGGGCTGCTATCCACAGTGCGTGGGTTGAACATCTGGTGAATAATCGCTCCGTGAATTTGAGCGATCTGATTGATCGCGTTGTGAAGCTGGACGAAAGCTCCCGCACCATTCCGGACAACGGAACATCAAGCCTGTACCAGGATGTTTATACCCGTTTCAAAGGCCTGACCCAACGACTGGCCACGGGAGGTTTTCTATGACGTTCGGCGTTTCGCGTTTGGCGTTTGGCGTTTCGCGGGTGAGGACTGCATATTCAGTGACGTTCCGCAACGCCCTCAGCTATCCACTTATTTTAGCAGGCGCCGGGTACGCGTCTCTGCCGCGAAACGCGAAACGCCAAACGCGAGACGCGAAACGCCTATGAAACTGGTTATAGCCGCTACAGGCGCCAGTGGGGCAATCTATCTGCAGCGGCTTTTGCAACAGATCGATTGTCAACTAAACGAGGTGCATCTGGTTTTGAGCTCATACGCCAAGCAGGTCGTTAGCGACGAGTTGGATCGGTTGGAAGTGCCGAAAACGGTCCGTGAACACAATGACCGCAGCATGAACGCGCCCTTTGCCAGCGGTTCTGCCATTTTCGATGCGATGGTGATCGTTCCTTGTTCAATGGGTACGATTGGACGAATAGCCGCTGGTACGGGCGAATCATTGATTATTCGGGCGGCAGACGTTTTTCTAAAAGAAAAGCGCAAACTCATTCTTGTCCCCCGCGAGACACCTTGGAGCCTCATTCATCTCCGAAACTGTGCAACGCTAGCCGAGGCAGGAGCGGCGATCCTGCCCGCGATTCCATCGTTCTACAGCCGTCCAAAATCGATCGATGAACTTGCCGATACGGTCGTTCACCGAATTCTCGATCAACTTGGACTGCCGGTTTCCGGGGCATTCCGCTGGGCCGAATAGCTCCGAAGGCATTCCCTGGATTCTCATTGGTCTTATCGGTCCCATTGGTCCTATTCTTCATCCCGAAACGAACATTTTTTCAAAGGAATTTTAGGAGTGAAATACTTTCTGAACTAGCACTTGCTCGAGACACAAGAATTTCCTACAATTTTTGTGTGAGACCATGAGGGGAAGCTATCTCACTCCTGAAGATGTCGATTTCGAGGAGGTGAGCGGCCTACTGTGGTGGTTCTGCGTCGTCATGACGCTACTCAGACCGTTCTTTTTTGTGTTTGAATTTGTTCAGCTTTCTTTCCTTTTCCACAAGGTCCCGCAGCCGTATCCGCAACTGCTCGGTGTTCTGATGGCCATAGATACGCTGGTTGTGGTGCTCGGTATTGTTGCGGGTGCGTTGATTTGGATGAAACGCAAGGAAGGCATTGGACTTGCCTATCTGGCGCTTGTGGCACGTATCGCGATGATCGTCGTAATGCTGGTCTTCCTGATGATGCTGTATCAAGTCGTTTCGTCCTGGCCCTGGTATCGCACCATCCAATTCTACGGCGCGCCGCCCTGGGCAGAGATCGGGTTCAATATTTTCTGTATCTTTTATCTGAGAATGTCCCGCCGGCTTAAGGCTACGCTTCATCTGCAGCAACCCCCGGCAAGCGCTAAATCTGCGAGTTGACGTTGGCGCAAGCGGTCAAGCCGGGAAGAAGCTGGACCTAGGGCGAAGCGAAGCGTAGCCCTACTAAATTCAGCGAAGCGAAGCCTAGCCCTAGGCTCAGCCAAGATTTTTTCAAAAATTCTGTTGCGTCGTTTTCAAAGATCGCTTATCACTCCGTCCCGCTTCGAAAGAGTGGGACCGTTCCTGATCGAAAGAACAGGGTTGCCTGGGTCGGACACCCGGGCCGGTTACGAAAAATGGTTAACGAAATTTTCACAAGATTCCCGTTGACCAAGAACCGCTACGGTCGTATAAGTGAAAGTCTCCACTGATGATGGAGACGCCCGCGAAAGCGGGTGGTTGTTCTTATAATATTGGGGGGACTTCAAATTGGCTCAATTTTGTCCCGGTTGAAAGATAGGGTGCGCGAAAGCGCGGCCAGAAATTTAGCCGGTGCCCGAATTGAGTTTTTTTGTCGCCTCGAACCAGAACGACAAAGGTTTTTTGATAGTTTGGTTCTGAGTTTTTTAAGGGAAAAACTTCAGAATGGTGATGTCAGCAAAAATTGTGTTGTGCGTTATACGTCAGATTCTTTTGAATCTTACTTTTTAATGACCGATCAATGAACCCCGAAATTCTTCGGGGCAACACATGAATTGAGGTCAGAATACTCCGAATGCTTTCGGAGCGAAAACTTTCAACGGAGAGTTTGATTCTGGCTCAGAACGAACGCTGGCGGCGTGGATTAGACATGCAAGTCGAACGAGTTTCGTTTGGTAGCAATACTGAGCGAAGCTAGTGGCGAACGGGTGCGTAAC
>JBKPCS010000111.1:0-16718 GCA_046727495.1 bacterium | reverse complement strand
GCTAACGACCGTTCCTTTAGAGCAAAAGCGGATTGACCAGTTGCAATCCTCCAGCAAAGAGGCTCTCGAACAAGGCCGGCATAAGCTGCGAGAGGTGGAAGTCGAGAAGAAGAGACTCGAGATCGATGCTCAGTCACGACGCGATTCGATCGCCAAATACAAGGCGCAACAATTTCAGACTCGAAAAAACGAGGAATTCCAGGCGCTTGGTCACGAAATCCAGCGTCTGGAAAAAGAGATTGAACAGATCGAGGACAAAGAGATCGAGGCGATGGAGCAGATCGAGAAGATGCAAGCCGAGTTGGTCAGCTCCGACAGAGTATTTAAGGAAGCTAGCGCGCTTGCGGAGCGACAATCTTCCGGCCTCCAGCAGAAACATACGGCGCTCGAGCAGCGGCTCCGCGAAACCGAAGCTGAGCGCAAGCAGATTGCTGATGGCATCGATCCCGATCTTCTGTTCCGGTACACGCGGTTGTTTGCCAGTAAAGGCGGCAACGCCGTCGTTCCAGTGGAACACGAGGTTTGCATGGGCTGCCACATGAAGAATACGTCGACGCTCGTCCACCGCGTGAAACTCAACCTCGAAATTCTTCAGTGCGAACAGTGCGGCCGTATTCTGTATTCTGGCGATTAATCGCAGAACGTTTCTATCATGCCTGGAGAAAGACGCGGGTGCGGTTGTTGCGCAATATTCTTCGCTTTAATCGCTCTGCTTGTGCTGCTGTTGCTGGCTGGCATCGGAGTCCTTCTCTTTAATACCGCCGTCAAACTAAATAGTCTGTCGTCCAGCACCCCGGTTGTGTTGCCCGCCGTGGCCGGTGGCTCCCAAGCCTACGAGGAAGTGAGGCAGAAGTTTGATCACTTTTTCTCAGACCCGAAAGAACGGAATCTGACATTATCCGAGGCCGAGGTTAATGCGCTACTGGCCAACGCTCCCGAGCTAGAAATCTTGAACCGTGGGATCGTCGTTGAGCTGAAAGAGAACACAGCGGAAATCCATTGTAGTGTGCCCGTGAATTTGCCGTTCGTCTCCGGCAAATATTTGAACTACAATTTTGTCGTACGACCCTCTTTGCGGGGTCAAGACGTCGAACTGCAGGTCTCCCGGGTCGATCGCGACGGCAAGCCTCTGGCAGAGCGCGATCTAGCGGATTTCACAAGCCAAGTTTTGCCGAAGATCGACCACGCTTTGTCTCTCGCAAACAAATACGAATTGGATCGCTCCGTGCGAGATGTCCGCGTTGAAAACGGCAACCTGGTTTTGGCGCGGTGAACAATTCCTAGCCACAAAGAACACAATCCGGCGAAGCCGCGACCCAAGCAGTATCGGCGTGCGGGCGTGCCGGCGTATTGGCGTGTAGCGGGCAGTTTTGTGATCTTTGGACTCTCTGCGGCTACTCTTCCTCTGTAGCGCCGCCTCCTTTGACGTCTTTCCAAGCCACCAGAGCGCAAATCCCGCGTTTCGAGTTCTCTGCGAATTCCCAGAAGGGCCGAATCTCCGGTGACCAGGAACGTTCTTTTGCTCGAGCGACCGATTGGCTGGCGTTCAATCCGCTCCGGTAAAAGAGCTCGAATGCCGCCTTGGCTTCCTTTCGTAACTGCGGACCAAACCCTGCTCGTCGCAGTCCAATAACGTTCAGTGCGGAAACCGAGTTCTTCCCAGCTGCAATGGTAAAGGGTGGGATATCCTTGCCGACAGCAGAGCCGCCTTGCAAGAGCGAGATAGAACCCATGCGGGTAAACTGGTGAATGACGCTTCCGCCGCCGACAAATACGCGATCATGGATTTCGACATACCCCCCAAGCAAGGCGTTGTTCGCAAGGATAACGTAATTCCCAATCTTGCTGTTGTGTCCCATGTGTGCGCCGACCATCAAAAGGTTCTGTGATCCAACGATCGTTTTCGTACCTTCCTTGGTGCCACGATGAATCGTACAATATTCGCGGATAATATTGTCGTCGCCGATCTCCACGCTGGAATTCGTGCCTGGCAAAAAGCTCAGATCCTGCGGGAAAGAGCCAATCACTGCGCCGTAGCCGATCTGATTGTTCTTTCCGATGGAGACTTGACCGGAAAGAACGGCGTGGGCCTGAACTAAAGTTCCTGAACCGACCCGCGCCGGTCCCTCGATTACCACATAGGGGCCAATCTCGACATCGGCTTCGAGCTCAGCGCGAGAATCGATTACGGCTGTCGGATGAATCATCGGACATGGTTAACCGAAAATTTGAAGGGTAGAAACGCCGGATTTCACCGATTCCACAGATTTTTCAGGCCGGTACGCCGACAGGCCGATACGCCGACACCTTTTCCTTATCCCTCGACGGCGACTTCGCCGCGGAGTCGATCTTTACCTCGGCTCTTCGGAATCAAAAAGATCATTAGCGCTGCCACGAATAGCATTGCCAAATTGATTATCGAAGAGAGGACAAATCCGTGCGCGTAATCCGCCGGAGTTGCGCCCTGTTTTGGAACAACGCTGAAAACGGCGGCTCCTATTACTGCGATACCGACAGAGTTGGCCAACTGAGGCATCGTGGATGCTATACCTGATGCTGCTCCTGCATCCGATTCCGGAACTCCGCTCAAAACCGTGTTATAGAGCGGCGCAGTCACGATGCCGCGTCCGATCCCGTAAAGGAAACAGGTCAGCAAGAAAGTTACCGTTAGATGGGTTGGTGTCTGGCTCGCCTGGAGCCCAAGTGCAATGATGCCCGCCGCAAGCACGACCACTCCCAGGTGGAGTGAACCGCGTCCGAGGAGACCATTCAATTTCCCGGAGAACGCCGAACCGACGAGGAAGGCGAATGAGAACGGAACAAACGCAAAGCCGGCATGCATTGGATCGAGGCCTAGACTGAACTGCCAGTAAAGGCTGAGGACCAGAATCATTGACGTGTGGCCTGCGAAATAGATGCAGGTCACGATCAAACCAATTACGAAGCCGTGATCATGGAAGAGCCTGGGCTCGACTAGCGGCGAGCGCTGCAACATCGACTGGCGACGTTCGAACAGGTAGAACGCTGCAAGCACCGGCAAAGAGGCGCCTAAAGAGATCCAGGCCCAGAGCGGCCAGCCGCGTTCCTGACCTTCCATGAACGGGTAAGCAAATAGCGCTAGACCGACGGTAAGGATGGCTACTCCGCCTAGATCGAGCTTGGGCGCGTGATCTGCCCGCGACTCTTTGAGGACCAGTGAAGCGGCAATAATTGTCAAAATACCAATCGGAAGATTGATCAAGAAAATCGGGCGCCAAGCGAGGCCAAATAAGTTCGCGTGAATGAGGAATCCCCCGAGCAACTGCCCAACGATCGATCCGAATCCGATCATCGCGCCATAAAGACTGAATGCGAAGCGTTTCGCTGATCCGGTGAAATTGACGTGAATAAAGGAAAGCGCCTGCGGAAACATTATCGCTGCAGCGCTTCCCTGGATTAATCGCCAGAAAATGAGCCAGCCGGCCGTTGGAGCCCAGCCGCAAAAAGCGGAGGTTATCGTAAACCCGGCCATGCCCAGGATGAAAGTCAGCTTGCGCCCGTAAATGTCCCCCAGGCGGCCCCCGGTGATCAGACAAACGGCGTAGGTCAATCCATAGCCCGCAATAACCAGCTCAATCTCACTGAACGAGGCCCCGAGCGAGGTTCGAATCGACGGAATACCAATGTTCGCGATGAAAAAGTCGATCACGCCAAGGAATGGACCGACCAGAATGATTGCCAGGGCAACCCATCGGCTGTCCAGTACCCGCCGGCGCGCAACCGAGCGACCCGCTACCGGCGTCTTCCGCGGCAAAATTCTTGCAATGTTCTCGGACGCGGTAGATACAGGCATGCGCGAGAATACAGTTTCTAGACCGATCAGAAAAATAGCTAGTTGCGCTAGCTGCAATCTGCGCAAGCGATAGCTTGTGGCCTGCCGTTTGCGGTTTTCCGTCTTCCGTCGACCGGTGGAGCGCTGTCGTTTTCGCACCCAACGGTGGACGGTCGACGGTGGACGGTCGATCGGAAACGGCGCACTATAGGTGCGCCCATGGAACTTCGTCACCTCCGTTATTTTATAGCCGTTGCAGAAGAGCTCAGTTTCACGCGTGCGGCTGCTGCGTTGCATGTTGCGCAATCGGCTGTTAGCGCTCAGATCCAGCTTTTGGAACAAGATGTTGGGGTGCCGTTGCTAGAGCGAAGCAGCCGGCGAGTCGAGTTGACTGCCGCCGGACGGGTCTTTCTACTGGGTGCACGCAAAACGATTGCCGATCTCGAGGAGATCGCCAGGCACGCCCGCCGCGTCGGCCGGGCTGAGACCGGCCAACTGGCGGTAGGCTTTATCGGTTCGCACACACATGAATTGATGCCTCAAGTCTTGAAACGGTTCCGGCAAAAGTATCCCGACGTAGAGGTAACTTTGGTCGAGATGCTCGCATCGGAGCAGTTGGAGGCGTTGCTGACCCATCGGCTTGATGTCGCTTTCCTTGGAGCGATCGATGATAAGGCTCCACGTGGGTTACGGATGGAATGTATCTCGGAAGAAAGGCCTGTTCTTGCGGTGCCGGTAGATCATCCATTGGCCAAGGCCGAGTCCGCACGCGTCGAGCAACTGCGGAAAGAGCCGTTCATTTTCACCATGCGGGAAAACGCGCCTGGGTTTCGGGCTTGGCTGGCACGGCTATTTCAACGAGCCGGTTTTCAACCGAAGATTGTACAGGAAGTCGATCGGGCCAGAACCGGTGTTCAATATATCGCTGCCGGATTTGGTATCTCGATCTTCGCGGAGCACATCAGCCGGCTCCCTGCTCCTGGGGTCGTCTTTATACCGATTCGTTCCTTCGGCCCGAAGATCCGGTTCGGCGTCGCCTGGCGCAAGGAACCATTTGAGCCACTGGTTCACCGGTTCATCGAATACACGAAGGAGCAGTTCTTGCTGACGCAAGGGTAAACGCCGGGAACGCCGGGAAACACCGAGAACGCAGGGATCGCCTGGAACGCCGGGAACTGACCTGCTCGCAGCGGCCATAAGCTTGAACGCCCAATTCGTATTCCGTGCGTCTGGTTAAAAATGGCTTGAGTCCAATCATCGGTAGCCATAACCGAGAGCTCCCTCTTCAGTTCACGGCGATCCCGGCGCTCTCGGCGTTTACGCCACCCCCTTACGGGGTGACGCCACGCTCGAATTGAGTGGAGAGAACAACCGTGGTTTGGGTTCGCTCGACGCCTTCTATCGCGCGGATCTTTTGCAGGAGGGTATCCAGGGCGGCCGTATTGGCGGTTCTGACCTTGGCCAGAACGCAATCTTCGCCGGCGATGCTGTGCGCTTCTTGTATCTCAGGATGTGGTTCCAGCGCGCGAGCAATATCGTGGCAGTTTAGGGGACCGGGACTTATCCGGATCTGGATGAACGCGCAAAGTCCAAGGTCTAGTGGATCTGGATCCAATTCGATCGTGTAACGCCGGATGACGCCGTTCTTCTCGAGTTTCTTCACTCGTTCGAAGACCGCCGGAGGGGAGAGATTGGCTTCTTTTCCGAGATCAGCATACTTTAGTCGAGCGTCTCGGCGCAACAGTGCCAGCAGTTTTCGGTTAATCGGATCAAGCATCGCAAAAGGAAATCGAACAGAAGATCACAAGGGTCATAAGAAAGGTTTCTGTCTATTTCTCCCTGACCTTTTGTTCGGCAAAGAATCCCGCATAGATATTTATTCACGTTAATGAGATTTTGCAAGAATTAACTTGAAACTAACAAAATTCTTGCATTTTGTTATTTAGTTGAAACTCATTCGAGATTGCGGGAGGACGTTTGAGTAATTCGGCTGAACGAATCCAGATGCAGAAGCCGGTCTTTTCAGCCGGCACAGCAGCTAGTACACGTCATCAGAAAGCTCCATCCCAGCTTGCAATCTGGGTTGCTTTATCAGCGGTTTACGTTCTCTGGGGATCAACGTATCTCGGGATCAGGTTCGCGATTGAAACGATCCCGATCTTCTTTATGGCGGCTTCTCGCTGGATTGTCGCGGGAACAGCGATGTACCTGTTTGCCAGGCTGCGCGGCGCCAAGGCTCCGACCAGGCGTCATTGGCTTGAAGCGGTCATCGTTGGCGGCTGTTTGATTGTTGGCGGTAATGGAGGTGTGACGTTTGCGGAGCGTTATCTTCCGTCCGGATTGACAGCGCTTCTGGTTGCCACAGTTGCCATCTTTTTGACTCTGTTCGGTTGGTGGTTTCGTGTGACCTCCCGACCTCGCCCTGCCGTGTTCGTTGCGCTGCTGCTTGGGCTGGTCGGAGTAGCGATCCTATCTCGGCCGAACATTGCCGGTGCGACGACCACTAATTGGAATATCGGAATCGCGGCAGCGTTATTTGCATCGGCGATTTTCGCGGCTGGATCTCTTTATTCGCGGCGTTCGCATCGCCCTGAATCTTCAATCCTATGGGTTGGGATGCAGATGATTTGCGGAGGTATTATCCTCGCCGCAATCGGGCTGATGACGGGCGAGGGAGTACATTTCCAACTCGGTGCGATCAGCCAAAAATCGCTTTGGGCGTTAGCGTACCTGGTTCTATTTGGATCGATTATCGGATACAGTGCGTACGTCTGGGTCGCGCGTGTGTGCCATCCGAGTCTGTTCGGTACCTACAGCTTTGTGAATCCGGTGGTTGCGGTGTTGCTCGGCTGGATGCTGGCAGGGGAGCAGATCAATCTGCAAATCATCTGCGGAGCGGCCATCGTTATTGCAGCCGTAGCAATCATTGTCCGCGCGCGCTGACGCGCGCGCCTGCGGCGCGCGGTTAGCCGTCTTCGGTCAACCGTCGACCGTCGACCGTTTTTGCTCGGCGCACGCCTGTTGTTGGCGGCACAGGCGGCTCCGCAGGGGCTACAGAACTCAGCCCTGGGTTTAACCCGGGTTTGAGGCCACGTTGACACGCGCCCTGAAAGGCAGACCGAATTATGCGACGCCGACGACGGAGCCACGCCGTTACGTCGACGCGGAAGGCGCCTTCCAGCGATCGACGGTGGACGGTTGACGGTCAACATCGGCGCTGAAAGCGCCGATTATCCGATGATGCCGGCTTCCTTGAAGCTGAAGTAACCTGGCCGGCCGTCACCGGGTATGCCAAGAATCAAGTGGTCCAGAAAACTGATTTGCAGAATGCGGGCGGATTCTGCAACTCGGCGGGTTAAGCGGAGATCGGCTTCACTTGGTGCCGGATCGCCGGAAGGATGATTATGGACAATGACAAACGCGTAAGCGGAGTGACTGATTACTGGCTTAAAGATTTCTCGCGGATGCGCGACGCTTTCATTGAGTGTGCCACGCGAGATTTCGCGAATCGTGATGAGACGAAACCGGGTGTCGAGCAGGACAACACGGAGAGATTCACGATCAAGCAATCGCATCTCTGGTCCCAGAAGGCGAAAGATTGATTCGGGCTGGTTCAGTGGCTCAGAGATAGCGCACTCGGCGACTAACCGGCTTCCAAGCGAGAAGGCTGCGGCGAGATGCAGCGCTTTTGCCGGTCCGATGCCTTTCAGTCCGGAGAGCTCTGCTACAGAGCATCTGGAGAGATGGGCTAGCCCTCCGTAACGATCGAGCAATTGTTGCGCCAGCTGGATAACGTTGCATCCTTTGATTCCTGTTCTCAGCAGGATAGCGACAATCTCGGCGTCGGTAAGCGAGTCGGCACCGCGGCGAAGCAGTTTTTCCCGCGGTTTTTCCTGTTCGGGCAGTTCATGGATCGTGACGCTGTGCATGACTACAACATACAGAGAGAAGGTTAGGTACATTGAGCAAACGGGTCAATTACATTTGTGAGACAAGCGCGCCGGTTCGGTTGCCCTTTCAGGGCAGACCATTAGTCGGACCGTAACCCAGTGCTAAAGCCCTGGGCTGACGTGTCGCGTTCCTTCGGAACTTGGTGCCGCTACGAAGTAGCGCTGCATTCCAGTCCAGCGCTTCAGTCCCTGGGTTGAGGCTTTAAACCAAGTTCTGCCGTGAAAAGGGCAACCGAACCGGCGGCATTATGCGGCCGCGGCGAACTGGTCAACGATATTCGACAAGAATTCGCCGACCTCTTTCATTGCGAGGGTGTACTTGTTCACTGGGACATCGCTCAGCTCCGCTTGCGCCTCAACAACCATCTGTTTTGTGGTGTCAACGGCGCGCCGCAATGCTCCGCGACGAATTACTTCTTCGCGGACGATATCCAGCTCATTTGTGTGACTCCGGAGGAGGACCTCGCCGAACCGATGGTGATCGTCGCGATCGACCATTTGGAGCAGATAAATAACCGGGAGCGTCAGTTTCCCTTTGCGCAGATCTGTACCGAGCGTTTTGCCGGCTTTTTCCTGGCTGCCAGCGATGTCCAGGCAATCATCGTAGATCTGGTAAGCGGTCCCGAGCTTCAGACCGTAGTTCTTCAGTTTTGTGATGATCTCCGGGCTAGCCTCGCTGATGAAAGCTCCCAGCTCCGCCGCCACTGCGAACAAAGCGGCAGTTTTCATTTCGATTACCTGAAAGTAATCGGCAGTAGAAAGATTCAGATCGTACCGGCGCCGCGTCTGAATGATTTCACCTGAGCAGACATTGCTCGAGGCGTGTGCGATCCGGCGACAGATCTCGGTATTTGGAAAACTGGTAGCCAGCTTGAGCGCATGGGAGAAAAGACAGTCACCAAGCAGTACAGCGAGCGTGTTACCCCATTTTGCATTTACTGTCGGATTCTCTCTTCTGATCTCTGCGTTATCCATGATGTCGTCGTGGACGAGAGTTGCCAGATGGATGAGCTCAACTATGACGGCGAGATCGACATGACTTGGACAGAGGGTTCCCGTGGCGGCTCCTGAAAGGAGCGCTAATGCTGGGCGCAGACGTTTGCCGCTGCTGCCGCACGCATAAGCGATGTATCCCTCAATAGCCGGGTCAAATGCTCTGGCCTGTTCGCGGATCCGCTCTTCGACCGCGTAAAGGTGCGGATTGATGAGCTCCATCGCGTGTTGGAGCTTGGGCAAACTAACGTCAGGGAAGACGATCCTTGTGAAAACTTTCACAAACCGAGCCTAGCTTGATTGATCTGTGGATTCAAGATATACGAGACGGCGATACGGCGAAGGGCGAGACGGCGAATAGGACAGTGAGCCAATGCGGGGCGATTTGGGGAATTGTCTTTATTAGCACTATCGCTCGGACTTGGCCTACAGACGGGTCCGAAGCACAACAGCTGATCCTTCCTTCGGTATTAGTTCCCCTTCATGCGCCGTTGCTGGAACCAGGAAAAGATCGCCGCGGCGAAAGCGGTTTGAACCGAATTCAACAGCACCTTGTACGACCTGGAAGATGGAAAACTTTGGTTCATCGTTTGCGGGGCGAGGCGAATCCAGGCGCCAGCGATCGATTCGGAAATGCTGACAATTGGCCAGCGGTTCGTTTGCGTGTTCTTCGCAACAGGGCTCGAAATCATCGAAGTCGATCGATTCAAGCGATTCGTGCACATGCAATTCCCTTGGTTTCCCATCCAGACCCGGGCGGTTCCAATCGAAAACTCTGTAGGTGGTATCGCTGTTCTGTTGGATTTCGAAAATGACGTTTCCTGCATCAATCGCGTGCAATCGTCCGCTTGGAAGTAAAATAAAACGGTCGGGCCGGGTCGGATGCCAGTGCACCAGTTTGGCGACCGATCCTTTGTTGAGGGCAAGAGCAAAATCTTGCCGGCAAGTACCCCGTTTCAGGCCTATGTAAATTCCAGCGCCTGGCTCTACATCAACGAAATACCAGAACTCTGTTTTGGGTTCTCCGCCTAATTTCGCAGCTTGGTGGGAAGGAGGATGGACTTGGATCGAGAGCGGCTGCGAAGCATCCAGGATCTTGACCAGGATCGGAAAACGGGTTTGCGAATAACCTTCTCCGAATATTTCTGCGCGATGTTTTGCCCAGAGTTCCTCTAATGAGCGTCCTTTGAACGAGCCGCTAGCAACAACGCTCTGGGCGTCCTCACGATCTACCAGCTCCCACGATTCGCCGATGACCGCACCCGTCGGAAGTGTTCGTTGGAAAAGAGAGCCAAGTTTCCGGCCACCCCAGACTCGCTCCATGTAAAGGGGCAAAAAAGTCAGACACTCCAGCATAAAATCATCGGCGGGAATCGATCAGAGGTTTTTTCTTCGTTTCGTTATAACCGGCAACCTAAAATAGGGTCAGGTTTGCACAAGCATAACGACACGTGCTCGCAAATTCAAAAGACTTGTGAGAAGTTCGGGCGACGAATTACACTCTCTATCAAATAGTAAATGGCGCGGGTCCGTAAGCACAATGCCTGGAATGAAGTAATGGGGTTGGTATTCCTGGGGATTGGAATCGTTTTATTCCTGGCTCTGGTATCGTATACGCCGAAAGATATCCCATCCTGGGTCTGGTTCAGTTACATGAGCCCGCCCAGTAACCCGGCCCAGAATTTTGTTGGGCCGACCGGCGCGATCGTTGCCGGGTTCCTTTACCTGACGCTTGGGGCTGCATCGTACCTGGTGGCAACAATCTTCCTCGGGTTCGGGGGGGCGAAACTGTTCTTACCGAATTTCCGGATCGCCAAAAGACTGCCTTGGGCGTTGTTGTTCCTGATTAGCGGCGCCTCGGTAATTCATCTTCAACCGTGGTTCATGCACAACTGGAAACAGGAGTTCAACATCCTTGGACCAGGAGGATGGACTGGGTACTGGTTTGGCGGGTACCTGCTACTCAACGCGCTCGGGCAGATCGGCTCGATGATTTCGCTTTCAGTCGTGTACGTCGTCAGCCTGATCTGGCTTACCGGGATCCGGCCGATTCATTTGATCAAACAGTCGATCCAGGGCGCGAAAGACTTTTTCCAGAAAATTATCGCCGATAACGAGCGGCGCAGACTAGAGGCTGCGGACGAGCGCGGGCGTCTGGAGGCAAATCAGAAGAAACTAGAGCGCGAGATCCGCAAGCAGGAACGCGAGCTGAAGAAGAAAGGTGCGTTGCCGGAAGAGCCGGAGATCATAGACCGGCCGGAACCGAAAATCATCGATGCTTCCAGCGTACTTCCGGCCAAACCGTCGCTGGCGGAAGTTCGTAGTAAAGTGGCCGAGAAGGAACCGGCCATGCAGATGGCAGGGAAGCATATTGAGAACTATCAATTGCCTTCATTGGATCTTTTGGACGCGATCGATCTGGAGGGACGCAAAGCGGCTGATCCGGCTGAGTTGAAACAAATTCAGAACGTTCTGATCGATACGCTGAAACAGTTTAATATCGAAGCCAGCCCGGGCGACATTACTCGTGGACCGACGATTACCCGTTACGAAGTCTATCCCGCGCGCGGTGTTCGGGTTGATAAAATTTCGAGCCTGGAACGCGATCTTGCGCGGGCGACCAGAGCCGAGAGAATTAATATTCTGGCGCCGATACCGGGCAAAGACACCGTTGGCATCGAGATCGCGAACTCGCGCAAGGTCAAGGTCACGTTGCGCGAGATTCTTGAATCCGAAGAGTGGGGTCATACCAAACACAAAATTCCAGTAGTCCTTGGCAAAGACGTCTACGGAAAGATCATCCTTGGCGACCTGGCGCAAATGCCGCATTGCCTCATTGCCGGCACTACCGGCAGCGGCAAGAGCGTCTGCGTGAACGCTATTGTGGCGAGCATTTTGTTCCGATTCAGCCCGGATGATCTTCGATTCGTAATGATCGATCCGAAGGTGGTTGAAATGCAGATGTACAACACGCTTCCGCATCTGGTGATGCCCGTTGTCACAGATCCCAAGAAGGTCTTGCTTGCACTGCGGTGGGTGATCAATGAGATGGAGAATCGTTACAAGATCTTTGCCAAAGTCGGCGTGCGGAATGTGACCGGATTCAATAGCCGCCCTAAACCGAAGTCCAAGAAGGAGCTTGGACCGGAGGCTGAAAGTGAGCCGGAACAGGAATTGATTCAGGTGCCGCGCGATGACGATCTAGTGATACCGGATCGGATGCCATACGTCGTAGTCATCGTCGATGAGCTGGCAGATCTCATGCAAACCGCGCCTGCCGACGCGGAAACTGCGATTGCGCGGATAACCCAGATGGCACGAGCCGCCGGCATTCACATGATCGTTGCGACCCAAACGCCGCGAGCTGATGTTGTGACGGGCGTGATCAAAGCGAACATCCCCACGCGTATCGCATTTCAAGTTGCTTCAGCACTCGATAGCCGAGTGATTTTAGATGAAAATGGCGCCGAGCGGCTTTTGGGACAGGGAGACATGTTCTACCGCCCTCCCGGTACCTCGCGCCTGGTCCGGTCACAGGGTGTTCTCGTAACCGATGACGAAATCAGGGAGCTGGTTGATTTTGTCTCCGCGCAAGGTGGTCCGATTTTCGATCCTTCGATCCAGACTCAATTGGAGTCGGCTGCTGTTCCAGACCAAGAGGTGAGCGATGAAGATGAAGAATTAGTGGAAAAGTGTTTGGAGGTCATTCGCCAGGAAAAACGAGCCTCAACCTCGATGCTTCAGCGCCGCCTGCGCCTGGGTTATACGCGAGCGGCGAGAATAGTTGACATCTTGGAGCAGAGGGGCATTTTGGGTCCCGGCGACGGAGCAAAACCTCGAGAAATTCTGGTGGACATAGATCCTGCAGTATAAATAGGTACTAGGTGTCCGAACCGAACTAATTTCTGGAACAAAGGAGTCGGGTGGGATGGTAGACTCGGTTGGAAAAAGATTACAGAGAGCGCGTCTGGCGAAAAAACTCGAGATCGATGACGTGGCCGAAGCGACCAAGATTCGGCCGGAAAGAATCATTGATCTTGAGGGGGATGAATACGGCCACTTTCCTAATCTGACATACGCCAAGAGTTTCCTGGCAAAATACGCGAGGTTTCTTGAGGTCGACATCGAGGAGGAGCTCGAGAATTTTCAGATTTCGAAGACGATTTCGCTCGGGGATTATCAATACCTTGCTTCGGCTCCTGCACCCGATTTTTCTCCAGTAAAGCCGAAGCTTCGCCCGAAGGAGTTTCGTGTTCCACCCTGGGTTGTGGCAGGGTTAGTCCTGGTAGTGCTCGTAGGGATTCCTGCGATGTCGTTTCTTTCTAATAGAGTTTCCCGGGGCAGCAGCAGCAACCGAGGCGGCGTCGAAGCGCAGGACAAACTCGCTGTAGAGGCCGCGACACCGTCTGCTGCTCGGCCGGAAGGGTCCCAATCATTGCCTCCGGCTTCGACCGCGGCGCCAGCGAACCAGCCTGCTGCTGGACGGTCATCGACGGTGGAGACCGGCTCGGAGAACCCGATATTCGCTGTGGCGCCGAACGAAAAGCGGATGGAGGGTGGGATAGAAGTCAGGAAGGCGTTGCCGGTCAATCCCGCGCCTGCTCCATCGGCGGCTTCAACTCCGCGATCGCCGGCCGCATCGTCGCCGGAGAAAGCAAATGTCGAGGTGAGAAGAGCGCAGCCGCTTGACGCTGTTCCGGCCGCGTCGGCAACTTCCGCTCCAGGCGCATCGGCTTCGCCGGCTGAAAAAGGTAATCTCGCTGCGCCTCCGGAAAAGACATTAGAGGTGCGCGTCCTCAAACGCACGTGGGTGAAAGTGACCAAAGACACGGAAGGAACGCAGCCGGTATTTGAAGGGTTCACCGGTCCAGACAGCCGGCCGATTGTTGTAGAAGGAAAACGATTCTGGGTCAACGTGCTCGACAAAGGAGCGATTGAGGTGCGGAAAGACGGGCAGCTGGTCGTCAATAATTCGGAGGATTTGGTGATCAGGTGAGAGGGGCTTGTTCGTAGTCGGCTCTACGGGGCCGCGCAGCACCAGTTGGAAGTGCCGAGGGGTGTTCTGACATGAGCTCTCCTCAAACTGGTGCTAGGCGACACTACCGATCGCGGGCGTGGTCACATTTCATGGCTTTTAACGAATGAATCAATCGTCGGACATCCTTTCTGCTACCCAACCGGTGAAAGTTGGCATGATCAGTCTTGGCTGCGCCAAGAATCTGGTAGACGCCGAGATCATGCTGGGAGACATCTCTGCGCATGGGATGGAAGTGACGGCCGATGCCGAAGAAGCAGATGTTCTGATTGTTAACACTTGTGCGTTCATCGATTCGGCTAAGGAAGAATCGATCGAGGCCATTCTTGAAGCCCACCAACGTCGAGGGCTGCGCAAAAAGGCAGGCCAGAAACTTGTGGTGAGCGGCTGTATGTCGCAGCGTTTCTCCAAGGAGCTCGCGGACGAGATCCCTGAGGTCGACGCGTTCATGGGCTTAGATCAAGTCGCCGATGCCGGGAAAATCATCCGTCAGGTGGTTGCGAAAGAATCCGCTTCGCCGCTCAACCTGGTGACTGCGAAACCACGGTATATTCCAGATTACACAACGCCCCGGTTTCGTTTAACGCCAAAACACTACAGCTACTTGAAGATCGCAGAGGGATGCAACCATCCTTGTAGTTTTTGCGTGATTCCGCAAATGCGCGGGCGCCATCGAAGCCGCCCGATTGACTCGGTTGAAACCGAAATCCGGAACCTGGTGGAGGAGGGAATCAAAGAGATTAACCTTATCAGCCAGGATACGACCTATTACGGAATGGATCTTTGGGGCGAGAAAGCTGGTCCGCGGCAACCGGTAGATTCCGCGCGGGGGCCAACGCTGACTCGTCTGCTGGATCGGATTGAGGCGATCCCAGGAGATTTCTGGGTGCGGCTACTTTACACGCACCCGGCACACTGGAGCCAGGAGTTGATCGATGCGATTGCTGCCAGTTCGAAGGTGGCAAAATATGTTGATATGCCGTTACAACATATCGATGAAGAAATGCTGCGGCTGATGCGCCGCGAGACATCGCGCCAGCACATCGAAGATCTGATTCATGCGATTCGGGAGGGAATTCCCGGGATCGCTTTGCGAACGACATTCATCGTCGGGTTCCCCGGTGAAACAGAAGAACACTTTGAATCGTTGCTTGAGTTTATCGAGCGCACTCGATTCGAGCGTTTGGGCATTTTTACGTATTCTCAGGAGGAAGGTTCACGTGCTGCCAAGATGGACGGCCAACTCCCGGCTGCGGCGAAAAACGCGCGATATCGGCAGGCAATGACGCTTCAGCAAAAAATCGCGGCTCAGATCGCGCAGTCGAAAGTTGGTCGCGAAATCAAGGTTCTAGTAGAAGAGCCATTGATCGCGCGGAGCGAAAGTGATGCTCCCGACGTCGATACGCGCGTGCTGCTCAGCCGAGCTGCACCGGTCGGACAATTTGCAACCGTCCGAGTTTCCGGGACGCAAGTGTATGATTTGCGCGGGGATGTTGTAACCGCAGGTTAGGCATGAGGTTGCAGGCTTCGTGCTTGGGGCAGCCCCACAAGGTCACGAATAACCCAGCCGCGGCAAAGCCGCGACTCGGGATAGCCGAGGGCGAAGCGCAGCGTAGCCCTAGGAATTTGTTTCCAAACACCAACGCGCACCGAAGGTGCGCCTCAATGCTGGCTTGGCAACGATTGAATGGCGCTTTCAGCGCAGACCCGATTTTTTCGATGAAGCTAGGGCTACGCTTCGCTCCGCCCTCTAGGCTGTCTTGATCCCTCAGCTTCGCTGCTCCGAGCACGCGCCGGCGGACCCGTCAGCTCCGGCCTACCGCAAAAAAAAGGTCGGGCCGCGTTGTCGCGCGGCCCGCCTTTTTTACTATTCTATTTTGGCAGCGAGGAAAGGTTAGGTGCCTGGCGTTGGAGTCGGAGTCGCGGGAGCGCCGGCTGGAGTTGGGGTTGCGGCAGGCGCTGCAGGAGCTTCCGGGGTCGCGGCAGGAGCCGCAGGTGTCGCCGCCGGTGTTGGCGCAGCTTCGGACGCTGGCGTTGGGCTTGGGCTAGCTGCCTCCGCCGGGGAAGGCGAAGGAGACGCTTTCGGTGATGGATGTGCGGCCGCTTTTCGATGCCGGCGATGCTGTGCTGCCTTGTGCTTTGTACTGGGTTCGCCGGCCTGTTCGACTGTTTCGCCGGCTTTTCTCACGCCCTTGCCGACCGTCCGCTCTGTAGCCTGAACGCCATGCTTAATTGTCTCGCCAGTCGCTTTCGCCCCTTTTTCGACTGGGTTTTCCTCCTGAGCATATACTGCAAATGCTAAACCGGCGGTTCCGGCGAGGATTAATGCGATGTGTCTCATATTAGTTGGGTTCATAGAAACGATAGGTGCTGCACCCACTACCACAATAGACGGTTCGCATATCGCTAGTTATTCGGATGCTACGCAAAAATGTTTTGCGCCCGAAAGCCGAGCATCGGATAGTTTGGACACCAGCAGAGTGACCAAGTTACCATTTTTCGACCTCAAGACGCAGTTTCAGTCGTTGCGGGAAGAGATTCTGGCGGAGATTGCCGCGGTTTGTGACGCACAAGCATTTGTTCTGGGGCCGAAGGTTGAGCTGTTTGAAAAACGAATCGCCGAGCTCTGCGGTTCTATTGCCGCTGTTGCCACCTCTTCCGGTACGGATGCTCAGCTGCTGATCTTGATGGCGATGGGGATCGGCCGCGGCGATGCGGTGGTGACAACACCGTTTACTTTCTTTTCGACGGCTGGCTGTGTAGCCAGGCTCGGCGCCAAACCATTGTTTGTGGATATCAGTTCCGCCACGATGAATTTGGACCCGGAAAAGCTGGAGAAGTTTTTCGAGCGTGAATGTAGTGAAGCACCAGAAGGATTGGTGACAAAAGATGGCCTGGTTATCCGCGGCGTCATTCCGGTGCATCTGTT
>JBKPCS010000110.1:0-8351 GCA_046727495.1 bacterium | reverse complement strand
GAGGGGAACAGCAACAAGCTGACGCCTTTTTCCAGGCGCTTTCAGCTACGGGTCCTCTTTGTCTCTTCACGCCTCAAACCACCAGAAATGACTCCCAAATTTACCGACTTGACAAAAGTCGGCTCATAGAAGCCCTGGGTTCGCCGATGCACTAGGCCTGCCCTGAAAGGGCAACAGAACGGGAGGCGGTCAACGTTTGGTCTACCGGCCTTTTCCTGAACCGGAAGCCGCCAACTCATCTCTCAGAACCTTCTTGAACTCTTGTTAGCGGGAATGCTTCAGTCTGTCATCTCATGCTCACTAAGCTGGTGCTTCGCGATTTTCGTTGTTTTCAGAATCTCGAGGTCGAGTGCCATCCAGAGCTTACCTGTTTTGTCGGCCCTAACGCTGTCGGAAAGACCTCCCTGTTGGAAGCCGTTTCGGTCTTGACTCGTCTTCAATCGCCTCGAACCAATTCATTGGCACAATTGATACGGCTTGGCGCAAAAGGCCTGGTAGCGGACGGGTTCGTCTCCAACTATCATCTGCAATTTTATTACAGCGCGACTCGCCGGAAATTGGCTCTGGATGCTGTTGAACAAAGGGACGCGAAAGCATATCTCGATATCGCCCGCGTCGTTTACTTCGCCAACTCTGACATCGAGCTGATCCGTGGAAGCGCGGACATCCGCCGCCGGTTCCTGGATTTCGTTGGGATTCAAGTGTTCAAAAACTACCGAGAGGTGCTGCGGTCATACGAAAAAGCGCTCCGTTCGAGAAATCTTTGTTTGAAACTGATTCCTGCGCGACCCCGCGAAGTCGCTGCCTATACCAAACCATTATTGAAATTCGGTCATCAACTGACGGTCTTGCGGTCATTGCTAGTGGAGCGCCTTGAGCCGTTCATTGTTCAGAGCTTTGCTACGATCAGTGATCGTAGCGAACCTTTGGCTGTCCGCTATCAGCCTGGGTCAACCGAGCACTTTGAAAAGGCTCTACACGATACCCAGGATGAAGAACTCCGGCTACGCATGACGCTGGTGGGCCCGCATCGTGACGACTTTGCAATGACGCTGTATAGCCAACCCGCCGAAATTTTTGCTTCGGAAGGACAACAACGAACAATTGCGATCGCTCTCAAACTTGCGCAGGCGAAATTGTTAGCTCTGGATTTCAAGACTCCACCGATCCTTTTACTGGACGACGTTTTCGGCGAGCTGGATGTAGCGCGGCGTAACCGCTTGTTCGCGGCGCTGCCCATTCAAGGTCAACGTCTCGTTACGACCACCCACCTCGATTGGCTGGCCGAAATCCCAGCTGGGCGGTTATACCGCATCCGCGAGGACAGCGATGGCCAACGACACCTGGAGCCTGGGTAGCAGATATCAAGCTAAACGCGGTTTTCGTTTGGTCTACCGTCTCCGGCTGCCCTTACCCCCTATCGCGGGGCGCAACACCGGTAAACGGTGGACTGTCGACCGAAGGCGGTCCACCGCACGCCGTAGACGTGCGTTACGTTTCCTCGCGCAACTCGCGTTCCGCCTGCACCCAATCGGAGGTAGCGTCGCCATGAAGTCCCAGGGTCTTCCGGCGCTCACCGATGAAATACGCTCGCAATTGAATTTGCTCGACCGTCGGTTCTTTCGACTTCTTCTTTGACCGCCCGCCCGTGCCGCTGCTCGCGGTCTTGCCTCGCGCGCGAGCCTTCTTTTCCTTCGGCTTTGGCTCTACGTCTAGCGCCTGATTGAAATTGTCCGGCACCAGTGCCTTCTTGGCGGCCCGTTTTTCCTTTTTACCTTTCTTTTCGCCTTCCATTTTTCTTACCGTTTGAGGTTACAGATTACAGGTATTCGAGCGCCAAAGTAGTGCGAAACCGGCGGCAGTAAACCGAAAAAGCACGCAAACTTTGTTCGCGGCTAGGATTCCCTGGGGATTTGCCTCTTTGCCAGATTTCGCTAGTTATGAATTCCACATTTTGCTGTGAACAACTCAACTGCCAAACCCTTCTTTCAGACCGCTGCCGATGGGGTACGCGTCAAAATTTGTGGCATCACCAATCCGCGAGACGCCGAGGCCGCAATTGAGGCAGGCGCGGATGCGTTGGGTCTGAATCTTTGCCCGGTTTCAAAACGCTTCTTGAATCTCGACCGTGAGCGCCATTGGATTTTGCAACTGCCTGAAAGGGTTGCTCGTGTCGCAGTTGTTGCGGATCCATTGATTGAGGAGGCGGCTCGATGGTCTGAGAGCGGCTTATTCGACTGTCTTCAACTTCACGGTCACGAATCACTGGCGTTCTGCGAATCTTTCTCCGGCTTTGCTTTGATAAAAGCCGTAAGATTGGACAGTCTCGAGGCTTTGCACCAAGTGCGCGACTATCCGGTCTTCAGTTTCTTGCTAGACAGCCATCGCCAGGGTCTTCTCGGAGGGACGGGCGTTCCTTTCGATTGGGATCTTCTCAAGAACGTAGCAATAGATAAACCAATCATTATCGCTGGCGGTTTGACGCCCGAGAACGTTACACAGTTGTTAAAGATCGTGAAGCCGCATGCTGTCGACGTCTCAAGCGGAGTGGAGAGCGCGCCGAGGCTTAAAGATTTTTCTAAGATGCGCGACTTTATTGCCGCTGTAAAAAGCGCCTCATCCTCCTGAATGGTGACCCCTAGCTCCCGACTCCTCCATCTATGTCTACTCCACTAAAAATCGCTGTGCTCGCCGGGGACGGAATAGGTCCGGAAGTGATGACTGAAGCGGTCAAAACGCTCGAACGTGTTGCTGGTCTGGATGGTTTTGAATACCAGATGAGCGAATGTCTTGTCGGCGGAGCCGCCATTGATGCGGTCGGGAAGGCGCTTCCTCCTGAAACCCTGACAAAGTGCGAGGCGTCTGATGCGATCTTGTTCGGTTCGGTTGGCGGTCCGCGTTGGGAATCCTTACCGCCAAATGAGCAACCGGAACGCGCAGCGCTGCTCCCGCTCCGCAAACATTTTCGTCTGTTTGCCAATCTTCGGCCTGCACTTTGTTTGCCTGAACTGACTGCTTCATCTCCGCTTCGCCCGGACTTGGTGGAGGGTGGATTCGAGATCTTGTGTATCCGCGAACTGACTGGTGGCCTCTATTTCGGCCAGCCAAAAGGACGGCGTGAGGAAGGGGGTGAGATCGTCGCGGTGGACACAATGGTTTATCGCAAGTCGGAGGTTGAACGTATTGTCCGATTGGCTTTCGAGATCGCCCGTTCGCGCAAGAAGAAGCTTGTTTCGGTCGATAAGGCAAATGTGCTGGAAAACAGCCTGCTTTGGCGATCGACAATTTCGGAAATCGCGACTGATTACAGCGATGTCTCGCTCACGCACCTGTTGGTGGACAACGCGGCGATGCAAGTGATTCGCTCCCCGAAAAATTTTGATGTGATTGTTACGGAAAATTTGTTCGGAGACATCCTGAGCGATGAACTGGCGATGCTCACCGGCTCTATCGGAATGCTGCCAAGTGCCAGTCTGGGAGTGGGCAAACATGGCGATTACCGGTTTGGATTATACGAACCAAGTGGCGGTTCAGCGCCTGATATCGCCGGCAAAGGCATTGCCAACCCTATCGCCCAGATTCTCTCACTTGCATTGATGCTTCGCTATTCCTTCGGAAGAGACCAAGCGGCAGCGCGGGTTGAAGCCGCAGTGCGCAAGACGATCAAGGACGGATTGCGCACAGGTGACATCTATGCACAAGGGACCCAACGCGCCTCAACGAAAGAGATGGGCGACGCGATTCGCGCCAACCTATGACATTTATCCATATGTCGCATAAGTCCTATACGTCGCATAGGCCCTATCCGTCACATCTCTCCTATCTCTCATAACACGACTTCTTTGATGCAGGAACTCGACCGTTTTCTGACACTCAGCGATTTCGAAACAGCGGCAAGCGAGCTGTTAGCGCCGGATATTCTTGCTTACACCGTCGGCGGCGCAGGCGACGAGATCACGCTGCGTTTAAACCAAACTGCTTTTGACGAGATTCAGCTTTTTCCCCGCGTTCTGAGGGACGTCTCGCATGTTGAAATGAGTTTACGCTTATTCGGCGACCAACTGGCTCTTCCGCTACTGCTTGCGCCGACTGCGTACCAGCGCACGATTCGTCCGAACGGTGAGATAGAGGCCGCTCGCGGAGCTGAGGCGCTGGGTATTCCTTATGTCGTCAGCACGAGCGCGACAACCTCAGTCGAAGAAATCAGCGCGGCAACCAAGGCACCGCTATGGTTCCAGCTCTACATGAACAAAGACGAAGAGTTTACTGCCAGCCTGGTGCGGCGTGCGGAGGACTCAGGATGCAAGGCGCTTTGTGTGACGGTAGATACCCCGGTGATCGGGTCACGCACGCGGCAAATTCGCGCCGGTTTTGTTATTCCATCGCAACTAGAGACACCGCACTTGCACCCATTGGTTCGAGCGGCCGCAGATCCGATTTATCCGTATCAAAAAGTGACAACGTGGAAAGACATCGAATGGCTGCAATCGTCCACAAAGCTTCCTATTCTGCTGAAAGGTATTCTGAACGCCGCGGATGCCGATCTGGCTACGAAGATTGGTGTCCAAGGCATCATTGTTTCAAACCACGGCGCCCGCAATCTTGATACGGTGCCGGCGACGATCCAGGTGTTGCCGGAAATAGTCGATCGCATTGCCGGAAAAATTCCGGTGCTCGTCGACGGTGGCATACGCCGGGGAACGGACATCTTCAAATGCTTGGCCTACGGCGCCACTGCAGTTTTGGTAGGCCGTCCTTACATTTATGGACTGGCCGTTGCGGGAGCCGAGGGAGTGGCAAAAGTCATCCAGATCTTGCGCGACGAATTCTTCTTCGCGATGGCGCTGTGCGGATGCGCCTCTCTAGCGGAAATCAATAGAGATTTTGTGAGAGGACGATGATCTGAAGCGGGGGTCTCACCCGCCCGTTTTCGAGCGGCGTTGGTTGCAACACCCCGCTGGTGGAAAAAGGCAATCAGTTTGTCAAGAAGTGACACAGTTTCGCCTGTCGGCCCGACTGTTTTCATCAGTACCTCTTGGTTGCATATATGAAAACTTCTGATTCCTCCCGCTCAGCCGATCGAACTGGATCCACTCGTCGAGAATTTCTCGTCGGTACCTCGCTGGCCGCACTCGGGGTCACCTCCGTGTTGACTGGTGGTGCGGCTTCGTTAGCCGCCGCTACCGCTTCCGCGGCTCCGTCGGAAGGGCCTTCGGAAGAACTGCAGGATTTCATTTATGATCTCGAGAAAGGAACAAAAGGATGGACCGGCCCTGGGGGTTCGGCCAAGGAAGCAACGGTTGCCGAATTTCCTTTGTGACAAAGCATTGCTGGTGTGTCGATGCGGCTGGATGTTGGCGGATTCAGGGAACTTCACTGGCACGCGATCGCCGCTGAATGGGCCTACATATTGGAAGGAAGAGTCCGCACCACAGTCATTTCGCCAGACGGGCGGACGGAGACAGATGATTTCGATACCGGGGATATCTGGTATTTTCCTAAAGGGCACGGACATGCCTTACAGTGTTTGGGAGATAAACCGTGTCACTTCCTCCTCGGATTCGACAACGGTCACTTTTCGGAATTTGGAACTTTCAGTCTTACCGATTGGGTGAGCCATACTTCACCCGAGGTTGTCTCGCGGAATCTCGGCTTGCCGGTCCAACTGGTTGCAGCCTTGCCGAAGAAAGAACTTTATATCGGGCCTGGAAAAGAGCCTTCAGAACGGCAGCCCGATAACATCAATCCGAATACTGAAGAGAGCCAGTCCCGGCACAGATTCAGGATGGAGTCGATGCCCGTTTCCGAGACCTTTGCAGGCGGGTGGGCGAGAATCGTTTCTGCCAAAGAGTTCCCCATACAAACCACGTTGACCGCGGTGCGAATGAACATCGATCCGGGCGCGTTGCGCGAGATGCATTGGCATCCTAACGCCGACGAATGGCAGTTTGTGATGGGTGGCCGGGGACGCGTGACAATTTTTGGTTCTCACAGCCGGGTCAAGACAATGGAGTATGGACCTGGCCAGATTGCCTTCATCAAACAAGGCTATGGGCATTTTGTTGAGAGCACCGGCGACGAACCTCTTCGGCTTTTGATTCTGTTCAACAGCGCGACCTACCAAGAGATCTCAATCAGTCAATGGCTTGCGGCGAACCCGCCGCAACTGGTCGCGGCACATTTTGGGCTCACCAAGGAACAAACAGCGCTGCTCCCAACGCATCAGCTCGGAATCATTGCCAAGAATGGTTGATGAACTTCCGGACTAGCGGTGAGATTCTGAGCCGGAGCTAGTGCTAGTGTCGGGGGACCCAGCTAGCACTAGCACTCAAACTATCACTCACATAATCAACAACGTACCAACTGGCACCGAGATGCCTCGAGGCTTTTTGGAACGGGGTTGGGGAGGTGTTTCGATCTGGGCCCAGCGTACGTAACAGGTCCAGCGTTTTGCGTTTTTAGCACCTTTTCGAGGTTTCGAAGAGTAGCGGCAAGAGGATGATCGTGCGCTCAATTCCACTGTGGGAGCGATGCAATTCATAAAGGCGTGTATCGTTTTGCACCGCAACGGTCCTACCGGTTAGAAATGCTAAGCGGCGATGCGGCAGGACGGTATATAGAAAACATGAAGAATTCGGTCAATCCTTCTTTGAGGTTTAATTATGGTATTTATAGTTGGATTTTGGCTGGTCAAACCAAGAGCCTATCCGAGAAAGACTTGCGATCTAACTCTCTCAAAACAAGGTAGTTAGAGGGCCGGTGCGATGAGGCTTGCTAGCCGTGAGGTGCAGGTGGTACGCGCACCAGGCGCCGATAAATCGGCGCCCTACGAATACCACTTAATCGCCCCAGGACCGCACGTCCTCTCGGAACTAGGAACCTCTGAAAACCGGAGGCCCGGAACCGTTTCCCACCTAAAGAGCGACTGCTTCTTCCGCCGCTGCCACCGCGTAGTCCCGGTTGATCCGCGCAATAAAGCTCGCGCTATTTCAGCGGGACAGACCGCTTCGCATTCGTAATGGTTCCGGCAATTGCCGAACCCGGATTCATCCATCGCCCGAACCATATTCAGCACGCGACTTCTTCGTTCAGGTTGACCCTGAGGGAGAATGCCGAGATGTGAGACTTTGGCCGAGACGAAGAGCATTGCAGATGAATTTGGGCAGGCCGCTACACAGGCTCCGCATGCGATACAGGCCGCTGCCTCCATTGCCAGGTCCGCGTCGGCCTTCCCGATTGGTAACGAGTTAGCATCAGGCGCTGATCCGGTGCGCGCCGTAATGAACCCTCCCGCCTGAACAATTCTGTCAAACGCGCTCCGATCAACTGTCAGATCTTTTATGATCGGGAACGCAGCCGCGCGAAACGGCTCGATCCAGATCGTCGAGCCGTCGTTGAATCGCCGCATGTAAACCTGGCACGTGGTAGTCGCTTTACCCGGGCCGTGAACTATTCCATTGATCACCAGCGAGCACATGCCACAAATTCCTTCCCGGCAATCTGAATCGAAAGCGATCGGCTCTTCGTTCCTCAACACAAGGGCTTCGTTCACGATGTCGAGCATCTCAAGAAACGAGGCCTCCTTGGGGATATCAGTTGCCTCGTAATCCTTGAATTCGCCTTTTCCGTTACGGCTGCTTTGTCTCCAGACCTTGAGCTTGAAATTCATTGGTAGCTCCTCAGGGCAAGCTTGACGTTCTCGAATACAAGCGGCTCTTTATGCATCACGGGACGTTTACTACTGCCGTGATACTCCCACGCGGAAACGTGGCAGAACTCGTTATCATTGCGTAGCGCGTCGCCTTCAGGCGTCTGGTATTCAACACGAAAATGGGCTCCGCACGATTCATTTCGCTCCAGTGCGTCCAGACACATTAACTCAGCGAACTCGAGAAAGTCTGCGACGCGGCCGGCAAATTCCAGCGACTGATTCAATTCCTGGCCGTCCCCGACGACATTAACATTTTGCCAAAACTCTTCCCGCAATGCGCCAATTTTTTGGAGGGCCTCTTCAAGACCCTCTTTAGACCGGGTCATACCGCATTCTTCCCAGACCAACAACCCAAGCTCGCGATGAAAACTTGTAACGGTTCTTTTGCCCTTGATCGAGAGCAGCCTCTTTATCCGATTACGGACCTCTTGTTCGGCTGCTTTAAATTCCGGCCTTTCTGCTGAAACCTTCTTGCCCATTTGCGTCGCCAGGTAGTTGCCGAGCGTATATGGAATCACAAAATAACCATCCGCCAGCCCTTGCATCAGAGCGCTCGCTCCAAGGCGATTGGCGCCGTGATCGGAAAAGTTCGCTTCACCCAGTACATGCAACCCTGGTATATTGCTCATCAGGTTGTAGT
>JBKPCS010000109.1:0-12191 GCA_046727495.1 bacterium | reverse complement strand
CTGCTGCCGTTTACAGGTGCGGTGCTGCTTTTATCATGGCGACGATTTTCTCGCGCCAAGACATAGTTTGATCTGCACGGTTGCCCGATTCGCCTCCGGCAAAAAGAGCGCACTCAGTTCATCCCTCGTGCTTTGGTAGGGGTGAGAGGGTAGCCGCCATCGTCGGGTCGAGATGGCAAGGATGCGAGCGCCCGCTATTACTCAGGAGCGGTGGCTTATGCCGTTGTTGCTGGTAGTAGCACTCGTGCTTATCACGCTTGTAGTGCTAACGGCAGAGGTTGCGGTTCGAGCCCCGTTAACTCCGCGGCCATAGTGTCCGGTGCAAAATCCATTTGCAATTCAACCGGCCTACGCTACCTATTCCATCCTTCGACTAACCGGGAGGCCCAGCAATGAACATTCTTCAAAAGATTGAGCAAGAACAGCTAAAGGCGGATATCGCCCCGTTCAAAGTCGGTGACACAGTGAAAGTTCACACCCGAGTTGTGGAAGGGGATAAAGAGCGTATTCAGCTCTTTTCCGGAATCGTCATTGCGCGCCGTGGAACGGGATTGAATTCCTCTTTTACCGTTCGCCGGATTTCTTACGGAGAAGGCGTCGAAAGAGTTTTCCCGCTTCATTCACCGCGAATCGCCAAGATTGAAGTCGAGCGTCACGGCAGCGTCCGCCGAGCGAAACTCAATTACCTGCGCGGCAGGAAGGGCAAACAGGCGGTCTCGGTGAAGGACAAGACTACGACTGCGTCGTAGAACGATACGGCGAGACGGCGATTATTAGGTGTGGGTTAACCGCGAGGCCAAACTTAAGCTCCTAGTCTCCTCGCTGGGTAAACTTAGACAGCGGCGAACCATTGAAATCGCCCTCTCGCCGTCTCGCCCTTTCGCCGTTTCGCCCTATCACCGTATCGTTCAGCGCCGTCTCTTGAGTTTGCTCACAGGTTTTCTTATCTTGCCCTCATGCCGTGCACGCTGAGGTTTGAGCGCCAACTATGGGCGCAAGGCATCCCTTTAGTTGCAGGCATCGACGAAGCTGGTCGAGGACCATTGGCAGGTCCAGTGGTGGCGGCAGCGGTCATTCTCTCCGCCAATTTTTCCCTTCCCGGTCTCAATGACTCCAAGAAGCTTTCCGAAAAGGTTCGAGAGGAATTCTTTGAGAAACTGACTCAAGGACCAACAAAGGTTCTCTACGGAATTGGAATGGCCGATTCGGCCGAGATTGACCGATTCAACATTCTCAAAGCCACTCATCTGGCGATGAAAAGGGCGGTCGAAGCGTTACCGGTCCGACCCGATCACCTGCTGATCGATGGCCGCGACGTCCCCCTATTGGACGGACGCCGAACCGCGATTGTCGATGGTGACGCGCTTTCGCGCAGCATCGCCGCGGCCAGTGTGATAGCAAAGGTCACTCGAGATCGGCTGATGAACTCCTGGCACACTGAGTATCCAGATTACGATTTCGACCACAACAAAGGCTACGCAACCGCCGCCCACCTCGAGAAACTCAGGATTCATGGTCCATGCCCGATTCATCGGAGGTCATTCGAGCCAGTCGTTCAGCCGACCCTCTTTTAGGTTTCGGATTAGAATCGCAGATTCCACTGATTACGCAGATTTTGGATGGGTTTGGAACTTGAGAGCCCTCGGTCGAAATCTGTGGAATCTGCGCAATCTGCGGTTTTTCCTCCACTACCAATAGATATCGTCACGAACTTCGAACGCGTTACGGATGCAGCTGATTCTTGGAACGGGATTCATGACTACATCGATGATGTCGAATCGGTAGCTGACACGAGGATCATCGAGCATCCGAAGCCATTCTTTAGCACCACGAATAATGCGTTCTTGTTTAGCCTGGGTTACGGCCGCATGCGGTGGTCCGAAAAGATCTGTTGAACGGGTTTTCACTTCTACAAAGACGAGCGTATTTTCCCGGCAGTCCCGGCAGATCAGATCGATCTCGCCTCCGCGTTTCGATCGGAAATTTCGATACAGGATCCTGAATCCGTTCTGCCGGAGATACCTGGCGGCGAGCTTCTCTCCATCCTTACCAACAGAAAGATGAGCAGGGCCAGAAAGCGGAACTGCCAATCCAAATTTCAAACAAAAACGTCTGCGCAACGTCCTCAACCAACCGCTAACCCTCCCTGACCGAGACCCATCCAACTGATAAAATAACATTTACATAACTAGTAATATTATCCTCTTTGCGCAACCGATAACTTCTCACCTCTCACCTCTCACTTCTCACCTCTCACCCCTTGACTCCCCCGCCTGCCTCGAACTCTGTTAACAAAGTGTCTCTCGACTATCTCATCGTCGGCCAAGGACTCGCCGGATCGGTGCTTGCCTGTCTCCTTCGAATCCTGGGCAGGAATATTGCGGTGATCGACAATTCGCACCGAACTGCCGCCTCCGTCTCAGCTGCTGGCATTATCAATCCCATCACTGGAAAGCGTCTGACTCGACCTTTCCTGATCGATGAACTTCTTGACGCTGCCTTTTCTATCTATCCCAAGCTGGAACGATTTCTGGCGTGTTCTTTTTTCCAAAAACGCACCGTGCTCCGTCTGCTTCAGTCAGCGATGGAAGAGGAACAATGGCGCGAACGCCTGGCTTCGGGCGAATACAACGCGTATTTGGGAGCAACTGCGCCGAAGCTAAATTCCTTGATCCGGAATCGATTCGGCGCCTTCGAAATTTCGGCCGCTGCCCACCTTGATATTCCCGAATTGCTTCGTGCAACCCGCCATTTGCTCCTTTCGGAGGATCGTCTGATCAGCGAGGAATTCGATTATTCGGATCTTCGTATCATGGACCAGAAGGTGACTTGGAAAGAATTCGTTACAAACTTTGTCATCTTCTGCGAAGGATACCAGCTGAGCCAAAACCCCTTTTTTAACGCCGTCAAACTCAACCCGGCAAAAGGAGAACTTCTGGTGCTCCACGCGCCTGCATTCGATGAACAACGCATTCTACAACATGGAAAATGGTTGTTCCGTACGATCACTGGAGAAATCAAGGCGGGAACAACCTATTCCTGGAATCTATTGAACGAGGAACCAACCCCAGAGGCGCGCGCACAGATCGAAGGCGCGATTCGGGAGTTCATCAACATCGATTTCAGGGTGATACGACAGAGCGCCGGCGTACGTCCGGTCATTAAAGTCGACAATCGACCAATTGTCGGACTGCATCCGCACCACCCTCGCCTGGCGATCCTAAACGGCCTGGGATCCAAAGGCGCGCTCCAGGCCCCTTTTGCAGCAAATCAATTGATCGCTTATTTAGAGACTAGGACACCGGTCCATCCTGAGTTCGATGTATGCAGGAAATCCCTTTGGTAGTGTCACAGAAACGATTGACGGTCGCAGCGCACGATTGGCTTGCGGAAACTCTTTTTGACGGTGCTTTCGCCGTAGATGCAACGGTTGGCAACGGATACGACACTCTATTTCTCGCGAATAGAGTCGGACCAAACGGATTTGTGCTCGGATTCGATATTCAAAAACCGGCGTTAGCGGGTGCGCACGAGCTTCTCCGGTTCACCGGCAAGGCGAACCGAGTAAAATTGGTTCACGAGTGTCACTCGCGCATTGGCAGCTATCTCGATAGAAACGTTGACGGAGCGATGTTCAACCTCGGCTACCTGCCACGAGGCAGCCATTCGCTGGTCACTCGCGCGGAGACGACCGTCCCTGCATTGCAAAGCATACTAACGCGCCTCAACCGTGGCGGCCGTATCACCATCCTCGCCTATCGCGGACACCAAGGTGGCCCCGAGGAATACTCCCGCCTAAGAGAGTTCCTTCTCTCCTTATCAATGGCTGAATATACCGTGGACGAACTCGTCGGAATAAGTGATCTGCCGGAGTCTCCGAGATTATTCAGAATCCGAAAACAATCGAATTCGGAGATTTGACAAGCGTCCAAGGTTATACGAGGAGTCGGTTGAATCTCAATTACTGATGAGGGTTTCACCCGGAGCGAAATCTCCAGGGTGAGCAAAAAGTGAAAGGTGAAACCCTTATGGAATACGAGATTATACGTAAGAAAACTGATGGCACAAAGCGCACATTAACGCTGATGACGGTTGTCAGCGCGATTTTCTGCGCTGTTTGTGCAGTGGCCAGGGCGTTCGCAGGGTCTCAAACCCAAGAGTTTTCTGATCCGCTCACCAACATTCTAGGGGTCGGTATCGTCCTCGGGCTGTTCGTAGCGTTGCTCGCCCTTAACACGCGGCTGCAAGTCGCGTCTGACGAAGCCGAGACCGAATAGGCACGGTACACAACGAGATAGGAGGAAATATGGATCTCAACCTGCTAACAATTCTTGCTTTGCAGCAATTCAATCGAAGCCTGAACCATCGCGCTCGGAAACCGATGCCTGAAGTCGCTCTTCCGGAGATCGATTACGCGTTGTTAAGCGTAACGACTCGTCCGCTGCCCGACCGTTCCGAACGGAACGCTTATGCTGAACAAGGCGGCACGGTGACTCCCGCAGGCGTCTGCTGCATGTAAATACCGGGAGACAGGAGACAGAATTCAGGAGTCAGGAGCCAGGTAACTTCCATTCCTGCTTCTGGCTCCAGTCTCTCGCGCTTGATTTTTTCGGCATGATCTGGGCAGACTGCCGCGCAGGATGCCGGCGATGATGTGCATTTGTCGGCGTTCCACTAGGGCATGGCCGATTTCTTCGAGTTCAAAGAACACAAAACCAGTACGGGCAAAGAAGTCGTCGCCGGGCTGACGACATTCGCGGCAATGGCCTACATCCTCGCAGTTAATCCTGCGATATTGGGTGAGGCCGGAATGGACAAAGGAGCAGTCTTTACCGCCACTGCTCTATCATCAGCCATCACAACTGTTTTGATGGCGTTCCTGACGAACTATCCCATCGCCCTCGCGCCTGGGATGGGACTGAACGCGTTTTTTGCTTATACGATTTGTCTGCAACTCAAGATCACTTGGCAAGCCGCGCTCGGACTGGTGTTTTACAACGGTGTCCTTTTTCTACTTTTGTCGATCTCCGGCCTCCGCAAGCTCATCATCGATTCGATTCCGAATCATCTGAAGATGGCTATCACGTGCGGGATCGGGTTGTTCATTGCTTTCATAGGGTTGAAAAATGGTGGAGTGATCGTTGCCGATCCCGCGACTTTCGTTAAGATTGGAAACTTTTCGCAACCAGGACCGATCCTGACATTGGCCGGGATTCTGTTAACTGCGATCCTGATCGGCCGGCGAGTCCCAGGGGCAATGATTTTGTCGATTCTTGTTTTGAGCGTGGTTGGACTCGCTCTTCCTTCTGGAAAGCCGGATGGATCAACCGTCACTGTGGCACCGCAGGCGCTGATATCCGCGCCTGCATCGCTCGGACCAACTTTTCTCAAGCTCGATCTCGGCTACTTGTGGAGCAATTTTCTACAAGCTTTTGTGCTGGTGCTCGCGCTGCTTTTTACAGAGCTATTCGACAACATGGGGACGTTGCTTGGGGTCTGCCGCCGAGCTGGCCTTCTCGACGCGGAGGGCAATTTGCCCAGAATTGGTCGCGCTCTTTCGGCGGATGCTGGTGCGGCAATCATCAGTTCGTTGCTCGGCACTTCCAGCACAACAAGCTACATTGAATCTGCAGCAGGAGTAGAAGCGGGCGGTCGCTCCGGTCTCACCTCGCTGGTGGTTGCTTTCTGTTTCTTGCTCTCGCTGTTCTTCAGCCCAGTGATCCTGGCTGTCCCCGCAGTCGCGACAGCTCCGGCGCTTGTCATCGTTGGCGTCTTCATGATGCAGACTGCAGCAGACCTCGAGTTGCCCGACTTCGTCAAAGCCGTGCCAGCGGTTTTAACGATTCTCTTTATGCCGCTCGCGTTCAGTATCAGCGAAGGGATCGCAGTCGGCATCCTGGTTCACGTCATCTTGTCAGCCGGACTCGGGCGTTGGAAACAGCTCAGTCCGCTTTCTCTGATTCTGGCGGTTCTGTTTCTACTGCACTTTATCTTCCGGCCTTGAGTTAGCAGAATCGAGAGCAAGGTGGTCAACCCCGGAGAGAGACGCCAGCCAGTTACTCCACGACTTGAGCTAGAACTCAGCCAGGCAACGAAAACTTTCTCCCTCTTTCGCCTGAGAAGATTGTCCCTCACAATGCTCTGCGTTCGAGTTGCGAACCCTCGAATCCTTTAATATGATTAACGCAGCGGCGATTTCTTTTAATAGTTTTCGCTCGCTAGTGGAGTTTACTATAGAACGAATACATTCATCAAATTTGGATTTGCAGCGTTTGCTGCAGCAACGCTTTACACCTTACCCAGCCAGGCTGAGACGCCAGACTCTTTCAACAGGCACGGCCTTCCGGTTTCTGGGGCCTACTTCAAGAGCACAGAGAGCCATCAGGCGGCCACGGTCGCGGTAAGCAAAGTAGGTAAGGGTCTCGGACAGCAGAACAGTACTGTCCGGAAGACTGAAAAAAGTGCACTTCAAGCTCATTAGACCGGATAGAACGGCTCTCAGAGAGACTACTGTGACTACCGGGCCCAGCTTTAGCCAGTATTTTGCTGGCTAAAGCTGGAGTATCCTTCTTCGACCAAACGCGGTTGGTTTCACTTGCCGGTGGGCAAGCTGGAAACTGCGAAAGAGAGCTCATCGAGTTTGCTCGAAAATGACGCGACCTCCGCGTTCATCGATCGTCACACAGAATCTTGAAAGCAAGCCGTTACCGACCAATCCGTCTTCGCCCGGAAAGATGGCATTCGGGTGAATGCCTGCCGTGATCCCATTGAAACAGTGCTTTCCAATCCATGCTGAAGTGCTGATGTAGCGAATCGCTGGAGTCGCAAGACCGATCGATGGCTGATTCATTCGCCGCTTTTCTGTCCCCGCAACCACCCACTCCAAAGCCGAATCACACCCGGTATCGAGCCTCATCCACTGCACCGCGGCATCGCTGGCGATTTTTACTGGAACGCAAAATACGCCGTTGCGCTTTTCGATCGGCAAAACAACGCAATTAGCGGTTTCCACATCGGAAGCGTTGAGCAACCAGATTTTGCTCGCTTTGAAATCGATCCGCACCGCGCTCTTGTGGAAGAAATCGACACCCAAAATGCCGTCGACACGCCGATGACAGCGCTCGTTGATCGCACCGAGGTCCATGGCCAAAATCGGATACGACAACGCGACGCTGCCTACTCTGACCTGCAGATCCTTCACGACGTATGCCAGGCTTTGGCCACTTACGCCCTGTACCGATCGCTTAGCATCAAGTTGGGCGCCGCAGGTGCGTGCAACCCTAAGATCAATAACGCTAACGCTGGCCCCTGAATCCAGCAGGAAATTTAATGGTTCTTCATTCCCGGCGCAGTCCACCTTCAGCCAGATTAGGCCATCCTCATACCTGAACGGGAGTTCGCCGGGTCGCCCGGCTTGGGCTGATAGTGGCAGCATTAATGCAGCGACCGCGGCAAGTACCAGAAAGAGCATCCCCCGGAATTCAGGTAGCGGTGGGCACAAGATTGGCCCTTTTGCTGTTCAAAAATGACCAAAGCGGACAACCCAAAACAGCTAACTTCGGCCCGAAAATTGCGGCCTCGGGAAAATTCGTCATAAACGCCCGGCAAAATTCAGGTTTTGAACCACGAGTAATTTCCCGACTGGACCGTTTTTGCCATCCTTCCGTAACTGTTTCACGCTCATTCGGAACCAGCTCGCGCAGAGAAATCTTTGCTACAAAGCGCGAGGAATCGCGGTCGGCACCCCGACTGTCGCAGGAAGTCCGGGATTACTGTCACTTGCATATACCCATACTGGGTATATGTATATGTATGAACAGCCAAGTGCAGGAAAAACTGCTCAGTCGAACCAAAAGGATTGCCGGTCAGATCGCTGGCGTTCAGCGGATGATTGAGCAAGACCGGTACTGTGTTGATATATTGCATCAGATCTCAGCCGTCCGGTCGGCCTTGGATGCGCTTGGGGTCGAGCTACTCACCAATCATCTGGAAACCTGTGTCCTTGGGTCAGATAAGGACAGTAAACATTCGGCAGCAAAAGGGATGGAACCCAAGGCGCTGATCGCCGAAGTCCGCAACGTCGTGTCTCGCTTCTTACACTAGCTGAAGAATAATCATTAGCAGGGGGATATTCTATGTTTGAGAACAGCGATCCAGTCTACCGGGAACACAGCAAATGCAATCAGGCGTCCAACGCGCACGATAGTCATCAGCGCCAGACGCATCATTCGGTCAGCTCATTCGATGTCCATATACCTGCCGCCGCGGCTAAACCTTACTATTGTCCGATGTGTACCGGAGTCGAATCGGACACACCAGGCGACTGCCCAAAGTGCGGTATGCGTCTTGAAGAGAGTCCGGCGTACCGCGCGCCAGCCGCCAAAACGATTTACACCTGCCCGATGCATCCGCAAATCGAGCAGGATCACTCCGGCGATTGCCCAATCTGTGGAATGCGCCTTGAGCCTAAGGTCGCCGCATTTGAGGAAGACCAAGAGAATCGCGAGGCCAAATCTCTCGCTGCAAAATTCTGGTTCGGCTTGATACTAACCGCCCCCATACTTTTCCTCTCGCTCGGAAAGATGCTTCCGGGTTTGAGCACAGATTACCTGATGCCGGTCGCGATCAATAGATGGATTCAGCTCGTTCTCGCAACTGTAGTCGTGTTCTGGTGTGGCGGCATCTTCTTTGTTCGTGCCTGGCGCTCGTTGCTCAATCGAAGCTTGAACATGTTTACGTTGATCGGAGTCGGCGTGGGCGCCGCCTATCTTTACAGCGCAGCCGCCACCCTTCTGCCGAACATCTTCCCGGACTCCTTCAAACACCACGGAGAAATCGAGCTCTATTTTGAATCGGCGGCCGTAATTACCGTGCTGGTATTGCTGGGGCAATGGCTCGAGGCTCGGGCCCGCAGCCAGACCGGTAAGGCGATTCAGTCTTTGCTCGGATTGGCGGTAAAGACCGCCCACCGCCTGACTTCAGCGGGTGACGAGGAAGAGGTTCCAGTTGAAGAGTTACATCCTGGCGAACTTTTGCGCGTGCGCCCGGGTGAAAAGGTGCCGATTGATGGAACGATTACCGAGGGATCAAGCTCGGTGGACGAATCAATGATCACTGGAGAACCGATACCGGTTGACAAAACTGCGGGCGACAAAGTTATCGGCGCGACGCTGAACCAGACGGGCAGTTTCGTGATGCGAGCCGACAAAGTCGGTTCGAACACGGTACTTTCTCAGATTGTGCAGATGGTGGCGGAAGCGCAGCGAAGCCGGGCACCGATTCAAAAAGTCGCTGATCAGGTCTCAGGCTATTTCGTTCCAGCCGTAATAATCATCGCGCTTCTCACATCGATCACCTGGGCCGTTTTGGGTCCTCCTCCTAAGTTGGCTTTCGCCATAGTAAATGCTGTGGCGGTGCTGATCATTGCTTGTCCATGCGCGCTCGGCCTTGCCACCCCGATGTCTATCATGGTTGGGGTTGGGCGCGGTGCACAGCTCGGCATTCTGGTGAAAAATGCAGAAGCTATCGAAACTGCCGAAAAGGTTACCTATCTCGTGGTGGACAAGACGGGCACATTGACCGCGGGTAAGCCGGAGGTTACCGATGTAGTGCCTTCCGCCGGTTTCGGGGAGGACGACGTGCTTGGCCTGGCCGCAGCGCTCGAGGCCCAGAGCGAGCATCCCCTTGCCAGAGCAGTTGTTTCTGCCGCGAACAAAAAAGGGATACACCAACGAAAAGCCGAAAAATTTCTCTCGATCACCGGCGCCGGTCTGAAGGGAAAGGTAGACGAAATTAACGTGCTGGTAGGGAAACAGCAATTTTTACTGGATAACGGCATTACCCTTCCAGCCGAATTAACCAATCGCGCTGACCAACTCAGCGGCCAAGCTCGAAGTTTGGTCTGGGTGACGGCCGATAACCGTACAGTCGGAGTGATTGGAATAGCCGATCCCATCAAGGAGACGACTCCCAGGGCGATTGAGAGCCTCCACGACATGGGAGTCAAGGTAGTAATGGCAACAGGTGATAACCCCCAAACTGCGAAAACGGTCGCTGAGCGATTGCACATCGACGAGGTGCGCGCTGGTTTGAAACCCGAAGACAAGCGACTCCTGGTTAACGAGTTGAAAGCAAGAGGCGCTACGGTTGCCATGGCAGGTGACGGAATTAACGACGCACCTGCTCTCGCTGCCGCAGATGTAGGTATCGCCATGGGAACAGGGACCGATGTCGCGATCCAAAGTGCCGGTCTGACTCTGGTGAAGGGAGATTTGAATGGCGTAGCAAAGGCCTTGCAACTGAGCAAAGCCGTCATGCGAAATATCCGGCAGAACTTGTTCTTCGCTTTTATCTACAACCTGATCGGCGTCCCGATCGCGGCGGGCATTCTTTACCCTTTCCTTGGACTTTTGTTGAACCCCATGATCGCAGGCGCAGCAATGTCATTTAGCTCGGTATCCGTTGTCGGCAACGCGTTACGACTCAATAACCAGAAACTATGAGACCTGAGCTGCTCTTTTACCAACAAGGAAGCTGAGAGCGGGACGGTTCCTCAAATGGCGATCGGAGATCAGGAGCTCTTTTTATGTTTGGACATCGGGTGCTGCATCTTCATGTGGTCCATGTCCATTCTTTTGTTCTCTTCCTGCGGGCTTGGGACAAAACCTAAGTCGCGCTGCAACTCCTCATTGCCGGCTAAAGCCGCTAGTGTTCCGGGCGGATTATCATACCAGCCGGGATCATCATAGCTTGTGAGGTTCTCGCGGACCTTCAGAATAGTGAACATCCCGCCCATATCGATGTAGTCGTGTTTGCCTGGCGCGCCGAGCATCGGAATACTGTTGCGCGGGACACTCATGCCCATTTCGCCCATGTCTGCCATGCCGGTATCGCCCATTGTCATGTAACCTGGCAACAACTTGCTCACTCTTTGGTCGACGCTGCCTGAACGCACCCCGATGAGATTCGGTGTGTTATGCCCCATTTGGTTCATTGTGTGGTGACTCATGTGACAGTGCATCGCCCAGTCGCCGGGATTGTCTGCAACAAACTCCACGGCTCGCGTTTGACCGGCTGCGATCAGAACTGTACTCCCTGCCTGCTGCGCTACTTCGGGGACTGGGTAGCCGTCCATCTCCGCGATCTTCCAAGAGAACCCATGAAGATGAATCGGATGATGCTCCATCGCACTCAGATTCCCAAATCGGATTCTAATGCGGTCACCATATTTGGCTACTAGCGGTGCCGTCCCTGGAAACACCCGACCATTGAAAGTAAGCACGTTAAAATCAGTCATTTCGGTCGACACTGGCCTCCTGGTGCCCACGTCGATTCTCCATTCGCTCGACATCAAGACAAAGTCTCGGTCCACTTTCGGTCCAGTAAGGGTTCGCGGATGAATAACAAACATCCCCATCATTCCAAGGCCCATCTGAATCATCTCGTCGGAGTGAGAGTGGTACATGTAGGTTCCATGCTGCCTTAGCTGAAACTCATATTTGTATGTCTCACCGGGCCTGATGTTTTTCTGGCTGAGGCCAGCCACCCCATCCATACCCGACGGTACGAGGAGACCGTGCCAATGAATACTGGTGTTTTCAGAAAGTCTGTTCGTCACATAAATGCGCACACGGTCCCCCTCTACTGCTTCGATGGTTGGGCCATGAACCTGGCCATTGAATCCCCAACAGTAAGCGCGCAGCCCCGGCGCGAATTCGTGATCAACTTCTTCTGCAATCAGGTGAAATACTTTGACGCCTCCAAAAACTTTATGAGGGAGCGTCGACCCGTTCGGTGTAATGACGGGAGTATAATCTGTGTCCGGCTCGCCAGGCGGGTAATCCTGGCGGTCTGCCGGCGTGTTCCCAGTGCTGTTCTGAGGATTTTCTGACTGTTGTCCAATCGGATCTGCCGCTTGCACTGAGTGAGCGGCAGGGCCGAGAGCAGTCACCCCAGCAACGACAGCTGCCTTCGAGAAGAACTTACGACGCGATATCATAAACTTGATTGGCTCTGGTTGAGTTTAGGGCTTTAATTCTGACGCTTGGCCAGTGCCTATTCCTGTACCGCGAATGGCTTGGTCATTTGTCTGCCCTTGGATTTGAAACTGATTTTGATTTTCCTTCCGAGAATTGGCGAGGACGCAGACTACCTCCAACTGCTCGTTCGAGTTCCGCTCGGATAATCCAGTA
>JBKPCS010000108.1:0-12059 GCA_046727495.1 bacterium | reverse complement strand
CCGCAGCGCTCTACGCTGTCTTGAATATTTTTCATATGCGGGCATAGGCGGCGCTTTGCGTTTCGCGTTTCGCGTTTGGCGTTTGGCGTTTGGCGTTCGGCGTTTGGCGTTCGGCGTTTCGCGTTTCGCGTTTCGCGAGGAAACGTTGGGCCGAGCGGAAAGTTGGCGGCACGTTCTGAACCCCTTCAATTGGGTATTCGCCTACAACGAGGGCTGAAGCCCTGGCTACTATCCTTAGCTCTTTTGGAGCTCGCCGCCGTAGATGTCAGGCGTGGAATGGGCTTATCGCGCCCGCGAAACGCGAAACGCGAAACGCGGAACGCGAAACGCTCGGTTGACCATTGACGGCGTTGTAAACATTCCCTCAGACTGACGCCCAATGCTGAACCTCGTTTGGCTCGGGCTCCTCTTGATCGGTGTTGTAGTGGCGGGAATCACGGGGCGTTTCGACGCGATTAACCAGGGAGCGCTGGCCGCTGCGCGAACCGCGGTGATGGAAGTTGCGCTCCCGCTGAGCGGTGCAATGGCGCTCTGGCTTGGAATGATGCGGCTGGCCGAAAAGGCGGGGCTGGTTCAACAACTCGCGAAACTGATTCGTCCGATCTTGGTACGTTTGTTTTCTGATGTTCCACCTGATCACCCCGCCATGGGATCAATGGTCATGAATATGGCGGCAAACATGCTCGGAGTCAGTAACGCCGCGACACCGCTTGGTTTGCGCGCAATGACTCAACTGAACCAGCTCAACACAAAGCGTGGTGTCGCTACCAACGCGATGTGCACATTTCTTGCAATCAACACCAGTTCGATCCAGCTCGTTCCGGCAACGGCGGTAAATATTCTGGCCATCAACGGATCCAAGAATCCGACCGCCATTGTCGGCTCCACACTCATCGCAACATTCTGCGCGGCACTTTCTGCAATTCTAGCGGTAAAACTATTGCAGCGAATTGGCCCTTTTCGATGGGAGAATCAAGTCGCACCTTCGGTTGAGCTTGCAGCGAGCGATCCGGCTGCACCGCAAAACGAGTCTGCACCGGCCATGGCCTTTTGGGGCCCCTGGGTGTTAGCGGCTATCAGCATCTTTTTCCTTGTCGTTTTCATCCCACGAGCTTTTCCGTATTGGTTCGGCTCTCCTCCACCCGCGAATTTTCAGGCTGCTTTCGCCACCTTCTTCAATGCGCTTTCACCGGTTGCGATTCCGTTTCTGCTCGTTTTCTTCCCGCTCTACGCGGCAGCAAGAAGGATCTCGGTCTACACTGAATTCGTTGAGGGAGCAAAAGAAGGATTCACGATCGCGGTGCGAATTATTCCCTATATCGTCGGTATGCTGGTGGCGATTGCCGTGTTTCGCGATTCCGGTTGCCTCGGACTATTAGCGGACTGGCTTCGACCGATTCTCCACCAGCTTCAGTTTCCGGTTGAGCTCCTGCCGATGGTGCTCATTCGTCCCCTGAGCGGCAGCGGGTCCATTGCGGTGCTCGCGGATCTGGTCAAACAGTTCGGATCCGACAACATTCTCAGTTACATGGCAGCGACCATGTATGGCAGCGCAGAAACCACTTTCTATGTTGTAGCGGTTTACTTCGGATCAGTTGGCGTCACTCGAACGCGTCACGCGATTCCAGCAGGTCTCTGCGCAGATCTGGTCAGCGTCATCGCATCAGTCATTGCGTGCAGACTCCTATTCGGCGGCTTCGCCGCCAGTTAACCGTCAACCGTCGACCGTCGACCCTCTCAAAGTTTTCGGTTTTCCGTTTTCGGTTTTCGGTTTTCGGTTTTCGGTTTTCAGTTGACGGGCGTTCTGAAAGAACGGCATGTAAGGGCGTGGCACGCCGTGATTCGGTTGCCCTTTCAGGCAGGTCGGATAATCGCAAACCAACCCAGGGCTGAAGCCTGGGCTAACATGGGCCACCACTCTGTGGCGCCTTACCTCTCACTTTCTCACCTCTCACTTCTCACCTCCTACTCGCACTCACACTCATATTCACACTCTCCCAAGCCGCGATTGCGCCATGTGAGCCAGAACGATCAGGCCTTTCTGAATGCGGTCGACCCGGTAGACTTTTTCGAAGACTTTGAATCCGTCTTTCTCCATTCGCTGCAAGAGTTTCAAATAGATGGCTCTCATTCCTTCCGCGGCCACCATCGCTTTGCGGTCCTCGTTCGGTAACACGTACCTGGCCTGGCGAAAGAAGGCATGTGCTCGTTCGGCTTGAAACTGCATCAGTTGAACGAAGCGTCTGTCATACACTTGCTTGTACAGATCGGCCTCGGAATATCCGAACATGCCCATTTCGCTTAGCGGCAAGTAGACGCGGCCTCCGTTGCCCAAGTCTTTGTTAACGTCGCGAATGATATTCGTGAGTTGCAACGCCATTCCAAGGCACCGCGCGTATTCCTTACATTTCTCGTTCCGATAACCAAAGATTTCTATGCTCACCAGGCCGACAGCACTGGCAACACGATAACAGTAACTGGCTAGCGCTTGAAAATCCTTGAACCGTACAGGCTCAAGATCGGTCTCAACCCCAAGCAGAATCTCTTCGAATAGCTGCCGATCGATCCGGTATTTTTCGATGATCCGCCGAACATCTGCAGCGAATGCGGGTTCGCCAGGCTCAGCCTCAACCAGCCAACGGCGCCATCCTGTGAGCCAGCGGCGTCTCGCCTCAATTGGAACACCGGGATCGTCGGCGGCGTCATCAACCTGCCTGCAGAACGCGTAGAATGTCGTAATATCTTTTCGCTTCTCCTTCGGCAGCGAAATGAACGCGAACGCCAAGTTTGATCGGCTTTTTTTTGTGATCTGAGTGGCCTCATTCGTCCTGGTGGAGGGTCGGCTATTCATTTGGTCCGTTTCAAATTTGCAACAAGCGGGCTAGATGCAAACGTCGGCTGGATGCTGACCAATTAGCGGGCTAGTTGTGAAAATCGCCGTCATTCCTAGACGACGGGCTGCCTGTCGAATCGTCCCGAGCAAGCGCTCGGTCGCATCCGGAGAAAGTTTTGATCCGAGATTCTCGGCGATGAAAATCCGCGGATGATGCACCAGCGCCCTTGCCAAGGCAGTTTGCACCTGCTCCAAGGCGCTCAAATCCCCAATTGATCGATCCGCGATATGCGTAACGCCGACAAGATTCATGATTTCTTCGGTGATAATCTTAGCCTCGGGAGCCGCCACTTGCGCGATCTTGAATAATGGCATCGCCACATTTTCCAGGACGGTGAAGGCTGGAAGCAAGAAAGGCGCTGCAAAAAGAAATCCGAATTTTCGGTTCCGCAAATCGCTCAAATCATCAAGATTCATATTCTTTACCGGGATACCGTCGACCTGGATTTCGCCGGAATCTGGCATCGTCTGAAGCCCGAGCAATTGTAACAGCAGCGATTTCTCGGTCCCATGAGAACCGGTGAGGCGATAGCAAACGCCTGCTTGGAAATCGTAACTGAAGTTCTGAACAACTTCGCCCTCGCCGCTTCGGGTGGAACCCTGTGCATACAGGTTCCGAACTACGAGTGGATCGCACGCCATATCCGGCCAGCAGTAGACCGCATCGTCTAGCTAAGCCGCAAGCGTAAACATCACGCCAAGACGCGAAGGATTTCACGCAAAGACGCTATAAGAAAGGGGTCTCACGCCAAGACGCAAAGACGCAAGGGTTTAAATATTGAAAACTAGACGGATAGTAGACGTTCGGCCGAATAGAACAATCGAAGCGCTGGCCTATCGCTGGTAGAGGCGCGTTTTAGCGCGACCTCGTGCGCTTGACGCGCGGCCACGCGCCACTAACAAAGAATTTCGCTGTTCCTCTAAACCAAAAACCTTTGCGTCTTGGCGTCTTGGCGTGAGACCCCTTTCTTATAGCGTCTTTGCGTGAGATCCTTCTTCGCGTCTTGGCGTGAAGTCCCTTCCAGCGCCTTTGCGTGATCCTCAGAACTTTATCTCGCTTCGACTAACCCGTGAGCGGCGATAAAAACAGACCCAGCTGGCGAGAAACCACCCGATGAAGAAGGCTTTAACGAGCGTGAAAATCAATGTGACCAGCATATCCTGCATTGAGTCTTTCGGAATCCCGCTTGAGAAATATTCGTTCAACCAGGCGGCGAGAAAGAGGTGCCCGCCCGCAACGATCAAGAACCAGATCAAGCCATACCACGATTTTCGCAAGAACTGCGCGTGCTCCTGAACCGCGTCTCGCAATGTTTCGTTGTGCAGCATCAAAGTGATTTGGACAGAACAAAAGAGCAAAAGACCCACTGCTAGCAACGGCCGGGCCGTCTGTTCGACATAGGAAACCACTGCGTTCGTAAAATCGGTCTGTTGTGCGATCCACAAATAACTGACGAGCAGCGGCAGATGAATAAAAACTGCGGTTACCGCCAACACGACGCCGGCCCATTTCATCACGTAGACGCCGCGCTTTACGGCCCCTTCCAGTACGCGTTCAGGTTCGACGCTTGACCCGCGAATCCAAAGAAATGCGGATAGCACCAGTAAAATCTGGATCAGGAGCCCGAAGAGGTACTCAAACTGAAACGATAACCAATCGATTATCGCTCCAAGTCGTAAAAGCGTGATCGCACCGAGATATTGATTCAGCCAATAGATCGCTAGCGAAAACAGCGGCTTGCACAGTGCTGCCAAGGCGCAGAGAACAACGCCGAAGTAAACAGCTAACCACCATTTACCAAGGCGCCTCCTCGCGACCCCCGCAAATTGGAACTGATATCCCCGCCAGTTTACGAGAAATAGGAATGCTGCAAGAGCGGAGAATGGATAGGTCGCAATGGCCTGGTTAAACAGCCCGGCCAGCAACTCGAGCGTGGGCAGCCAAGCGCGGGCGGCTGCTGTCTGCAGATCGGCAGGCTTGAACGGTGGCCAATAGATAAGGCTGGTCAGCGAAATCTGCAGGTTACCGAGCTGATACTCCTGCAGGAACTGGAACGCAGCGTACCCGAGTCCAAGCACCACCAACCAAAGCCAGATCCGCGGATGACGCTGCAGGCATCGGAACCCGTCGCGAAACGCGGGCCAAGCCGGGTTGGTAAAAAGAACAATGAGATAACCGGCGAGTGCGATCGCTATCGACAATAATAGATTCTGCCAGCTACCGCTGAACGCCGTCATCGCCGGCAACTGAAAACCGAAAACCGAAAACCGAAAACCGAAAACTTTGAGAAGGTGGACGGTCGACGGTGGACGGACAACCGCGCGACAAAGCCACGCGCTACTTCACGAACCCCCAATGGCTGGTGAACGGCCAATAAACAAAGAATCCCTTCCCCACAATATTTCTACCTGGAACGAAGCCCCAGTACCTGCTATCGGCGCTGTTTGCGCTGTTGTCGCCAAGCGCAAAATAATTGTTCGGTGGAACGGTTACCGTCGAATTCGGATCCCTCAAATATTCAGGAGCCCCATTCCGATATCCGGTATATCCGTTTTGCTGCGATTCAACCCTCTTAAAACCCTCTTCAACAGCTTCGTGGCCGTTGATGAATAGTTTCGGCTGATCGATTCGCATCGTGTCGCCTGGAACACCAGCCAGCCGCTTGATATAGCTTTGTCCAGCGGCGCCATCCTGCGGGCCGCCAAGTCCTTCCTCACGAATTCCTTCGATGCCATTCGTCCGGAATACGAAAACTTCACCCCGGCGCGGAGGCACAAAGTTGTAACTGAATCGGTCAACGAACAGTTGATCTCCCAGATCGGCATACCCGCGAACAACCGGTTCACCCTTATGAAAAGTTCTGCCGACAACGACATTCAGCTGACTCTGGAGCACGCGTGGATCAATACCAACCCGGTAAGCGCGATTCGAGGACATGACGATCTCCGAGCCGTCCCAGAAATAGCGAAGCTTCACCGGACGGATGTCGATGACAGTGTCGCCCTCCGTATCGGACACGACGTCTTCGTAAGTTCGGCCTAGCGTGATCAGTTGAGACGCGCGTACGAGAAAGTTAGGCGGCGGGTTGTTTGTCGAGTGCGCAATGATCCCGTTCAATGTTGGTTGCATCGATCCGGTCGGAATTTTGAACGGAGCCAGATAGTATGTGCGAATTCCCAAGGCGCAGACGACGGCGACTAGAATCAGCTCTACATATTCGCGGATCATGTCGTGATCATGCGGAGGCTGCACCTTTCCAATCAGGGGCACGAGTTTTTTGCCCAGTTCCTCCACTTTGTCGGGCGCCTTCTCCTTGATGGCTGCTCGCAGAGCATCCATCGTCTCCCTGGTGCGATTTAAAGCCTCCGGCTTCGCGATGTCTTTGCGATAGTTAACGACCTTCTTGGCAGCTTTAAGCAGCTGTTGTCCCTCTTTGATATACGTAGGCGTGAACATCGTCAGTTCGCTTTCAAAACTTCAATAAATGCTTCTTGCGGAATGTTAACTCTGCCGATCGCTTTCATTCGCTTTTTACCCTCTTTCTGCTTCTCCAGCAGCTTTCGCTTACGAGTTATGTCGCCACCATAGCATTTGGCGGTCACATTTTTTCTGAGGGCGGAAACGTTCTCGCGCGCAATGATTTTTCCTCCAATCGCCGCCTGGATCGCTACCTGAAACAGCTGCTGCGGAATCACCTCTTTCAACTTGCCGGCAAGAAGGCGGCCGCGCGCCTCCGCTTTATCGCGATGGACGATGCTGGAAAATGCGTCCACAGACTCACCATTCACCAGCATATCAAGTTTGACCAGGTCCGAGGAACGGTAGCCCGCGTGTTCATAGTCCATCGAACCGTACCCGTGGGTCAGCGATTTGATCTTATCGTTGAAATCGACCAGGATTTCATTCAACGGCAGGAGTGCTGTCAGCATTACGCGTCGGGTGTCCAAAGATTCGGTGTGATCCACCTCCCCCCGTTTCTCCATGATCAGCTGCATCATGTCCCCTATGTTTTCGTTAGGGCACATGACAAAACATTTTACAATCGGCTCGCGGATCTCTTCGATTACGCTCGGGTCCGGTAAAAAAGAAGGATTATCTACCTCAACCAACTCGCCGTTCGTCTTGAGTACATGATACGCAACGCTTGGGTAAGTCGCGATGATATCCATATCGAACTCGCGGCGCAGCCGTTCCTGGACAATCTCCATGTGCAAAAGCCCGAGGAACCCGCATCGAAATCCGTATCCCAGCGCAACCGAGTTTTCCGCTTGGTAAACAAACGCCGAATCGTTGATCTGCAGTTTCCCCATCGCAGTCTTGAGATGCTCAAAATCAGAGGTGTTAATTGGATAAATTCCGCTGAACACCATCGGATGAATCTCTTGGAAACCGGGTAGCGGTTCGGCAGCCGGACTACGTTGATTTGTGAGTGTGTCCCCGATCTTGATTTCGGCTGTCGATTTGATGTTGGCGATAAAATATCCGACGTGACCTGCGTCCAGATGCTCCTGTGCCAACGGCTTAGGGGTGAAGATGCCGACCTCTTTGATTTCGTGGGCCTTGCCCGTGCTCATCAGTTTAACCGGTTGGCCGGCGCTGATGCTTCCAGAGAACACACGCGCATAAGCAACAACACCACGGTAGATATCAAAAACGGAATCGAAGACGAGTGCGCGCAGCTTACCATCCTCCATCGGCTTGGGAGGTGGGATGCGATGGACAATTGCTTCAAGAATTTCTTCGACGCCCAGACCGGTTTTTGCGCTTGCCAGAACTGCTTCGTCCGCCGGGATTGCCAGAATATCTTCGAGCTGCTTCTTGACTATTGAGATGTCAGCATTCGGCAGATCGATTTTGTTGATTACTGGAACAACCGTCAGGTTCTGTTTCAAAGCCAGGTGCACATTTGCTACAGTCTGGGCTTCAACGCCTTGAGCGGCATCGACCACTAGGATCGCTCCGTCGCATGCCGCCAGGCTTCGAGAGACTTCGTACGAAAAATCGACGTGACCCGGGGTATCTAGAAGATTCAGGCGATACGAGTTTCCGTCTTTCGCCTGATACTTCATTGTCACCGGATGGGCCTTGATGGTGATCCCTCTTTCCCGCTCGAGGTCCATCGAGTCCAAGAGCTGATCCTGCTTTTCACGCTGCTCGATCGTGCCGGTCATCTCCAGCAATCGATCCGACAAAGTGGTCTTACCGTGATCGATGTGCGCAATGATACAAAAGTTACGGGTCAACTGACTGGGCATGTGGGAGCGGAAGTATTGAACATCTGGTCGTTACGGTCAACCAGGGCGACGAAGGAGAATGCAGGGGGCAGAATACAGGAGACAGGAGACAGAATACAGGAGACAAGAGATAGGAGCGGCCATTTGCCCTATTCCATATTTGGTCTCCCGCGTTTGCTTCGGCTTGCCAGCGGGCCGGACCCCTGGGTTCTCAGCTCCTGTCTCCTGTATTCCGTCTCCTGTATTCTTTCCCCGCATTTTGCTTGCGCCGGTGCTTCCTGCCAATAAGCTGCCTTAATGGCTACGACCACGCCGGCTGCGTACGATTCGAAGATCGAAGGGAATGTTATCATTTCGAGGCTGGATGCTTGCATCAACTGGATGCGGAAGAATTCTCTGTGGCCGATGCCAATGGGTCTCGCCTGCTGTGCGATTGAGCTCATGGCTACGGCGGCCGCACGATTCGACATTGCTCGATTCGGTGCAGAGGTGATGCGTTTTTCTCCCCGGCAATCGGATGTCATGATTGTCGCCGGCACGGTGACCTACAAGATGGCACTAGCGGTAAAACGGATTTACGACCAGATGCCTGAGCCGAAATGGGTGATCGCTATGGGCGCCTGCGCCTCTTCCGGTGGAATGTACAGAAGCTACGCCGTTCTTCAGGGAATCGATCAATTGCTTCCGGTGGACGTCTACGTCAGCGGTTGTCCTCCCCGCCCTGAGGCCCTGTTGGAAGGGCTAATGAAACTTCAGCAAAAAATCTTGCTGGAGAAAGCGATTAAAGAACAAAAGCAAGCAAAGGCGGAACTGGAACCGGTGGCATGACACTCGAGGAAATCGCTTCAAAACTGCAGGAGCAGGTTAAGGTCCTCAACAAGACCGAGTTCCGCGGCGAAGTAACCCTCGAGGTTCCGTTGGACCAGATCGTATCAGCCTGCCGGCTGGCAAAAGAACAATTCGGTTTCAATTTTCTGACCGATATCTGCAGCGTCGATAACTACGGCGAAGAGCCTCGATTCGAGATTGTGTACGAGCTCTATTCGTTTGATACCAAGCTACATCTTCGTCTGAAGACACGAGTTTCGGAGGATCACCTCGAGGCGCCGTCAATAGTTCCGATCTGGCTGACAGCAAATTGGCACGAACGCGAGATCTACGACATGATGGGGATCCGTTTTACCGATCACCCTGATCTTCGGCGAATCCTGATGTGGGAGGGTTATCCCTATTATCCCCTGCGGAAAGATTTTCCACTGGAAGGTAAGCCGAGCGAAATGCCGGACGTCGCTTTCAGTAATATCGCACCGCTGGCCGGCGGACCTTTCGTAACGTCGCCCGGACCCGGCGGCACGAAAGATCACGAGCCACGCGCACACCCGGCTGAGTAGAGGAACGCCGGCAGCGCCATTATCGCCGGCAACGGATCTCACGCCAAGGCGCAAAGATTTAGAGACTAGGACCAAATCGGTTCGCGAACGTGTGGTCGAATAGAAAATCATTGCGATCGGCAGGGCTCAGCAATCTTCGGGCTACCATCGCGTGTGATGCGCGCTTCAGGCCGACCTCGTGCCACTCAAGTCCAGCGCTGTGCCCTGGTTCCAACCAAAGTTTCGTCACTCCTCTAATCCCAAAACCTTTGCGTCTTGGCGTCTTGGCGTGAGATTTCTCTTATTCGCGCTCTTGGCGTGAGATTCCGTTCAGCGTGTTTGCGTTCTGTTACCGGTCGACATCCACGGAATCAACCGTACCCACGTGGCAATGGAGGTTGATAGTGATGGGGTGACAACAGATCTCACAATCCTCAACCATCGAGCAATCTCCCGTCGACGTGTCGCAGACCGTCTTGTAGTGCGCGCCACAATACGGACACGTGATCATGATCTCCTGCTCGAGATCCATATCGAGACTTTATTCACCGAGCTAAAATATGCACGCATATTTTTTGAGATTGCAGGCCAAGACGCGAAGCCAACAAACTCACGCCAAGACGCAAGAAGGATCTCACGCCAAGACGCAAAGATTTAGAGGTTGGAATAAAACAAGGAGCGCGTTTTTGGCGCCTGGCCGATAGACCAATTCACATGATATACGACGGTCGATCACGGTATGGTCCCGCTTTAATGTGGCCTCGTGAGCTCGTTCTCGAACACGGCGTTGCCGAGAGCAAAAATCTGGCTGCTTCTCCAAACCAAAAATCTTTGCGTCTTTGCGTCTTGGCGTGAGATCCTTTCTGCGCGTCTTTGCGTGGGGTCCACAAATTTCCCCTTGCGGACTCAGAGAGGCATTTCATATTCCCTGCTCTCTTCCAAGTGAAAGGCTAGGTAGCTCAGTTGGCAGAGCAGAGGACTGAAAATCCTCGTGTCGGCGGTTCGATTCCGCCCCTAGCCATGTCTTCGTAACTATCTGTAATCCAAGAGCGAGAGCGCCCGCGGAGCGCGCCAAATCAGATCAAGCCCTATTCGCCTACTCAGGAGCGTAAAAAGCTCCCTGGCGAGCTGAAGGCATGGATCGATCTGAATACAAGGAGCGATTCTACGCTTGCGTGACGGGCTGTGGACTGCCGATCGAGGCGATTTTACGATAGCGGCCAGTCAGCCTGCGTTCTTAGTTCTGCCGAAAATCGGAAGATCAAAAATAACAGAGCCGCCCGGCCCGACGGTAGACAAGCGCTCTCACTTTGCATGTCTTTTTCTGAGCGCGTTGGTGATAGCGTACACGATTTGGCGACAGCTAGGCGGCCTTTTCTATTTTCGGCAAATGACTAACCGGGTGGGCAATCAAACGCACATATAAACGAAATACGAAAGGCCGGTTTCCCCGCGAGTTCGAAGATCTCGGGCTAGATTCCGTGCCGTGAGTATCCGGCAAATCTTCTTGGCCTTAGGTGTTTGTGGAAGGTAAAGAAAATTATGTGCGTTTAGGCCGAGTCCGATGGGTCGCTGGGCTCAAATACACAGCTCAAAGCGCCACCGAACCACACAGAAGTAGCTGGCGTTTCGACGTCGGCTGCCGCTATTTGGCTATTTCAGAATGCGAATCTAAGACCGACATTAGTCTGTACAAAGTCTTTTACTGATGAATTGAAGTTATGCTGGCCGCCAGCGACCCAGTTATAGGTGGCCTCACCAAAGATTCCGATATGAGGAGTAAACCGATACTCGAATCCACCCCCGACGTGCCCGAGCCCGCGATTGTTCTCTACGTCCGCAGATACGTTGTTGAACTCCCGATTTAGCTCCGGAAAACGCGTGTTTATCGTGTTTCCTCCCGCGCCCGTGAAAACGCCGCCGCCGCCGCCAATTACGTATGGTGCCAAATGAACACCCGGCCAGAAGTCGTCCAACGGGAGTCGCAGGATGATGTCTCCCGTCACCACACCCGCCGCCGCACTGAATGACCTAGATCGTTTGAAATGGAATGAGTTACCGGCGCCGGTGATGGTGCCCGTCAAAGTCGAGCCGGAGAGCGACACACCCGCACCTTGGACCCTTATACCTAAGTATTTCCAAGGAAGGAAATAAGTGAAATCCATGCCTCCACCCCAGCCGTCAGGGCTGCCGCTGCTGGAGATAGTGACGACGTCGCCGTTAGCAAATGTAGTTGTCCTGGTTTCCCCTCCCTTCGTCCCGGTTACATATGTCCCGAAGATTCCTATATCGAATTCATTCCCTCTGAAGTAGGAAACCGGTGGTGGTGGTGGCGGTGTGATAACTTCCTTGGGGGGAGGTGGTCCGGCAAAGGAGACGATTGCTTGAGCTCCAAGGACCACTAGGGCTAAGGCTAATCTTTTCATAAGGGCATCTTTCTTAATAACGCTGTCTACCCGTCACACCGTCTTCGACAGGTCGGCTTGGAGCAGCACAACAGGTCTTTTACCGAAAATTATCGAATATGTCGAGTTATTGTACGTTAGCGCAATAAGCAGCAC
>JBKPCS010000107.1:0-43147 GCA_046727495.1 bacterium | reverse complement strand
AAGCCTTGTTGCCCCGTAGCCCTGGCGAAGGTTGCAAGAGTGCCTTAATTTGGTGACGGAAAAACCCAAGTTGTACGTTTGAACGAAGCCTCTGGCCTTTTGCGCGGCGTACGCTTTCATGCGGCGCTTACTGCGTTTAGGCGGCTGGATACCGCTCAAAAAACGCAAGGAACGCAATTCTAATCAAGCTCCAGATCCTGAGCCAACAGTTACAAATGCTGGATCGAAACCCTAAACGAGCCGCGCTCCCTGCGATGGCTCCGTCAAGATCGGCGAACAAGTGGCGCCGGTAAGTTCATGATAACGTTTTGCAACTGTTTCAATAATCTCCGCCGCGTGCTCGGGCTGTATGAGACAAACAATTGAGCCGCCAAATCCGCCTCCGGTAAGTCGCGCGCCGAAAACGCCGGGCAGCCCTCTTACCAACTCGACCAGTGTGTCCAAGTAGCGAGTGCTATTTTCAAAGTTCACTTTGGAGCTTTGATGCGATGCAAACATCAGCTCGCCAAATCGCTCGATGTGCCCGGATCGCAAGGCAGAGACTCCTTGGAGCACGCGCTCGTTCTCTTCGGTAATATGCAGAGCCCGACGACGAATAACGTCGTCGAGAACGGCGTTTCGAACCTGTGCTGGAGTCAATTCGCGCAGAGTAGAAACATGCAACAGTTTCGCTGCCCGAGCACATTGTTGACGGCGCTCATTGTACTCGCCACCAACTAACTCGTGAGGAACGCCGGAATTGAATAGAAGAAGATCCAGATGTTCTGGTAGCGGTACTGTTTCGACAGTAAGCGTTTGGAAATCGATTAAGATCAAGGAGTCGGCCCGGCCGAACACAGAAGAAACGTGGTCCAGTAATCCGCATTGAACGCCGACGAATTCGTTTTCGGCCTTCTGACATAGTTTGGCCAGCTCCATTGGAGGGATTGCCAGATTAAAGATTGTCTTTGCAGCCATTGCGGTTGAAACCTCTAAGGCTGCCGAACTAGATAGTCCTGCTCCAACCGGGAGGTCACTGGAGATTTCCAGGTCCATCCCGCCTAACTGGAATCCTGCCTGTTGAAATGTGCTAATAACACCTATCGGATAATTCGCCCAGCCATCGGCTTCTAACCGATGGAGACTGCTAAGCGGTACCCGCACGCTTCGATGGTTGGTTTGAGAACTAACGCGGAGCTCGGCCTCCGGGATTTGCACCGCTTTGGTAGTAACGCCGAGGTGAATTGCGGCCGACAACACAAAGCCATCGTTGTAGTCGGTGTGGTTTCCCAACACCTCAACGCGGCCTGGAGCAAAGGTATTAATGGACGTCATGAGTCAATGTTAGTGCCAATGTGAGTGCAAATATCGGTCCAAATTGCCTGGCTCGCACTCACACCACACTCATATTCAACTACCCAAAGTGTCTTGCAATGTCGTAAACGCGGCATAGTTTGGATTTGTGAACTTATCTTCTTCTACGCTAAGAAAGGCGGCAGAAATCCAGGAGCGGATTGAGCGCCTTCAAAACGAACTTGAGAGCTTGTTAGAAACAGGGAGTGCGCAGTCGGTAGCTTCCGTCCCAAGCCGGGCAACGCCACGAGTCGGCAGACCTCGGCGGGCGGCAGGGAGGCGGGGCCGGCGATCCACCTCACCCAGCGGGCCACTAGCACCGGCAGTAGTAAAAGTTCTAAAGACGCGAAGTTCACCGATGAGTGTTGCCGAGATATTGGATGGATTGACGAAAAATGGCTACAAGTTTGCTTCGCCCGAACCGAAAAAGAACTTGTTTGCTAGAATCTATCGATTGAAGGGGGTTAAACAGGTAGGACCTGGAAGATTCGCGGCCGCTTGACGATCGATCGGTTTCGGGTTCCGAGCTGCTCTTTTTTTCCAGGCTGCCCGGAACTCGAAACTGGAAACCCGGAACTCGAAACCCGGAGCCTTCACGCCGGTATCCCCGGCAGTTCGAGTTGGTGATCTTCGCCGAGCGGCCACGCTTCGACACCCCGGCGGCGCAGATCCTGGGCGAATTGCGCCGCGAACCCGTGAACAGTAAAAACCCGCTTTGGTTTAACCAACTCAACGTATCGGATCAGGTCGGTATAATCTGCGTGATCAGATAGAGGGAAAAGTGCGTGACATTGGTAGCGATAAGTTGCTCCCGAATCTAGCGCCCAACCAGTTAACATTGCGGTCCGTCGATTCTCGATCCGCGATATGAGCATGCGGTTCGCTCCGGGTGGACAAATAAGAATGCTGCCATCCGGTAGCGTTCCGGTGTACATTTCAAAAGCAGGAAACGACTGGTAGAAATCTTGATAGAGCCTGGTCATTTCATACACAGTTGGATGCAGAAACACCCGGAATCCAGGTTCATGAAGCGCTGCGAGAATTTCCTGTGCTTTGCCCAACGAATAACCGAACAGGATCGGGACCTGACCGGCGCCGATTGATTCCATGCAGAAGTTTATCAACTGACTGATAACTTCTTCGACTGGCGGAAATACATATCTCGGCAAACCGAATGTAGTTTCCATGATCAGTGTGTCCGCCGATCGCCACGCAATCGCCTCGGCAGATTTTCCCGGACGCAACTTGAAGTCGCCGGTGTAAAGCAAAGACCCGCCTTCCCTGTTTTCCACGTAAATCTGGGCGGATCCGAGAATATGACCCGCCGGCAAGAGCGTGATCAAGGCGTCACGGAATTGGAATCGGCTATAAAATGGAAGAGCATGTTCTATTCGTTTTCCCGGCAGACGCGCCGCCATTAGTCTCGCGGTGATCTCAGACAGGATAACCTCTGCGTGGTATCCGGTGTGATCGCTATGCGCGTGAGAAACAAAAGCGATCGATTGTTTAGTTCCAGGATCCAGCCAAAGATCGAGATCGGGAAGAAAAATTCCGTTGTAAAAAGAGATATTCACTAAACACGAAGCTGCCTGAATGTAGCCGCTTTCGCGGAGTTGGCGAATTTAGGATGGTTGTCGAACCGAACGCTCAACGAGCTCTGCCGACAGATCGCGCACACTTTTACATCGAACGATGAAAAAATCAGGCTACACTCCCTTTCAATGAGAGGTCCGCTGGTAGGTGTTGCTCTGGCCGCAATGGTTCTGTTCGCTCACGGCGAAAATCCTGTGCCAATCGAAAAAGCGGAAGTGTTGCCCTTGGCCATCAGCGATGATTTTTCTTTTCGGAAGTTCAAGATCTTTACCAATGCGGCGCCGAACCCTTCGGCAACCCCCATTCCGACAAAGGATCTGATGATCGATTTTGAACGAAGGCGCCGCCAGTGGGGTTCGATCAACGGTGCGGATGTATTCGCTAAAACCGGCTCTTATTTCACCTTTTTCTGGCGAGCGAACCGGCCAGCCAATCTCACACTTCGATTCGAGTATCGGCAGACCAATTTGCGAGACTACGTGCAAGCCCGTGAGCTGTATTATCCCAACGCGAAAGGTAGCTACGTATCTGAAATCGATCTCTTGGGAGACGATTACTTTACCGACGGCCCGATTACCTCCTGGAGAGCGCTTCTGATCGAGAACCGCACAATCGTAGGACTGCTGCAGTCGAGAACGTGGCGGTGATTTGACACTCCAACAGCGGAAAAGATATATTTTATCCTCTAGTGAATTCGGCAGCTTCCATCTTGGTTGGGGTGACGAGCCGGGCGGTCCATGTAAAGGTGGAAGGCAAAGGGTCGTTTCAAAATAGTCCTGCGCTCAAGGAGTTCTTCAAAGAAATGCTGGATCGCGGGCATCGGATTTTTGTGGTTGATCTCGATAACTGCCCGGTGATGGACTCCACTTTTATGGGCACGCTGGCAGGGCTTGCGCTGCGGCTCCGGGAGAATGGTAAAGGCTGTTTGCTTGTTTCCAACGTCAACGAGCGCAACTATGACCTCCTTCGGAATCTTGGGCTTAACAATTTGTTCGATATCGAATCAAAAGAATCCCATCCTGTCGATAACGCAGGGCTGATGAAGGAAGGTGTGAATTCCGCGCCGCTGGAACCGGATCGTGCGATCGACCGCTCGGATCAGGCGGAGTGTATGATCGAGGCGCACGAAGCCCTGGTGAACGCTGATCCGGACAATCTCGCGCGATTCAAGGACGTACTCGAGTATTTGAAACAGGATCTTCGTGCTGCTTCGAAATAACTCCGAGATAACATGAACTTTCTCGCGCAAAACACGCGTCGTGTTATTTTCGAGATCTTCAACGTCCTTGTTCGGAAAGCGGCTGGCTCCTGCCGCTTTTTTTATGACATCTATTGGATAATGACGGCTGTCCCGGAAACTTTAGGGCTGCCAACTGCCACCCCATTAAGGGCCGAGCGGTAGCATGTTTCAATGGGGTCTTATCTCCTTATAGGCCTGTTTGCGGCAGCTATTATGATTTTGCTTGGTGTGATTCATCGGCAACGCCGATTGATAGAGGAACTGCGACTTTCCCGGGAAAAGCTGCAGGTCGAAGAGGATCGGGTGTTCGACTTTTTGCACGGTCTGGGTGAGGCTTTTTCGGAGGATCTACGGCCCTCGGAGTTGCATCGTTTGATCGTTACTGGAGCAACGCGAATCCTCGATGCACATGGGGGCGCACTCTATCTTGCCGATAAGACACGCAAAGTACTGGTACCGAGCTACGTCTCAAAAGATTGTCCGCCGCTGATTGATGTGCCGGCACATGTCCTCCAACAGCGGGCAAGTGCTCCAATGGCACTTGAAGGCTATCTCCGCCTCCAGACTGTGAAGTTCGGGGAAGGAATGCTGGGTAAAGTGTGGGAGACGAACGAGCCTATTTTCCTTTCCGGCCGCGACGCTGATCCGCGATCTTCAACCCTCAAAGAGTCTGCCCTTGAACTGGATTCGGTGATGATTGCGCCATTGATCTACGCAAACCAGACTCTGGGAGTATTGGCTGTAGCCAATGGCCCGATGAGTACGCCCTTCACTCCTTCGGATTTTGTCGTCTTCCAATCGATCGTAGAGCAATCGGCGTTCGCGCTATACAATGCAGTCGTCTACTCCGAGGCTAACGAAAAGAAACGAATCGATCGCGACTTGGAGATAGCGCGCGATATCCAGCGGATTCTGCTTCCAAACGCCTCTCCGACGATTGCTGGATTCGAGATCGCCGGACTGAATGTTCCAGCAAGTCACGTAAGCGGGGATTATTACGACTACCTTCCTTTAGATGATCAGCGTCTGGGGATCGCGATCGCCGATGTTTCGGGGAAAGGGGTGCCCGCGTCGCTCATCATGGCGATGTGTCGAAGCGTGTTGCGTTCAGTAGCGCGAACCAGCACTTCTGCAGCGTCTGTGTTGCACGAAGTCAATCGCCAGCTCTATCCAGATATCAAAGAAGATATGTTCATCAGCATGGCATACCTGATCCTGCGAGAAGGCGATCCAGAAATCGTTCTTTCCAGAGCTGGGCACGACGCACCACTTCACTACCGGGCAGCGGACAAGTCGGTTACTCGGGTAAATCCTCCGGGTATGGCCCTGGGAATTGACAGTGGCGGTGTTTTCAATAGGGTAACCGGCGATTTCAGAGTCCGCCTCGAAAAAGGCGATTGCCTGATTTTGTACACAGATGGCGTGACAGAAGCGTTGGATGTAAATGGTTCAGAATTCGGGGTACGGAATCTGACCGAGGCGATTCAGGCCAGTGCGCCGGAAGGGGCTCCAACAATCCTGAACCGGGTGACCACCGACCTCAGATCCTTCGTTGGCACACATCCCCAGAGCGACGATATTACATTGATTGCCATTCGGAAGTTATGAGCGAGTCCAAGGAAGAAAAAGAGTCAAAGGCTGTTGATATCGAGTTCGTCTTCGGAGACGAAACGAAGTCGGCCGATAGCGCAGGGCACAAAGAGATATCAGCCGGTGGCGCGGCTGAGGGATCCGCTGAATCAGAGCCGTCGAGGCAAGATTCGGCGGCGATGGAGCGCCGCCGTCCCAGGCCGGCGGTAGACTTGGCTGAAGCTCCTGCCGATTTGGTTTCCGGCTCAGATTCGCCAGATGTGGAACAGCTCAAATCTGAACTTGAGCGGTACAAAGAAACCGCTCTTCGCGCCGCAGCGGACCTGGATAACTACCGCAAACGAATGGCGCGAGAGAAGGAAGATACAGTTCGCTATGCCAATTTCGGTTTCCTGGAGCGGTTGATTCCGATCCTCGATAATTTCGAATTGGGTTTGCAGGCGGCGAAAATGGACTCGGGAAAGTCGGGAATACTTGACGGCATGAAAATGGTCTTTAAGCAGCTACAGGATTTCCTCTCCAGTTGTGGTGTGGAGATAGTTGATGCTACCGGGCAACACTTCGATCCGAAGGTGCATGAGGCAATCGCTCAGGAGGAGAGCAACGAGTTTCCGGAGGGTATGGTCATCCGCCAGCTCCGAAAAGGATATAAGTTGAAAGATCGCTTGATCCGACCTGCCAACGTTGTCGTTTCCAAAGGAGCGCCGGCCTCCCTCGAAGCGGAGGCTAAAGCGAACAGATGATCGATGGCTCCCCGAATGGCTACTAAGCGCGATTATTACGAAGTCCTGGGCGTTGCCCGCAATGCCAGCGCTGATGATATAAAGAAGGCGTATCGGAAGCTCGCGGTAAAGCTTCATCCCGACAAGAATCCGGGCGATCCTCACGCAGAAGAGAAATTCAAGGAGCTGGGCGAAGCTTACGAAGTGCTCATGGACGACAATAAGCGCGCCGCTTACGACCGGTACGGACACGCCGCATTTGCCGCTGGAGGCGCCGCGCGTGGTCCAGCAGGTGGAGGGTTCCACGATCCATTTGATATCTTTCGCGAGGTGTTCGGAATGGGGGCCGAGGGTGGTACCGGGGGGATCTTTGATCAGATTTTCGGTTCGATGGGTACCCGCGACCGGGGCGGCCGTCAGCGCGGCTCAGACCTGCGTTATGATTTGCAGATCGCCCTGGAACAGGCAGCATTCGGTGTCGAGAAAGAGATCGATGTTCTAAAGCATGAGGCTTGCACGCGCTGTGGCGGTTCGGGGGCTGAAAAGGGCTCTCACGCAAGCACGTGTCCGACCTGCCACGGGCGCGGTCAGGTCATTTCCTCGCGAGGCTTTTTCCAAGTGTCGCAGACATGTCCAAGATGTCGCGGCACAGGCCAGGTGATTGAGCACCCTTGCGTCGAGTGTAAAGGCGATGGCCGTGTCGAAAAACGGTCAAAGATCAGTCTTAGGATTCCCGCCGGCGTTGATGAGGGGACCCGTTTGCGTGTTTCTGGCGGAGGCGAGGCAGGCATTCGAGGCGGCCCGTCGGGAGACCTTTACGTCGTAATCCACATTCGAGATCATGAGATCTTCGTTCGGGAGGAAGATGATCTGTATTGTGAAGTTCCGATCCCATTTTCGACTGCGGCACTTGGCGGAGAAATTCGAGTGCCGACACTTGGCGGACAGGCTCTGCTAAAAGTACCTGCCGGCACCCAGAGCGGTACGCAGTTCCGTCTTCGCGGCCATGGAGTTCAAAGCATGAGCCAAAAGTCAAAAGGAGATCTACGAGTCCGTGTAATTGTGGAAGTTCCGACTAGATTGAATTCCGAGCAGCGCCGAAAGCTGGAAGAATTCGCTGCATCAGTCGGCGACGACAATAGTCCGTTGCACAAAGGGTTCTTCGAAAAGGCTAAAGAATTCTTCCGCTAGCGGGCTTTCAGCCCCGGTTGCCCGTTTCCCGTCTAGGGTCTACCGTCCACCGTTTTACGACCAGCTATGCAGAATGATGCGCTAGTCTTGCCGCTCGTCGCTGGCCGAAGACTCTAGGCGCCAGATCACGAGCGAACAACCCCGCACTGAAAAGCCGTCAAAAAAGATGCACCGGTTCTACATTCCACCTGCGCATTGGGCAGCCATGACTTTAGAGAACGGCGAAGCGCACCATTGCGCAGATGTGCTTCGCCTCGATCAGAAATCAAAAGTAGTGGTGTTTGATGGCCGTGGGACGGAGACAACGGCCGAGATCGTTGCCGTAGAAAAAGGCAGGGTTCATCTTCGATCTCTTTCGACTACCAGGACGGAGCAACTCCGATGTAGCGTAACCCTCGCGCAAGCTGTGCCGAAAGGGAAGAAAATGGACACTATCGTTCAGAAGGCGACTGAACTTGGCGTCTCTAGAATTGTGCCGCTCCTATCAGAGCGAACCGTCGTGCAAGTGGAAAAGGAAGAGGCACAAAAGAAACGGGAGAAATGGGAACAGATCGCGATCGAAGCAGCGAAACAGTGTGGGCAGAACTGGCTTCCGGAGATTGCCGGGCTGACGACTCCAAAACGTTTTTTCGCCGACATGGGTCAGTACGAAGCGCAGCTCATCGCGTCACTGCAAAGCGATGCTCGTGGCTTCAAGCAAGTGTTCACCGATTTTTATGAGCAGCATGGAAGACGGCCGGCGTCAGCTCTCATCCTGATCGGCCCGGAGGGCGACTTTACACCCGCCGAAACGTCTCTAGCCAAAAGCGCCGGATGCGTGCCGGTAACCCTTGGGCCGATCGTTTTGCGATCCGAAACCGCGGCAATCTTCTGCCTAAGCGTCCTCGCATACGAGCTGCAATAGCGCGGCGCCTTCAGCGCCGCGGTTAACCGTCAACCGTCTACCGTCTTCGTTTGCCACCGCGCGGTCGCGCCGATTCAACGGTCGACGGAAGACGGTTAACCGCACGCGCTGAAGGCGCGTGTGCGCATATCCTGCTTGCAAACCGGCTCGCTGGAAAGCACACTCACGACATTTATGCGCGCTGCGTGCGTGTGTTTAGGGTTTTGTTTCTTTTTTGTGTCAAGGGCGTTCTCTTTTGACTGGACGTTGATCAAGCACGACGGTCGCGACTACGTTCCTCTAGATGATGTCGCGAAGTTCTACAGCTTTACCCAAGCCAGCTATTCCGGCGATCTCGTTCGTCTGGAAGGTGCAACCCTGCGAATGCAAGGTGGTGTGAATTCGCGGGAACTCTATTTGAACGGACTCAAGTTTATTTTGAGCTATCCAGTAATCAAGATGGATAACAAGGTCCTTCTGTCCCGCATGGATCTTAGCAAGCTCGTGGACCCGGTTCTGCGCCCAGCCAGGATCCAGGCGGCTCCGGCCAAAACCATCATTTTGGATGCCGGCCACGGGGGTTATGATCAGGGCGCTTTAGGAACATTTGGAAATGAAAAGGATTTTGCGTTTGATGTTGTGATGCGCGCGCGGGCGCTCCTGGTGCGGGCCGGTTACTCAGTGCGTTTAACGCGGTCTTCCGACGTCTTTCTACCATTGGAGTCGCGTGCGAACTTCGCCAACCGGCAACGGAATGCGATTTTCGTGAGCGTACATTTTAACGCTGGACGGACGGACTCCGTAGGTATTGAGACATATGGCTTAGCGCCGCAAGGTGTTCCTTCCACCAACGACTATGTCCCGAGCATTAACGATTTTCGCCCCTGTGTCGGAAATGTGCGCGACCCGGAAAACATTGCTCTGGCGACGGCCATGCACACGGCTTTGATTACTACGATGCGGACTTACGATCGCGGAATCAAAAGGGCACGGTTTGTCGTGCTCCGGGACATCAACATTCCCGGTGTCTTAATCGAAGGCGGTTTCTTAAGCAACCCGCAAGATGGAATGCGAATCGCAACCCCGCAGTACCGCCAGCTTCTTGCCCAATCGATTTTGCAAGGAGTCCAATCGTACAACCGCGCGATGTCGCACGGAACGGGCCAGATCATGGTAAAGCACGAAACGTCGCCCAGTGGCGGACAGACTTCTGCTCCAAAGAACATGTCCATTTGGGATCCGTTGAAAGCGGGAACGTACGCGTTACCCGAGCGAAACTAGGTCACCTTATGCTTCTGAAACCGGGCGACATTCTTAAGTCCCGCTGCCGTTAAGATTGGTGCGAGTCGGTTGTAATCTTCGGCGACCTGAAAATGAGAATGAGCATCCGATGCGGTGGTAATCGGGATCCGCAGCTCGTTGGCCAGGCGCAAAATCGAATCGTGAGGATATTGCTCTTTCACCGCCTTTCTCCACCCGGCGGTACTGGCTTCTATAGCTAGCCCACCCTTGCTAGCCAGTTCCAGGACAGGTCTGAACCAGGAGCTTGGATCGTAGCCGGTCGGACAAAGTCCATGAATCTTCGCTAAATCGATGTGAGCGAGACAGTCAATCCATCCTCGCGCGATGAGCTTCTCCAGTTGTTGGATGTATTCCTCAAACGCATTTGCGATTCCCCGAGACTCAATCTGTTGCGACTGATCCGAGCTATCGAACATCGCTGTTTCGCCTGGAAGATAGTGGACAGACCCAAGCACAAAATCGAGTCTATCCCAATTCTTCTCAACCCAGTGTAAACCGGCTTCGGATGTTGTCGGATCGTTGTCGAGCTCAACTCCAGCAAGAATTTGAACGTCCGGGTTCCGTTCTCTCAATCGCTCGATCACTTCAAAATCAATCCCTTGATGATACCGATCATGATCAGTGAATGCGATGCTCTGAACTTGTTTTGCACGCGCCTGGTTTATCCAAGGTTGAAGCAATTCGATCGTGTACGGACGGACCTGATGACCTTGAGGATGAGTGTGATAGTCGCAGGGAAGCAGCATATTCGGGAGGCAGAATTAAGGAGTCAGGATATGCAAGGCTACAAAATTGTCACATGCTAGCTCCTGGCTCCGAATCCTGATTCCCGGCTCGTTAATGCTCATTCTGCTGGACGAATCGTCCTTTCTGGTGCATTGGTTGATCGATTTTTCGCCAGGACAGAGTCTGGGATGAACGATGTTTTGTACAAAGCGACGGTTCTTGTGCTGAATCGAAATTGGCAGGCAATCGACGCCAAAACGCCGGCACAGGCTTTTTGCATGATGGCAAATGGTAATGCCACAGCGCTCGATATGGTTGGCGGCGGCGATATGCGGCCGGTTAAATGGCAGGACTGGATTCATCTGCCGGTTCGCGAAGAAGATTACGCAGTGCGGACCGTGCGCGGCTTGGTGCGCATCCCAACCGTGCTCGTGCTCGCGCGGTACAATCGAGTACCGAAGCGACGCCCAAAGTTATCCGCAAAAGGAATTTGGGAACGAGACGGCGGCCATTGCCAGTACACCGGCAGAAAACTCTCATCGAACGAAGGAAATATCGACCACATCGTTCCGCGATCGCGCGGCGGAAAGACTACCTGGGAAAATTGCGTCCTGGCCGACAAACGAATCAATAGCTTGAAAGGGAATCGTTTGCCGGAGGAGGTCGGTCTTTACCTGAAGCGGCGCCCGAAAGCGCCGAAAGAATTACCGGTAACATTTTTCATTCGCAACGCGCACAACGTCCGCGATTGGGAACATTTCCTCCTCCCGTCGGCCTAGCGGCCGACGGGGTTAACCGTCTACCGTCTGCCGTCTTCCGTCTTCCGTGGAGGCGGTGGGCGAAGGCAGGCATGAACGGTGAACCGTCGATGGAAGACGGTGGACAGATTACCGCGGGGCTGAAGGCCCCGCAAAGTTTGACTTCGCCCCCGCTGCGGACAAGATTCCGCTTCCCATGAGTACGGCCATTTCGAGCGCTTACGAGCCGAAGGCTGTGGAGGAAAAGTGGTATCAAAAATGGCTTGAACAGAATTGCTTTCGGGCCGACACCCAATCCTCTAAGCCGAGTTATGCCATCGTTATTCCGCCCCCTAACGTAACCGGGGTGTTAACGATGGGGCATGTACTCAACAACACCATCCAGGATGTACTTGCGCGGCGGGCGCGGATGCGCGGGAAAGAAGTGCTCTGGCTGCCCGGGATGGATCATGCCGGGATTGCAACTCAAAATGTTGTCGAAAAGCGATTACGTGCGGAAAAAAAGACCAAGCATGACCTGGGTCGAGAAGCTTTTGTTCGGGCGGTCTGGGAATGGAAAGAAAAATGTGGAGGCATCATCATCCAGCAACTCAAGCGCCTCGGCTGTTCGTGTGATTGGTCGCGTGAACGCTTCACAATGGATCCGGGATATTCGCGCACCGTGCAGCAGACATTCGTTGACCTGTATCGGAAGGGACTGATCTACCGCGGAAAACGAATGGTGAACTGGGATCCTTTTTACCAAACTGCCTTGTCAGACGAAGAGGTCGTTTCTGTGCCCACCTCCGGCACGCTTTACTACATGAAATACGAGATTGTGGAAGAGCCGGGACGCTTTTTGGAGATTGCGACAACGCGTCCCGAGACTCTCATGGGCGACACCGGCGTGGCCGTGCATCCGGAAGATCCTCGCTACAAGCATTTGATCGGCAAACATTGCTGGCGACCGTTTCCACGCGCGCAAATTCCAATCATCAGCGATTCGGCGATTGATCCAGAATTTGGTACTGGAGTTCTCAAGGTCACGCCGGCACATGATAAGGCCGATTTCGAGATCGGCCAGCGTCACCAATTGCCAATCCTAGATGTCCTGAACCCGGATGGAACACTGAATGCGTTGGCCGGAGACGATTTTGTTGGAATGGATCGGTTCGAGGCCCGTCAAAAAGCTGCGCGGAAATTACAAGAACTCGGACTGCTGGCGAAAGAAGAGCCTTATCAACACAATGTCGGTTACAGCGACCGCGGCGAGGTACCGATTGAGCCGCGCCTGAGTGAGCAATGGTTCCTCAAATATCCTAAAGTTCCGGAAACGATGGCCGCAGTATCCAGCGGTAAGATCAGGTTTCGTCCGGAACGCTGGGTTACGACGTTCCAGCACTGGATTGAGCATTTGCAAGACTGGTGTTTGAGCCGCCAGCTCTGGTGGGGACATCGAATCCCGGTATGGTATCATCGCTCTGAAAAAGGTCGGCTTCATGTGGATCTATCTCCGCCCGCGGATATTGAGAACTGGGAGCAAGACCCAGACGTGCTGGATACCTGGTTTTCCTCGTGGCTCTGGCCGTTCGCGACCATGGATGAAGCCACACGAAAGAAGTTTTATCCAACACAGGATTTGGTGACCGCTCCGGATATCATCTTCTTTTGGGTGGCCCGCATGATCATGGCGGGTTACGAATACGCTGGCCGGCATCCTTTTGAGAATGTCTTTTTTAACGGCATCATCCGTGATCTCCAAGGGAGAAAGATGTCGAAGAGCCTCGGGAATTCGCCCGATCCGTTGGACTTGATTGAAAAATATGGCGCCGACGGGCTTAGATTTGGGTTGCTGCGGATCGCGCCGCATGGGCAAGATATTCGCTTCGACGAAAAGCAGATCGAAGAAGGTCGAAATTTCGCGAACAAGCTCTGGAACGCGTTTCGTTTTCGACAGCTCCAGGGTGACGCAGGCACGGAGTTACGTGCGCTAAGTCCTTACTCAGCCCGTATTCTGCAGCGGCTCAATGAGACGATCGACCGAGTTGAGCAAGGTTACGCCGATTATCTTTTCACCGACGTGGTCCAGTCGCTTTACGATTTTTTCTGGAGCGATTTTTGCGATTGGTTTCTCGAAGCAGCAAAAGCGGAATTGCAGAGCGACGATCAAGAGATTCGGCGCAATTGCCTGGCGGTCATGGACGCAGTTCTTTTGCGCGTGCTCAAACTGTTGCATCCGTTCATGCCGCACATCACCGAAGAGCTTTGGGAGCGATTTAATTTCGGTGAAGGCAGTATTCAATTTGCCTCGATCAACCAACTTGCCATGCGTATTCCGATCGATCCGGCTGCGGTCGATTTTGCGGGTAAGGTTTATGAGGCGGTGAGCATCGCGAGAAATCTTCGAGCCGAATACCGTATCCCATCAAATCGCAAAGCGAGAATGATTTTGAAACCGGCGATCTCAGGCGACTTCACGGTACTGGCGAGATTAGCTAATGCTGAACCGCTGGAAGTCGACGAGCAATATGCGCGCGGCAACGGTGTGCCAATGGCAGTAACCCCGGTTGGCCAGATTTTTCTTCCCCTGGAAGGGCTAGTAGATGTTTCCGCCGAGCGAGAGCGCCTAGGCAAAGAGATCAATAAAGTCGAGGGCGAGTTGGTAACTGTGAGAAGGAAACTTGCCAACGATAATTTCGTCCAACGGGCGCCGGCCAACGTGGTCGAAGAACATCGGCAAAGAGAAGCCGATTTTCTGAAAACGTTGGACCAATTGAAAGCAGCGCTTGAAGCGCTGAGAGGCTAGGGATGTTTTTGTCGTCGCTTCGCGACTCCTGAGAGTGTCTCCTGAATCGGCTTCTGCATTGCGAGCTTCCCCTCGCATAGCTATGGTTTACCCATGAGTTCGCAATGGGAGCGGTTTGATCGATACTATCTCAGGTATCCGGACCTGCATTTTTCGCTCGATGTCAGTCGAGTCGACTTCGACGAGAGCTATCTCGAGGGAATGAACTCTCGCGTTAAACGGGCATTCGAGGCGATGCAACAGCTCGAAAAGGGGGCAATCGCTAATCCAGACGAAAAACGGATGGTCGGCCATTACTGGCTCCGGGCGCCAGAACTTGCGCCGAACGCGGACGTGCGAGCCGAAATCGAGGATACCAACGAGGCTATTTATGAATTTGTTCGCAAGATTGATAGTGGAGAGGTCACGACGCAGCATGGATCTCTATTCACGAATATCCTGGTTATTGGCATAGGGGGATCCGCGCTTGGTTCGCAGTTTGTTGCAGACGCTCTCGGAACCAAAGGTGACCGGATGCGGGTCTACTATCTGGACAATACTGACGCGGAGGGCATCGATCGCGTATTCGAAAAGATTGGAGATGGTCTGGCAACAACGCTAACCATCGTGGTCTCAAAGTCGGGCGGAACGAAGGAAACTCGCAACGGTATGTTGGAAGCAGCAGCGAAATACAAGGCTGCCAAACTGAACTTCGCGAAACACGCAGTGGCGGTGACCGGGCACGGTAGCGAACTTGACCGGCATGCGGAATCCGAAGGATGGATCGCTCGATTCCCAATGTTTGACTGGGTCGGAGGTCGTACCTCGGTGATGAGCGCAGTGGGACTCCTGCCCATGGCGCTGCAGGGACTGAATACCGAGCAGTTTTTGGCTGGTGCAGCTGCCATGGACGAAAAGACGCGGGTGACTGATACCCTGTCGAACGCGGCGATGCTGCTGGCCCTCATGTGGTACAAGATCGGCGACGGGCGCGGTCTTAGAGATATGGTTATCCTACCTTATAAAGACGGGTTGGTACTGTTCAGCAAATACCTTCAGCAGCTTGTCATGGAGTCCCTCGGCAAGGAATTTGATCTTGAGGGAAAGACCGTTCACCAAGGCATCGCCGTCTATGGCAACAAAGGCTCTACTGATCAACACGCTTACGTCCAGCAACTTCGCGATGGCGTAAACAACTTCTTTGCGACGTTCATTCAAGTTGATGTAGGCAGACAAGCGCCATCGATTGAGGTTGAACCAGGAATCACCAGTAACGACTATCTCCACGGATTTTTGCGTGGCACTCGTTCGGCGCTTCACGAAAAAGGACGTCAGTCTATCACGATCTCCATCGATCGTGTTACACCATTTTCGGTAGGGGCGTTGATCGCTCTGTACGAACGCGCTGTTGGCTACTACGCGTCGTTGGTGAACATCAATGCCTACCACCAACCGGGGGTTGAAGCCGGGAAAAAGGCAGCAGCCAAATTGCTCGAATTGCAGGCGCGACTGGTCAAAGAACTTGGGTCACGCAAAGGAAAAGCCGCGGTAGCCGAGGAATTGGCTAAAGCTGTCCAGGCAGATACCGAAGACGTTTTCCATGTGCTGACCCATTTAGCTGCGTCGGGAGGAGCGCTGGTCCGGCATTTAGGAGATCGCCCCTCCGAAGATACTTTTGTGTTAGCATGAATGCAATGCCGGTAGGTAGTTTCCGATCACAGCGACCTGTCCGCCGTAGCTTCGGCAAAGGAGGATGCCGGCGTTGACGGCGTTCCTATCAATGTCTCAACATCTTGAGAAAATCTTGGCTCACGCGGAGCGGCGTTTTGCTTCCGAGCCTTCCCGGCGGCTGCGCGAGCGTCTCGACCTGTACAAAAAGTTTCTCAAGCTGGAGGAACATCGGCTCCGATTAAAGCATTATTCTGGGGCGGGCGGTCTCGAGATAGTGCGAGACCGAGCAACGTTACTCGACGTCATCTTGAGACGATTGTTTGAAGGAGCGCTGGACGGGACTGTCTTTGCTCATCGCACACCGCCGATCGCGTTATTGGCGATCGGCGGCTACGGGCGCGGTGAGCTCAATCCTTACAGCGACGTGGATATTTTGTTTCTGCACGATGCGAACCGGCTTGCTAAGGAAGCAGAGGAAGTTGTCCGGCAAGTGCTTTACATGCTCTGGGACGTAGGCTTCAAAGTCGGACACTCTACCCGCTCGATCAGCGAAGCAATAAAGCTGGCTAACTCGGATGTTTTGACCAAGACGTCGCTTTTGGAATCTCGCTACCTTGCCGGTGACCACAAGTTGCAAACAAAATTTCGACGCGAGTTTTTCGATCACTGCGTTCGAGGACAAGTCAGAAGCTACCTCAAGTGGCGTCTGGAAAATCAGGATGATCGCCACCGAAAATATGGCGGATCGGTGTTCATGCAGGAGCCGAATGTAAAAAACGGGTGCGGCGGGTTGCGTGACTACCAGACGATGCAATGGATTTGCTACTTTCGCGACGGCGTAATGAGCACTGCCAAATTGGTGGAGCGCAAGTATATTACCGAAAGCGATCGGCGTGCGATTGATCGCGCATATGATTTTCTTTTACGCGTGCGCACGGAGTTGAACTATCAGAACCGGCGGCCGTCGGATGTGGTCACGCTTTTCTTGCAGGGTCAGATCGCTAACAAGTTTGGTTATTCCCAAAAGAATGTGCTCAGGCGCGCCGAAAGCTTCATGCGGGACTATTATCAGAACGCTCGAACGATCTATCTCGCTACCAAGAGAGTGACGGATCATTTTCTTCTTCCGGCGATGACGGAAAAAGATGAGCGTCCGATCTTCGGATTTCTAGCCAAGCGCAAACTTAAGACAGAACATTTCGATGGATTCTACAGCCACGGCCGTCTGATCTACCCGGATAATCAACGGATTTTCCATGATGATCCGTTTCGGTTGATGAGGGTATTTCTCTATGCGCAGCAAAGGGAACTGGAGTTGAGTCCCGAACTACAGCAGTTGATCCGGAGACGAACGCGACTGGTCAATCGTACCTTCCAGTATGCGCGTGCTACTCGTGAGACATTCCAAGCAATTTTATCGCGGAAGGGACAGGTTGGTCGAATTCTGCGCATGATGCATGAGGTCGATTTTCTCGCCCGCTACCTTCCGGAGTTTGGTGAGTTGACCTGCCTGGTCCAACACGAGTTTTTCCATCGGTATACCGCCGATGAACACACGTTGGTCTGTATCGAAAAGCTGGATAGTTTGATCGACACTAAAGAACCCAAGCTTGCCGACTACCAGAAGTTATTCTTGCGACTAGAGGATTCCTATACGCTGTATCTGGCGCTCCTGCTGCATGACACCGGGAAATCGTCTGCTGCACGGCATCATGCCGAGGCTAGCGCATTGAACGCTCAGAAGGTTGCTGCTCGCCTGCAACTGGCTCCAGACCGAAGACGGCGGCTGATTCTGTTAGTGGATCATCACATGACACTCTCCGAAATTGCGCAACGCAGAAATCTGGAAGACCCGGCCACGATTGCGGATTTTGCAGAGGTCGTCCGGACTCCGGAAAACCTGGATGCGTTAATGCTATTAACATTGGCTGATGGGCAAGGGACTGGGGGCCAGAATTGGTCTGACTGGAAAGAATCGCTCGTCTGGCATTTGCATCACGCGACATCCAGTTATCTCCATGACGAGCGCGAATTCTTCAGAGAACGGCGTATCGAGCGGGAGGGACTGCATCAAGGCGTCGCGCGCCGGATGGCTAAGGATTTTGGTGAAGAAATCGAGGTTCATTTTCATTCTATGCCTGATCGTTATTTCCAGGCTCATCGTTTGAATGAAATCATTGGTCATGTCCGTCTCTTTCGGAGCTTTCTCGAGGCTCGATCAAAAGATTTAGCCTTGGCTCTGGCTGCTGCAGTTAAGTGGTACGCAAAACCCGATCAAGGGCACAGTGAATGCTGGATTTGCACCTGGGATCGCGCTGGACTAGTTGCCAAGATAGCCGGTTCTTTTGCGACCGCGTCAATCAATATTCTCAGCGCGGATGCGTACACGCGCTCCGACAATTTGATGCTAGGCATATTCCGCGTGTGTAATACCGATTTTCAGCCGGTCTCAGACGAACGCGATATACGGCAAGTCGAGAACGTCCTACAGGATGCCTTGGAAGTGAGCGAATTCGACTTTGGGCCGCTGCTGGCCAAGGCTCGGAGAAAAATGCCCTACTATTTGCCGACGGGATTCGAATTTCCGACAAAGCTTGCCATTTCGAATGACATCCATCCACAGTACACCGTGATCGATTTACAAACGGCGGACCGGCTTGGCTTGCTGTATGACGTGCTTCGCTGTCTATCCAAAGCCGAGATCAATATCGCTCTGTCACGCATCGCCACAGAAAAAGGAGCGGCCTTTGATAGCTTCTATGTCACCGATCTTGAGAACAAGAAGATCCTGGACCGGGAACGTCTGGCGGATCTGAAACGCTCGCTGCTGAATGCGGCAGTGGAGGAATAAAGTGACCCTGGATTGACGCGCACCTTCGGTGCGCGGCGGTTTGTGCGGCGCCATACCTAGGGCTACGCTGCGCTCCGCCCTAGGCCGTAATTGATCCGCGGCTCCGCCGCTTCTCCGACGGCGTTCCGGAGCAGCGAAGCTGCTGCTCAACTATAGCCTAGGGCGGAGCACAGCGTAGCCCTAGGTATGCCATCGACCAGGGCCCACGCACTGAAGGTGCGTGTCAATCGCACCATCCACCACACGTTTTTCAGCCCCACAAATTTGCGCGCCCGAATGTCCTGAGTTAGGTCCCCGACGACGGCATGTTTCGCATCTTTCACCGGCAGATTGTCCGCTACGCGCTTCGGCACAAAACGCTGGCCCTGATTAACATCCTGAGTGTCGCTTTAGGAGTCGCCGTTTACCTGGCCATCCAGATTGCTAACTACAGCGCGATCAAAGCATTCCAGGCAGGCGTCGACATCGTTGCAGGCCGATCACAGTTAGAAGCGAGAGGAAACATCGATGATGCAGTGTTTCCAAAACTACAGAAGCTCCCAGGTGTCGATGCCGCAACTCCTTTGGTAGAGGGATTCGTCACTCTACCGGATTATCCCGGCGAGTATCTGCGGATTCTTGGAGTTGATCCATTCACCGATGCTGAGTTCCTGACTTTTCAGACGCCAACAAAAAGAAGCGACGTTTTCAAAGGAGATGCATGGTTCGGGGATCCTCAATCAATCGCGATCGCACAAGGTTTTGCGGGCTCGCACCAGATTCATGACGGTCAGGAATTGCGGGTCCAGATCGGAGAACGAGAACAGACTCTGAAAGTCAGTTTCACGCTCGACACAACCGATTCTCATATCGGCGTTATGGATATCGGCTGGGCCCAGGAGCTCTTTGGGTCGTCAGGGCGATTGAACGCGGTCTTGTTCCGGACCAGGGATTCACTCAACACCGTACAAAAGCGGATCCAGGAACTGCTTCCGCCAGATGTGGTAGTTCAGGCACCGGCGGATCGGACCGAACAGGTCGAACAAATGCTGGCTGGATTTCAGCTAAACCTCACTGCTTTGAGCCTCGTTTCCCTGACTGTCGGTATGCTATTGGTTTACAATACGATTACCGCTTCAGTCGTTAGGAGACGGAGTGAAATCGGGATCCTGCGATCGCTCGGAGTGGATCGAGAGAAGATCCGGTGGCTATTCCTGGGAGAGGCAGTTCTCTATGGAATCGTCGGTTGTGCCGTAGGCTGCATCGGAGGCATCGCCCTGGGCCGGAGTCTGGTGGGAACCGTTTCTCGCACAGTCTCCAACCTCTATGTTCTTGTGAGTATTGACCGATCCTATTTTCCAATCGAGCAGGTGCCACTGGTTTTTGTTCTGGGTCTCGGCGCGGTTTTAGTTGGGGCTTGGATCCCAGCCGCTGCGGGAGCGAATCTTACTCCATTGCGGGCCTTGAATCTTGGCATCCTTATCGAACGAAGCGACAGGCTATCGCGAACTTGGCTAATCTATTCCGCGCTGGCATTCGCGTTGGCGTATCTGCTTGCGCATCTGGCGTTTTCTGTGAATCGGTCCCTAGGGTTCGTTTGCGCTTTAATGACTCTGCTCGGTTTTTGTGCTCTGGCCCCACACGCAACTTATTGGGGCGGAAAAGGCATCGGCTTAGTCGTCCGAAAGATCCCAACGATCAGCCTGGCTGCGCGCAACCTGGTGCGATCCCTCTATCGGCACGCCGCGACGGTTGGAGCGCTCGCATCAGCAGTTGCGATGCTGGTGAGTGTTACAACCATGATCCATTCGTTTCGCGAAACAATCGATCATTGGATCGACCGCCGGCTGCCGGCCGATATTTATCTTGGGCCCGCTACAAACGAAGTTGTCGGGTTTCAGGATTTCGTTTCAGAGGATCTTCTTAAAATGCTGCGCTCGCGCCAGGAGATCGAATTGATCGATACTTACCGCGACGCCGAAGTCACTGTTCACGGATTGCCCGTCGCGCTGGGCGTGACGATTGGTACCAGCCGAAATACGCCAAAATTTCTCGGTGGAGACGATCAAAAGAAATACCAGGCATACTGGGAGCCTGGCCAGGTATTCGTTTCCGAACCTCTATCGCGTCGTTTGAATTTGCGAGACGGCGAAACGATCGAAATTCCTACTCCGGAGGGTCTCGTTCGTTTCCGAGTCGCTGGGGTATTTCAAGATTTCACAAGGGATTCCGGCCTGATGTTGATGCAAGCTGCGAACTTTAACCGATACTGGCACGATACGCGGGTGCATTCAGTTGCGATTTACTTGAGACCTGGGGTAAATGCAGAAAAATTCGTTCAGACAATCCGGACCGCCTATCCAAGAGCGAGCGCATATACCATTCGTCTGAATCGACAGCTGCGAAGTCTAGTCGAAGACGTTCTGAGTCAAACCTTTGGTGTCACCCAGGTGCTTCGGTTAATCGCCGTTTTTGTCGCCGTAATGGGCATCATCCTAAACGCGCTGGTTCTAGTTAAGGAACGGGAGCGGGAGATCGGTGCGCTGCGGGCAATGGGCGCCTCCCGGACCCGTGTTGGCACTCTAATGCTGTGGGAGTCTTTGTTTCTAGGATTTGTAGCAATGGTGCTTGGGATGGCCGCCGGTGTCGCATTGGCGTTCGTATTGACCAAGGTTATAAACACCGCTTTTTTCGGTTGGACGGTTCCTATTAGTTTTCCTTGGATGCAACTGATTCTTGTGCCCTGTTGGTTTCTTCCGGTGACTGTTGTCGCCGCTCTTTTACCGGCACGGGAAGCAGCTCGAACAAATTTGATCGATGCGATCCGGATGTGAATATGGATCGCGGAAATGATGTATCCTGGCTGCCGATTTGCCGATGAGACACCACACCACAAAATCGGTAGGGCCGAGCTTTATCCGGCAGCGGCCGGACTCGTGCGGTAGCCACGCCTACGAGTCCGGCCGCTGCCGGATAAAGCTCAGCCCTACCAGCACTGGGGCGACCGCACGATGGGTGACCCTGGCGCTGCTTCTTTTGCTTTGCGCGGCACGGACACCCTGCGAAACTCTCGATGACAAAGGCTGGGCGATTGCCGTTCCTGGTTACGCATTTTCCTTCCCGCGCGATTATGGCCCGCACCACAGCTTCCGAACTGAATGGTGGTACTTCACTGGAAACTTAAAGACAAAGGAGGGAAGAGAGTTCGGGTACGAGGTCGCGTTCTTTCGCTATGGATATCGCCCGCCGGGCAAATCAGCTCGGTCACGCTTCGTGATGAACGATCTGAAGTTCGCGCATTTCGCTGTGACGGATGTCGCAACGCGTCGCTTTCGTTTTGATAGCCGAACAAGCCGCGGGGCTTATGGGGAGGCCGGTTTCGGAGAAGCGAATCGTTTGGCGTGGATCGATGACTGGGAGGTTTCATTCGACGGTAGTTTCGGATTGAAAGCCGATACCAAGGATTACCAAGTCGATCTCGTTCTAGCTCCAGAAAGGCCGCTCGTTTTACAGGGTGAGAATGGGCTCAGTCAGAAAGCCGACGGACTTGGCCATGCTTCCTACTATTACTCGATCCCGCGGCTTGCGACATCTGGCACGATAAGAATCGGCGCCGAGAATTACCAAGTCAGCGGCGTGTCGTGGTTCGATCGCGAGTGGGCAACGGATCAGCTTGGCCCCAAACAGGTTGGATGGAACTGGTTTGGCATTCAGCTATCAGACGGAAGCGATTTGATGTTGTACCAGATGCGTCTGAACGACGGAGAAATCGACCCCAATTCCAGCGGAACCTGGATCAGTCCAGATGGGGTGGCTCAGCCGCTTTCCCGAGATGACTTTCATTTACAGGCTCAGGCATTCTGGGAAAGCCCCGGCTCGAAGGGAAAATATCCGATCGAGTGGCGCCTGCAGGTGCCAAAGCTCGGCTTGGATTTGCTTGTGACAACACCAGTCAAAGACCAGGAGCTGCGCGTCGGCGTAACCTATTGGGAAGGCTGCATTCGGTTACAAGGCGAGCGGGCCGGCAAGCCGGTTAACGGCATCGGCTATATGGAGCTCACTGGCTATGGAGGTTCAACTTTGAGATAGGTCAGGGTGTTGGGCTCAAGCCGTGCAGGAGCGGGGACCCTACCTTTTGGGCAATCATCACTCGCCGCCGGTAGGTTTCGTGCTCCTGCCGGGCTTGAACCCACGACTAACCGTTCCGCAGCCTACCTTCACGCAAACGTTAGCTTCGGGAATTCCCGCCCAAGGGCCTGCGCTGCTGGCGCCTTCATCCAGTTGCTCAGAATCGTGGCGTAGACAGACCGGAAATCGACGTTGAAGATCAGATCACCGGCATCCAAATGACTCAGTGTAGGCTGCTGTCCATACAAACCGGGTTTTACGCCGCCTCCACAAATGAACATCGGAGCAGCTGTGCCATGATCGGTGCCGCCATTTGCGTTCTCTGCGACGCGCCGGCCGAATTCGCTGAACGTCATCACCATCACCCGATCGAAGATACCCTTTCGCTTCAAGTCATCACAAAAAGCAGCAAGAGCGGTAGCCAGATCACCAAGCAATCGCTTATGTGTATTGATCTGCCCCGCATGTGTATCATACCCGCCCTGGCTCGCATAATATACCCTTGAAGGGAGTCCGCCCGCGATCAGCCGAGAAATAAGCGCTAAAGAATTTCCCAGCCGATTCTTCGGATACTGAGCTTCGTTTTTCGTCCCTTTGAGAATCTGTTTGATGTGGTCCGTGCTCACCTGCGCATCCAGCGCTGTTCTCTGCAGATATTCAAGGGCGGACAACCCGGAATGGTTCGAACCCGCGATCGAGCCAATCTGATCTCCCGACATAGAGTTTGTCTCCATTCCATTTAGTTCGGCAAACAGATGCGCTTCATCGGCGTCAGGCTCGCGATCAAATCCGAGAGTGTCGACTCTGCCGATGGCAACGCCGGTCGGCTTTTGCGCGGCAAATGCTTCCGGGAGTTGTTCCCCAAGTGCTACTCCGACTGTCGGATCTTCGCCGCTGCAGCAATTATCGAAATATCTACCAATCCATCCCTTCGTTAACACCTGCTTCGAATCGGAAGCCGTCTGCCAGATATCAGTTGATCGAAAATGCGAGCGATTCGGATTTGGGTAACCGACTCCTTGGATTACCGCCAGATGGCCTTGGTCATACAATGACTTCAGCGGCGCCAGGCTGGGATTGAATCCGATTAGATTGTTCAGTCGCAAAACTTCTTCTTTAGCGATTCGAATCTTTGGACGGGCCTGATAATAGAGATCGTCCTCGAATGGTATGAGGGTGTTAAGACCATCGTTTCCTCCCGCCAGCTGGAGTACCACCAGGATCGGATGATCTTTTCCCGTCATCGGTTGAAGCGAAGAGTCAGCCGCTTGCGCATTCAATGTTAAGAATGTTCGCTCGAGAAAAACCGGTATTGTCCAGGTGAGCGCTGCACCGAGGATGGAGGTACGCAGAAACGATCGGCGAGTTAATACGTCAATATCCTCTTTCATAAGTTAGCATGTTTGATAGTTCGGCGTCGTCATCATCAACACGATCAGGTCGCGGATTGCATCGTCCGTGAGTGGTTGCTCTCGCGTCGAGAGAAGACTGTTAAATTTTTCGATCAGATCCGGTTGCGGTGCTTGCTGAAACACCCGGACAAAGAGCTTGTCGATTAGCTTACTCGGCTCATTCCGGTCCTGAGGTGAAGCAACCTGGTCTACCAGCAAAGGCCTCGAAATCGTCGGGCGAGGCGCGATCGCCTCGATGGCCGGCATTTGCTTTTTCGGAAGACCGATTTCTTGCGGGCTGATGCCGGCGACTAATTGACGGCTAAGTTTGTATCGAAATGTCAGCGTGGCGGTGTTGATCCAGTTCTTGCCGCCGTCCCAGCCTTTGACGTTCGGTGGGAAAAAGGGGACCTGTCCCATTTGGCGGAAAAACGTTTCGAGAACATTTGCGTCGGGAACCGGCACAGGGAGCGTTCGAAACGTTTGTGCCAAGAACTGAACCGGGCTCTTGACCTGGGAGTTCTGCGCTTTGTCGCTGTAGAACTCTTCGGATCGGAATATTCGAGTGAGCAACGGCTTAAGTTCGTATCGAGCATTCAATAGCTCGGCAGTAAGCGCGTCTAAAAGCTTCGGTTCCGGATCATCGTACGCGAAGAATTTCCAAATCTTTCCAGAAATGAAACGGGCGCACTGAGGCTGAGAAAGGATGATATTAATGACCCGGTCGCCGTTCCAGGGACCAGTTTTTCCCATGAAGGTTTTCGGAGTGAAATCAAATTGTTTGGGAGCGAATCGAAACGACTGGTCCACCCGGTCAATGCGATAGCCAGTGAAAGCGCGAGCTGCCTCTTTAATGTCTTGCTCGGTGTAGTGTCCTTCTCCCAGCATGAACAGCTCCATGACCTCGCGAGCAAAGTTTTCGTTTGGGTGCTCTTTTCTGCTCTGGATTGTATCGAGCCAGACCATCATCGCAGGGTCACGTGAAATTGCCTTGGCCAGCTGTCCGAAATTTCCCAGCGCATTTTGACGGAACGTTTCATTCTGGAGCCACATCTTGTAAGCGGGCTTCACTTTCTCGCCGCTGGTTGCGAAATGGCCGTGCCAAAAGAGCGTCATCTTTTCTACGAGCGGCACCGGGGTGTTGACCATGCGCACGATCCACCAATGGACGAGATCCTGCATATCCCGCCGGAACTGCTGATGCACCACTCGTCGGATCGCCTGTTTTTCTTCCGGAAGAATGGCTGCCTCGATACGAAGGCGCACCTCCTCTTGTTCCAGCGGATTGATCCAGGCTGGATTCGGATACTGATCCGGGACAACCTTTATCAACGAGTCGACTGCTCGCGTCAGCCCCAGAGAATGTAACTTCTCGATTTCCTGAGGTTTGCCGCCAAAACCGGCCCGTACCAAAAGATGGGCGGCACTATCAAACTGCCAACGTTCCGCCGGAAGAGGAGACAACATTTTTTCTGCCAATGCCTTGTATTTTTGACTCTTGAGTAGAGAGCGACGATTCTGAAGACTTTAACCTGAATTTTGTCTGTTACCTATCGATGGAGACGCTTCCTCCCAAAGTTTGGTTTCAGTGAACATTTCTAAAAAGGATGCGTTTTATTAATTTAACCCGACAAACCGAAATCGGTGCGAATTCATATTTTCTCGAGCTCGACGGCAGGAAGTTGATCCTGGATGCCGGCCTGCATCCGAGAAATGAAGGAGAAGCGGCGTTGCCACTTTATCGATTGGTCCCGGATGGCTCGATCGATGCAATTCTGATCTCGCATGCGCACCAGGACCACATCGGTACGCTGCCGGTACTGATGCGCCGGCAGCCGCAGGCAAAGGTTTTCATGACCCAGCCGACCGCGCGGTTGACTGACGCGATGTTGCACAACTCGGTAAATGTTATGTCACGGCAACGCGGCGAGCCGGAGACTGCAAGCTATCCGTTATTCACCCATCGTGAGGCAGATCAGGCGCAAGAACGTTGGCAGACTGTCGGGCTACGGCAGTATTGTTCTTTCGATGGTGAACGGCTTCCGGAACCGGATTCAGAGCCGACTTTTGAGCTTTATGACGCTGGTCATATTTTGGGTTCGGCCGGCATATACTTACGGGGTGAGGGGAAGAGGATCTTTTATACCGGGGACGTCAATTTTTTGGATCAAACGTTAATGAGCAAAGCCACCTTTCCGGAGGAGGAACTGGATTTGCTCATTATTGAAACGACGCGCGGAGACCGAGCGCTGGAACCCGGTTATTCGCGCACACGCGAACAACAGCGTTTGATCGCTGCGATCGAGGAAGCGTTTGAAAGAGGGGGCTCGGTGTTGGTACCCGTCTTTGCCCTTGGAAAGACGCAGGAGATTCTAACAATTTTTGATCTTTACAAGCGTCAGGGCCGGCTCAGAGATGTTCCGATCTATATCGGCGGTCTCAGCACCAAAATTACTTTAATCCATGACGAATTAGCCTCGGTCTCAACCAGGCAACAGCCGGGATTGCGACTGCTGGAATCGCTCGAACCATTTGTGCTGCGTGGTGACGACGTGCCAACGACTCACGTTCACCGAAAACGAATCTATGCGCTTTCGAGTGGAATGATGACGGAAAAGACGCTTTCCAATCAACTGGCAGAGCGCTTCTTGGATGACCCGAAACAGTCGATTTATTTTGTTGGCTATTCTGATCCAGAGTCACCGGCCGGTCGCATCCTGGCGTCAAAGACTGGCGACTTGGTGCAGTTGGACGAAGAGTTACCGGCTAAGAAAATAGCCAGCACGATTCGCAATTTTGACTTCAGCGCGCACGCTCCGCGCGAGCTGCTTCTTGATTATATCCGGAAAGTGTCGCCCAAGATTGTCGTGTTAGTGCACGGCGATCCTGCAGCGGTTAACTGGTTTAAGGCAAGAATCGCGGCGGAATTGCCGCAAACCCAAGCGGTCATACCGGATCCAGGTAAGCAATATGAGTTTTAGCCACGCCTTCAGCCCCCGAAAGCGTTCGGGGCTGAAGTCGCAGCTATGGGGTGTTGGGCGCGTACTTCTTAATCGCCCGATGAGCAAACCGGGGAATCAAGACGATCGCCGTTAACGTTGCGAGAATGCTGAGCACCAGAAGTACCAATTCGCCCGGGCTCTGACCAAAGTGACCTTCGGAGAGTGCGTTGAGGCTTTTTTTGCCGGCAGCGCCCAGCTGGCAAAATAATAGAAGGCTTGGAAGGCTGCCTAACAAGGTCGCAATCAAATAAGAACTAAAATGCACGGCGGTCAGGCCATAAAGATAATTCGCTAAACCGAATGGGATCGGACAGAGGCGCAGAAGGATGACGATTTTCCAGCCCTCTTTTTCGATCGCCAGATCGATCGCCCGGAACGTGCCATGTTTCCGCAGTTGGTCTGCGACGTCCTTTCGAAGGAACCAGCGGGAAAGACAAAATCCTCCGGAAGCTCCTAACGCAAGACCCACGATCGCCGAGAAAACCCCAAGCGGAAATCCGAAGACTGCGGCGGTTCCGATGATAAAAGGGCTGGCCGGCATCAACGGAACCAGCGATCCGACCGCAAGCAGAATCGCAAGCGCAAACGCGCCCACTGGTCCAAAACCGCCGATCCATGTACAGACTGCTTGCAAGGCGGGAACGACCGGGAAAAACAAGGACGCCACCGCCAATGCAATCAATAGAACGACCGCAATCGAGAGCTTTTTAGCTAGGGAAGACACTCGCGCACCTAGGAGACGACCTCTCTGGAAGAAATACCTCTTGCCCGCGCTACCCTTGAACCGTTCGCGGGCGGCTTTGCTGACGATTATTCGCGCCAGGGTTACTTCACAATATGCGAGTTCACCAACCGAGTCAGCTCGAACATATCGACCTCTTTCTTGCCGTTGAATACAGCTTCGAGATCGGCATTTGCCGTGATGTTCCTCTTATTCTGTAAGTTGTGACTCTTGATATATGCCCAGAGCTTCTTTGTCAGCTCAGTTCGTGGCAGTGGATCTGGGCCGACGATTTTCGCGAGCGCTGCGTCCGGTTGGACCGGCTTCATAAACGCCCCTGATGGCTTCTTTTGGGTAGACATAGGTACGGATTAAAGAGGCAGTTGGCAGGAAATCAACCACAAATTGCCTAGGGAAGCCAGGGGAAAACACCCTGGAACCCTCCTTCCAGTGCGCTACGACGCGCCTCTAAAGAGGCGGTTTGCTTCTACCAAAGTCTCCTTGCTACCGATGTCGTACCATGTTCCTCGAATTGGAAACGTGAATACATCCAGCCTCTTGTGTAACCATTGGATGAACCGGCCTGGCTGATCAGGGTTATTTCCCTCGGCAACATATTTATCGAGCAGTTTTAAAGCCTCTGGCTGGTAATAGTAGAGCGCAATGCCACATAACGTGCTGTTGGGGTGCTCGGTCTTCTCCTGGAAATCTGTCAAAATCCCGGCCGGGCTTGTTCGCAGTTGGTTGTACTTCTTTGCTTGCTCGAGGCTTTTCACATCGTATACCGCCAGCGTGGCTGGGTGTTGCGCCGCGTACTCTACAAACTCGGTGAGCGGCCTGCTCAACAAATTGTCTCCGGCAACAACCAGCAGCGGCTTCGAATCGAGGTGCTCCTTTTGAACGACAAAATGAATATCACCAATCGCTCCAAGTTTGTCTGCATCAGAAGTTGAGCCGTCATCGATAACACTGAGCTCCGGCGACTTGTGTTCGCGCTGAAACTGCTTAGCCCAATCGCTGAAATCTTCTGCGAATTTGTGATTGGTTACTATAAAGATTCTTTCCAGCGAAGGGATCGGAACGAGTTGCTCCAGAATCCATTCGATGATCGGTTTTCCAGATACTTCCAGTAAAGGTTTCGCTTTGTTGAGAGTCACTGGATAAAGGCGAGTGGCATACCCGGCGGCGAGGATCAATGCATTCATGTTGAGTGGCAAACCTCGGAACGCTCCAGTCACAAACTGGAAAAACTAGAACGCCCGTTGCAAAGAATTGTAGCTTGGATTTTGCATTCGTAAGACGCAAGATCGTTTCGACGGACTCGCGGCTCGATCCGGCTTGGGAAAATGAGTTCCACAATCAGTGGATGGGACATTATCTATCCCAACTTACTGATGCAGCGGCGCAAACAGTGGCCGAATATGTTTCTAAAGTTACCTCACCGTTCACTGATGTGAAGATTGCGACGCTCGGTGGCGCGCGATGGAACGCGTCGGTGAGGATACTACAACGTTCGGCCATCGCGACGCCAAATATGCGTTTGTCATTCAATCGCGTTGGCAGAATCCGCGCTACTCCGCTGTGCACCTGGCATGGACCCAGGAATTCTTCGAAGCGATGAAGGCTCACTACGACGGCACGGTCTACGTGAATTTCATCGCTGATGAGGGCGAGATGCGCGTAGCGGGCGCATACAATGTTGCCGCTTTCCAGCGTTTGCGAAAAATCAAATCGAGATACGACCCTAAAAACCTCTTTCGAATGAACCAGAATATTCGGCCGGCTTAATCATTGCCGGCCGCTCGAGTCGCTAGAAAGATCTTCACTTTGACTCGGAGAGCTCATCAAGCTCGCGCTTCGCACGTTCCAGGATTGCGATGACTTTATCTTCCCGTTCCTTATTGCCGCCGGCCCATTTCGCCGCGCGGAAGCTAGCTTTTACCAATGCTCCGAACGGTCGAAAAAACGTGTACATCTCGTGCCTCATCCACTGTCCCCAATCATCCCAACGCTCGGCACGCTTCCAAATCCGCTCAACGGCCTCGTGTTCGCGTTCGAGTTCCTGGGCGCCCTCCGGGGTCAGTCGATAGGTTTTTCTACCCTCCTGCGTTTCCGGTGCGATGAGACCCTCATCTTCCAGTTGTTGCAGCGTGGGATAAACGGTTCCGGCACTTGCCTGATAAAGTCCGCCGGAACGCTCCGTCAGTTCCTTGATCAGCTGGTAGCCATGCTTCGGTCCCTCCTTTAAGAGCGAGAGGATCGCCAGACGCACTTCGCCAAACTCAAAGAATCGCCCTCGAGGGCCGCCCGCGTAACCAAACCATGGTCCGGCCTCTTCCCATTGCCGGTGCCGCCATCGACCATGCCTGCCCATGCAATCGCGCATCCCATGGAACCTGCTGCTCTCCGAACGCCCAGGACCCCACTCTTCATGATAAGGCCCTGCAAAAGCCATTCGTAGGTACCAAAGACTTTCACGGAAATGCTTCATCCGCCTCTGCCAAGTATCAGAAAAAGAATGCATAAGATATATCGTACGATATATATTGTGATGTATCGATTGTCAAATATCGCTTCTCGGGGATTGGTAAAAATCCCCCTCGCGATCCCCTGAAGCCGAAAATGGGGACAGACCCCAAAATGACCGAAAAAAAGGGGGGAGAGACCAGAAAAAAACCAAAAAGGAAAAGACCAAGAGGGGACAGGTCAGAAAGCGCTCAGCGGGTTCGGCTTTCAAAAAAGGGGACAGACCCCAAAAGGGGCGCCGCTGGGTCGAAGAGGGCGGTTCCCACGAAAGGCCAAAAGGGACTGGTGGGAGAAGGTGCTAAGCGGATTGTGGTTTCGAAAAAGGGGACAGACCCCCACAAATGGAAGCAAAGATTTCAAAGGGGGACAGACCCCGAAATCTGAAAGGGTTATAGGCTCAAATAGGGTGCGGTCTGGCTTAGAAGAGGCAAATACCAGAAACGGGGACAGACCCAGAAAGGCCAAAAGGGGACAGGTCAGAATCGGGGGTGGCCGAAAGGGGACAGACCCCGAAAAAATGGGGCTGAAAAGTGGGGACAGACCCCAACACGCTTCGAAAAGGGGACAGACCCCAACACGAAAAAGGAACAGTTCAAAAGAGAATGAGCCAAAGACGGACAGGTCAGAATGGTAGCGCTAAGGCTAGGGAAGGAAGAGGACGATGGGCTCACCAGATCTTGGGGATAAGGCGATACCGGACTTTTTGGCGGTAGGCTTCGTATCCTGATAGGTTTTTTGTGAGGTAGCGTTCCTCGTCCAGCAGGCGCAGGATGATGACGATGTACAGTAGTAGTGCTGGAATAAGTCCGACAACCGAACCCAGTGCCAGCGGAGTACCAATAACATACAGGAAACAAGCAGCGTACATCGGATGGCGGATCCACGCGTAGAGGCCAGTCGAAATAACAGGTTGATCTTTTTCTACCTGCACGGTGCTGGCTGCGTAGCTGTTCTCCTTGAAGACGTAGACAACCAAAAGAATTCCTAAGATGACCAGCAGATTCGCAACCAGGACCACTGGTACCGGCACGGATGACCAGTGCAACCGGTGATCAAGCCCGGGGATGGCCCACAACGCGAACATCAACACGATCGCGAAGGTCATGATGATTTTCTGATTTCTTTCTGTTTCGGCCCGCGGACCGGCAGTAATCCGCCGCTCGACGAGGCCGGGGTCGTGCTTGAGAAAATAAAGAGTCACTGAGACGGTCGTTGCCAAAAAGGCCAGCAGGTAGATCCAGGCTTCCCAGAAATCGAAAGACCAGGCGGCTCCGAAAATTATTGCTGCAGCGAACCCGACAGTTTGTGCGCAGGCGAGAAGCGCCTTCTTGGTCAGAGGGCTCATTAACGCCAAGATACAGGGAGGACCGGACACAGGCTAGCGGCGGCAAGGGAACTTGCGATTGATTCGGTGTAACGGCCAGGCGAGCGCCGAGGGTTCAGGTTGCGCAGCAAGGTGAACCCTGGCGGGAATTACGGTCAAAGGCCGAATCTAGAATCTACGACTCAAATGCTATCGGCAGCTCTTGCCGCTCAGCTGGTTCTCATGTCTCAATCACACGAACCTCTGCGGAGCCGTCGGCGCGTCCGATAACTGCCTCTTTTGCGATACCGATGAAGATGCCGTGCTCGACGACTCCAGTGGTTTGGCTCAAGCGGCTCGCGAGCGATTCGGGATCGGGAATCGCTTGGAGCTGGCAATCGAGGATGTAGTTGCCGCTATCGGTCACCAATGGGTTATCGAGGCCGCCCCGCAAATGAATCGGGACATTTTCAAATCCCGAATCTCGAAAGACATTTTGAAGATGCTGCTCGGTGCTTCGCCAGCCGAACCGTATCACCTCGACCGGGAGCGGGAATCGCCCAAGTTGGGTGACGAGTTTTCCTTCATCAACAATCGCAACCATTTTCTTGGAAGCGCATGCGACAATCTTTTCCCAAAGGAGACTGGCGCCGCCCCCTTTGATCATGCGGCCACGATCATCAATTTCATCGGCGCCATCGATTGCCAGGTCGAGCGGAGCGACATCATTCAGGTCCGCGATGGGTACACCCACTTCGCGAGCGATATCCCGGGTTCCGCTCGATGTTGGAACTCCGATGACTTCGAGACCTTCCTTTACTCGTTCACCGAGGATTCGGACAAACCAATGCGAGGTTGAACCGGATCCCAGTCCTATCTTCATTCCGTTCTTGAGGTAGCGGCGGATAGCTTCTGCGCCCGCTGCGCGTTTGGCGCTGTCTTGAGGGCTTTGCGGCGGTTGCATGGATGAATGATGGACCGGCCGCGAGATTTTTTCCCGAAAAATCGATCGGAAGAATAGGATTAATAGGAGCTATTGGACCAATGGGAGGGGAACTCTACACTTTTACGGTTTTCCATCCGCCGCTCCGGAAGACGACAAGCCCGGCAAGAGCGAGGAGGGAGAACGCGATGGTGATCCCGATAAATACGCCGGCTGGTCCTTTCGAAAACTTCTCCGCCAGGCACCATGCGAATGGTATTTCGAACAGCCAGAAACAAGCAAGGTTTAACCGTGTCGGTGTCCAAGTATCGCCTGCGCCGTTGAATGCTGAGGTCATGCACATTCCTGCTGCGTAGAAGGGAAACCCGAGTGCGATCACCCAGAGAGCTTGGGTGGCGTACTGGTGGACTTCCGGCTCCTGGGTAAACAGCCAGGTGATCGGAGCGCTGAGAGCAATGAAGAAGGCGCCGATGATGCCGAGGAAAATGACGTTATACCGAACCGCTATCCAAACGGCGGATTCGGCCCGATCAGGTCGTTTCGCGCCGAGATTCTGCCCTACCAAAGTTGCTCCTGCGTTGGAAAGGCCCCACGCAGGCAGGATGGCGAAAATCACGAGTCGAATTGCGATGGTATAGCCCGCGAGCGCAGAGCTACCAAATTGCGACAATATGCGGACAAGGCCGATCCAGCTCGTCATACCGATCAAGTTCTGGAAGATGCCGGTCGATCCGACGCGAATGATCGACCAGATCACGTCCGGCTCGAAAACGAAATGGCGTCGCGCGATTTGAATCCGGCCCGGACGCCGAGTGAGGTGATACAGCTGATAAAGGACGCCGCATCCGCGGCCGATGTTGGTTGCGATTGCTGCTCCAGTGACTCCAAGTCCGAGGCCAAAGATCAGGCATGGCCCGAGGATGATATTGAGTGAGTTCGCTAAGATCAGTGTGCGCATCGCGAACGCCGCATCGCCTGCTCCGCGGAAAATAGCGTTAATCAAAAATATAAGAGTCACGGTAACATTCCCGCCGATCATAATGCGGCTAAAGGTCGATCCCATCCGCCGGACGTCGTCGTTCGCGCCCATGAGGCGCAGGAGTGACGGGCCGAAGAATATCCCAATCAGCCCAAGGCCAAGCGCGACAAAGAGCCCGAGCAGAATTACCTGTACACCGCTCCGCGCAGCTTCTTCGTCGTCTCGTTCACCGACTCGACGTGCGACGATTGCTGCGCCGGCCATCGCGAGCCCAATCGCGACCGCGTAGATGATGGTCATGATGGATTCGGTTAGACCAACAACGGCGACAGCGTCGCTTCCAAGACGCGAAACCCAGAAAACGTCGGCAAGCGCAAAGACAGATTCCATCGCCATCTCAAGCACCATCGGGACGGCTAAAAACAAGACTGCTCGATGCAGTGTCTCCGTGGTGTAGTCGCGGGTCTCACCTTTGAAAGATGAAACGACGACGTGCCACAAGGAGGCACGAGGCAGAGTATTTTCCGAAATCGGCGCAGACATGAAGAGCCGAGAACGTAGTTGCGGGGGCGGCCAGGGTCAAACTGCGGGAACGAGAACGCCGGGAGCGCCGAGAACGGGGAGAGCGGACAGAATCTCCTTGAGTGGCTGGGCGTTTGGGTGCTTGAGTCCTCGCGATGCATCAGCCGGAGAAAACTGGGCTTACGCGCATTCAAGTCGTCGCCTACAGTCTCGGTGGGTTAGCGATGAATTTGACCAATCTGGTGGTGTCGCAGTGGCTTTTTGAGCGTTATGTCGTTGGAGGCATTCTTTCTGCTGCGATCTTCTCCGGCATTTTGTTAGCGGGCAGAATCACAGACGGAGTATCAGACCCATTCGTAGCATTCTGGACTGATAACACTAGGTCACGGCGTGGACGGCGAATCCCGTTTCTGATTTACGGCGCTTTTCCCTTCGCGATTGTCTGCTTTCTACTCTGGACACCGCCGGTGGAGGCATCGGCTGTGGTCCGGCTTGGTTTTTCAATTGTGGTAACGCAACTATTCTTTCTTGGGTACGCGCTGGTCGTTACACCGTACCTCGCCTTACTGCCTGAGATCGCGGGATCGACAGCTCATCGGCTAAACCTGACGACTGGCCAAGCGATTGCGGCCATGGTTGGAACCCTGCTATTCGCGCTCTGTGGCCTGATCATTCAGCTGACTGGATTTGTCGGGTTAAGCTGGCTGATGGCGTTCGCGGTGTTGATTTCGTTCTACCCGTTGACCTTTGTTATTCGAGAGCATCACGTACCTGAAAAAGCGGCTCGCCTGTGGGATGTATTCATCTGGATCGCGCAAGTCGCGCGCAGCCGTTATTTTTTGCCGCTACTTCTTTCGACATCTTTGTATTGGTTCAGCCTAAATCTGCTGCTGATGCTCGTTCCGCGTTGGGTTCAGGAGGTATTACACCTTCAACGAGATGCGGTGACCTGGGTGATGTTACCGTTCATCGGCGTAAATCTGGTGGGATTCTTTGTTTTCAACTGGCTAGGGAAAAGGATCGGGAAATTCCGCGGGTTCCTGCTGGTCCTTGGGCTCTCTGCCTTGATGTTTCCGCTCCTTGCAATCAGCCCGCGGCTCACGTTTGCGCCACCTTTGACCGTCATGCAGGTCCTTGTAGCGGTTTCCGGTCTCCCGGTTGCCGGTTTTGCAGTCTTACCGTTTGCTCTTCTCGCCGACGTCATCGACGTGGATGCGAAGAGCAGCGGAGCGCGGCGAGAGGCGATCTATTTTGGGGTTCAGGCGATCTTTCAGAAGAGTATGATTGGGCTCTCAGTCGTTGGTTTTGCGATAAGCCACGCATCGTTTGGGACGCGGAGCTTGCCCTGGGTGGCGGGCGCCGCCGGCGGATTATGCGCGGTAGGGCTGGTGCTGTTTTGTTTCTACCCGCTCAGGGAACAGCCGTAGGCAAGACTGGTTCCTGGCCCCGCGAAGTTCTCGACGCGAATTAGGTCCACCTAATTGTAGACTCGCCTGGCGACCGCGAAACGATATAAAGAGAGGATAATGAACATTTGTTCCGATCGTTTCTGCCTGGTTCTCTGCCTGTTGGGACTATGGCTTCTGGCTTCGGATCGGTCATTCGGGGTCGGTGTCGCCTCCCCGCTCGGACAGTGGAAGAACGAGGATGCAACATTCGAAATATTTGAAAACGAAGGCAAGCTCTCCGGCCGAATTGTCGATTTGAAGGAGCCGCTTCGTGAAGGGAAGCCAAAGGTGGATATCCACAATTCCGATCCGTCGAAAAAGAGCCGGCCGGTCATCGGAATAGTGTTCATGTATGGATTCGTGAAAAAAAGTGACACGAAATGGGAAAACGGCACGATCTACGATCCAAAAAGCGGGAACACGTATTCGTGCACGATGGAATTGGACGGGCCTGACAAGCTGAAAGTGCGAGGATACATCGGCATTTCACTGATCGGACGAACCGATGTTTGGACTCGAGTCAAATAAGATATGCGCACGATTGTGTCTCTGACTTTCCTGGCGTGGTTTTGCGTTACCGCGAATGCGTTAGCAAAAGATCCTTTCATTGGTGAGTGGTGGACGAGCCAAGGCGACCTGCTGAAAATCACTCCAAACATGGTGGAGTGGGGAAACGAGACACCGGTACCGTACCGCGACATAACGCGGAAACGAGACGGCTACAATTTCAATCTCGAGATTATCCAAGCTCCAGACGAAGCGTCGCTGCGGAGGACTGGTTATTTGCAGTTGGTTTGTGATCGTCGGGACAAAGCGAGCACGCTGCTGGTGGTGACTTATGCTGATCCGGAGGAGATGTGGAGCCACAAAAATCCACATCTTTCCATACTTTTTTCTAGAAAGAAGTGAGATGGCAAAGCCCCGTACCAAGGCGAAGCACAAGAGCAAGCCGAAACCGTTACGTCCTCGTTTTACGAAAGAGGTCTCGGTGATGACCTGGATCGAAGATACTGACCATCGAGTGCTTTTTGTCCGGCAAGCGTCCGGGATGCGGCTATGGACGCTTCCAGGCGGAAAGGTTAAGCGGGGTGAATCGCTTCTGAAAGCTGCGAGGCGTGAAGTCTATGAAGAGGCCGGAGTGCGGATCCAGCTCAAATCATTGCTTGGGGCCCTGGATCGCCATGACAAGGACGCGATTACATTGCTTTTTGGGGCCGTTCTCGAGCAACAAAATCATAAGCTTAAAAGCAGGCGCCGTGAGATTACGAAAGTCGCGTTCCAAAGTACTCTTCCGAAGAAGTCGTCGCCTTCGGCGAAATATTTCTGGTCGGCCAGGCGCGGGGCTGTCGGCGAACAGAAAACGCCGGAGGTGCCAGCGTCGACTTATCAACTGGCTGACGTATAAGGATCGAGCGGGATCGCGGAACCGATTCTCGCTCGATCCCGGCGATTTCAAAGGTTTCCGCGCCGGGCTTGTTCGAGTTCGAGCGCTTCGAACAGGGCCTTGAAATTGCCGACACCGAATCCCCGACTGCCGTGCCGCCGGATAATTTCGAAAAAGACGGTGGGGCGATCCTGCATCGGCTGACTGAAGATCTGGAGCAAATATCCTTCGTCGTCCCGATCGACCAATATGCCGCGCTTTGCCAGTTCCGGAAAATCTTCATCAATATGACCTACCCGTTTGGGCAGCTCTTCATAGTAAGTGTCCGGGATACGCAAAAAGTTGATGCCCGCGTTTCGCAGAGTGTCGACCGTGGCAATGATATCTTTGGTGGCTAGAGCGATGTGCTGTACGCCGGGTCCACCGTAGTGAATCAAGTATTCTTCAATCTGGCTGCGACGTTTGCCTTCAGCCGGTTCATTGATTGGGAATTTGATTCGTCCGGTACCATCCTGCATCACTTTGCTCATCAGCGCTGAATAGTCGGTACTGATATCTTTGTCATCGAAATGGATAAGCTGGCTGAACCCGAGCACATCGCGGTAGAACGCGACCCATTCGTTCATTTTTCCTAGTTCCACGTTACCGACAATATGATCGATGGCGGCAATGCCGGTTTCAGGCGCGGAGGGTGGGTTCTCGATTGTTTTAAAACCAGGGAACGTGCCTTGGTATTCGTGCCGTTCGATAAAGCTATGAATGGTATCGCCGTACGCGGCGATGCTGGCGCGCACGAACCGACCGTTAGCGTCCGCAAATTCTTGAGGCTCACGCACGCTTCGAGCGCCTCGCCGCATAGCCTCATCATACGCGGCCGTAGCGTCGGCGACCCGTAAAGCGATGTCGCGCACGCCGTCGCCGTGCTTGGCGATATGCGCGGAAATTTCGGGAGCGGAACCCGGATCCAACGGTGAAGTCAAAAGAAAACGAACATGGTTGCGCGCCAGGAACCAGGAGGCGCGATCTCTTATACCGGTTTCCAGGCCGCCATAGGCCACCGGCATCAGCCCGAGAGTTGTCCGATAAAAATGAGCGGCTTGACGTGCGTTGGAGACGTAAAACTCGACGTGGTCAATGGCCTGGAAATCAAGAGGATCGACTTTCATAAGAGGGGTGGCGCCAATCTCAGCAAGGCCGGAGGCGCCGTCAAGGATGCGCAACGATGGAATAGCGTACCGAATATCGGAATGGAGAATGAGAAGTATAGGACTAATGGGACGTATAAGACCAATGCGACCTACATGACTTGAGAATAGGACGGAAACTACTCGGCAAAGGGCGGCCCTATTTGACTAACTTTAGAAGCTCGATGAACGAGCAGAAACACGGTTCGGCGAGTTTGATCAGGTTGGTTGCGGCGAGCGTTATTGGGACAGCCATCGAATTCTATGATTTCTTTTTGTATGCGACTGCGGCTGCGCTGGTGTTTGGGAAAGAGTTCTTCCCGTCGAGCAATCCGTTAACGGGAATTTTTCTGGCGTTCTTGAGTTACGCATTCGGGTTTGTTGTGCGGCCACTCGGCGGCGTCGTTTTTGGTCATATCGGGGACAAATATGGAAGACGCTTCGCCCTGATTCTAACGCTCAGCCTGATGGGTGGAGCGACCTGTTTGATGGGATTACTGCCGACCTTTTCTCAGGTCGGTGTATTGGCGCCTCTGCTGTTGACATTTCTTCGGCTTGTTCAAGGGTTCGCCCTCGGGGGCGAATGGGGAGGCGCAGTCTTGCTGGTAGCAGAACATGGATCAGCCAAGAATCGCGGGTTCTGGACTTCGCTTCCGCAGACCGGCGGACCGTTAGGAAATCTACTTTCAACGGCTGTGCTGTTCGTGCTTAGCAGTACGATGAGTAACGACGCGTTTCTGTCCTGGGTCGCTGGAGCGTGGCTTGCGCCGGAGACGCGGGGAAAGGCGTTGAGGTAAGGAAACTCCGGGAACGCCGGAAACGGGGGTCCGTCGAGCGGAAATCTATGGAGGGGGCGGGGCCAAATGCGGAGAGCCGGCGGCAAATCCGCAATTAAGTCGTGGCGCTACGGACCTTGTCTTTGGTCTATCCAAATTTAGGCCAGTCGAACTGCGCGTCGTCGAGAGCTGCGAACAAGTCTTCTTCTTCCTTCAGGCTTAAAGCCATCAGCGGCAGCCTACAATTCTTCCACATTGCGTCCCGTCGCGCTTTCGTCAGGATAGCCTTTAAACCCGGAATCAGAGGTTTTGAGCGAAGGACGGTTGAAATCTTCTTGATGGCGATCTGCCGTTGTTCGGCACCGGCTTGTTTCCAATCCTGGTAGAGCGCTTGCAGTGTGCCGGGAATAACATTGGCTGCGGCAGAAATTGTTCCTGCACCGCCGGCTTGGAGAAGCGGAAGCAAATATTCTTCGCTTCCGGAAAAGACGTCGAATCCTTTGTCCGCGAACTGTAGGAAGGTTTGCATGCCCGCCCAATCGCCGGAGCTGTCTTTGACGCCGGCCACTATTCCCGCGAACCGCTCCAGGAGCCTTTCTACGAGATCCAAAGGGATCGGAACCATTGAGATCGGTGGGATATGATAGAGATACAGGCGGAGCCGCTCGTCATTAATAGCTTCGATGACGTGACTAAAGTATCGGAACAGTCCATCGACGGAGATCTGCTTGTAGTAAAAGGGTGGAAGTACGAGGACACCCGCGCATCCCAGCCGCACAGCCTGGCGGGTTAATTCGATCGTGTCCTTAAGTGAGCAGCAGCCCGTTCCGGGCATGAGGCGTTCAGGTTGGATGCCAGCGGAAACGAGCTTTTCCAGGAAGTCGTACCTTTCGGAAACAGAACATGAATTTGCTTCTGATGTGGTCCCAAATACGACTAGCCCATTGCAGCCGTTCTGCAGGAGCCATTGGCAATGGGTGATAGAGCGATCGGCATCAAGCTCTGCGCGGTCGGTGAATGCGGTTAAAACGGGTGCCAGAACACCGCTGAGTTTGGATGCAGTCATTCTTGATTGTGAGCTAAGCGCCCGTCCGCTGCAAATGCACGAGGCTTTAAGCGGCATTCAGAGCAAAATTGAGCGCTCAGTCAGGGGGCAGCGGCGAGGTCGACCTTGAAGCTCAACCCACAGTCAATTTATTCGCAGCTTCCTACTTCGCCGAGGCTACGGAGGACAGTCGCCGCTTGATGCCTTCCTCAGGCCCTTAATTGCCCGCGATGTCGGCGCTGCAGGTGTTGATATGCCGTGCGGCGCCCAAAAGGTTCTGAGCCGTTCGCTGGAGGGTCTTGATTGTTCGCTTTTCCAAAGCGGCGTTGAGACGATTTTCTGGAGCGACCGCGACTAACGTCAATGGGGCAAAACGATGCAACGTGTCGGTCCACGGAACAGGAACTGCGATTCCGGCGAGGTCTTTTGTATATTCGCCCCGTTCAACCACATAACCCTCTTCGCGAATTTGGCGCAGACGACGCAAAAACCTGGAGCGGCTAACCACGGTTCGCGACGTGTATCGGGGCAATTTCGCGGGAAGATATTTTGGCCAGGATTCAGGCGGTAATGCCGCCAAAAGCATCAGACCGGTTGCGCCAAAGAGAGGCTCCCTGCGCGAGCCGGCCCTGGCGGCTACGCGTAGTGGACGATTTGGCTCGGCAACCGCAAGGTAGAGCATTTTTTTGCGATCGAGAGTGGCTGCGACGATTGTCTCGTCCAATTCTGCCGCGAGCTTACGAACGGTGTCATTCAGTGTCGTTCCGAATGATAGTCCTTCCCGAGCGATCATCCCGAGTTCGAACAGGCGTAAGCTTGGGCGATAACCGTGCATTGAACTGGAGAGCAACCCGCACGCTTCAGCGATCTTAAGGACGCGGAAGACCGACGTCTTAGCGAGTCCGGAAAGACGGGTCAGCTCAGCGAGCGAGCGGACGGGATGCTCGAGCGTGAAATGGTCCAGGATCAGGCTGAGCTTGCTCAGAGTTCCGGCAGTATCGCTGCTAGGTGGATTGGACATTTGGGTTTGGATATGGGTGGCACACGTTGGTTTCAGGTCGGGCAGGAGCGCGAACCCTACCGCTGTTGCGGCCTAGGTCTATCGTCGGTAGGCTGAGCTTTACCCGGCCGTCGCCGAGCTGGCGGAAGTGGCAGTCGCACGAGGTCGCGCTAAAGCGCGACCTTGCCGGTTTCGTGGGCAGCAACACCATCGCCGTTACTGGCTTGAGCGTTTTTCTGCTGATACCACGATGTCGTGTACGCCTCGATGGCTCCGGTCATTCCTTCGGCGGTGATCATCAGTGGCTCGACGGTATCGAGGGCGATCGCGTATTCTTTTGTCTCTTTAGTCAGACCTTTTCTATCCCGCTCCCAGGCGATTGGATGGGGCCCATGATCGATTCCCATCGGATGCAGGGTAATCATCCCCGGTTCGATACCTCCTCTCGAAAAGAAGGTGCCCTCATGGTAGAAGATGAATTCATCGTAATCGATGTTGCGATGATAATAGGGTAACCGCAGCGTTTCATCGTCTCCCAAAAGCCGCGGTGCGAAAGTGCCGACGAAGACTTCGTCGCTGGCAAACGTTGCGCCCGCGGTGGGCGGCACATGATAACGCATGCTCATCACCGGCCGGAAATCGCTGACGTTGAGTTTGCTGGGGAGTACGGTCCCTTTGTAGCCCAGAACGTTATCGATCGGATTATAATCGAAGAACATCCGAGTGCGGAACCCGACCCGTTTGATTTGTACCTCGATTTCATCGCCTTTCAGGTCGGAACGTTTAGAGTCAAAATCGGGGTACTGGATCACTCCTGGATCGAATAAGGCATGCATCCCGAGAATACCGCGATCGGGTATACCGTAAGGGGTTCTCGACTCGGCGATTATCGCCAGCGTGTCATCGGAGTGGGGAACCAAACGGTAGAAGCAGCCTTTTGGCAGGAGTACGTAGTCGCCGGACTCATACGGGAGCAGTCCAAACTCGGTTTCGAACACTCCTTTGCCTTTGTGGAAGAAGTAAAGCTCGTCTCCGTCGACTGTTCGATAGATGTAAGGCATCGGTTGCTTCCGTCGGGTCAGGAAGATTGACATCGATTTCTTGGTACAGGCGGCCATCGACTGCATGATTAACGCAGGACCGCCCCGAGCATCGAGGCTGTCGTCGGTGACAATCACACGACAATCGAGCGCCATCGGTTTCAATGGGCCTTCAATCCGTTTCCAGGCGGAAGGCATCTCTTTGGTGTAGAGATGGCTGGCTTCTCCGAAAAAGCCGGAGCGCCCGTACTCCATTTCATACGAGCCTTCCGGAACCCGGACATGCGCCTGGGGCGCAAATAGGCCATTTTTGAGCGGGAAACGTTGCATAACAGGATCCTTGATTGGGGTGTTGCTGTTCCGAATAATAGCATAGTATTCCGGATTATAGAACCGCAGATTACACAGATTATTTCATTAGGCCATACTAAGGAAATCTGGTGTAATCTGCGAAATCGGTGGTTCAAATTCGTGTCTGGATGAAAGCCATTCGTTACATGTTAGATCAGGCAATTGATTATGCCGGGATGTATCCTCCGGCGGCGCTCTCTCTGGACGATGCGCTGGAGAGCTACTGGCGGCATCGAGCCGGCTCGGAGGCTTGGATGGTAAAGCGAATGGTTTTGCCGGTTGATGCGCTGTCAAAGGTCGATTCCGATGGACTTGACTCAGGCCGAGAGTTGCGGTTCGCGATGATCCCGCGTCACGCGTCGGGCGATTGGCTGGTGAATCTCCGGACGGATGTAGCGGCACTGAATGAATTTCTGCAGAAACACCAAAAAGCGGTCGCGGATGTGCTGGAGATTCTGCTGCCGGCTGTTTCGAACACAGGAGAGCTTGATAAGTTGCTTGGTTCTGCGACGGGTGAACTGGTTGGGCGCGCGGCCTTTTTTGAAGTCGCTACCGGGCCTGATTTTCTGAGGCGCTTCGAAGGAGCGGCTGAAGCTGTTGCAAGATTCAGTGGACACAATTGGGGCCTGAAATTACGAACTGGCGGTACGACTCCCGATCTGTATCCTGCACCATCGGCAGTGGCTCGAGCTCTGGTCACAGCGCGCGACCACGGAGTTCCAATCAAATTCACAGCGGGCCTGCATCATCCAATCCGGCATTGGAATAAGAGCGTTGGAACGCGGATGCACGGGTTTATCAA
>JBKPCS010000106.1:0-24976 GCA_046727495.1 bacterium | reverse complement strand
GCCTTTATCCGCGGTTATGCCCGCGAAGGGACAACGAACCTTGGAAATTCCTGGGCAGACCTGATCCGCGGTTTACTTTGGGTGCTCCTTCCATTGTCGGCGATCGGCAGCGTTTTTCTCGTGGCCCAAGGCGTACCGATGAATTTCCGGCCTTATACGGTCGCTCATACCGTTGAGGGTGCAACGCAGACCATCGCGCAAGGGCCGGTGGCTGCATTAGAGTTTATTAAGAATCTCGGTACCAACGGAGGCGGCTTCTTTAATGCAAACGGCGGGCATCCTTTCGAGAACCCAACGCCGTTGACTAATTTTGTTGAACTGCTCGCAATTGTTTTCGTACCGGCCGCTTTCACCCATACATTTGGGCGCATGGTCGGTCGGCGTCGGGACGGTTGGGTAATTTTCTGGACGATGACTGCGCTCTTTGTTGTTGGGCTGTTCGTATGCCAATGGGCAGAAGAAAATGTACACCCAGCAATTGCGCAGCAAATCATGGGAGGAAATATGGAAGGTAAGGAAGTCCGCTTCGGCCTGGCTGAATCAGTCTTGGCAGCCACGGCAACCTCAAATGGAGCCACCGGATCCTCAAACTATTCGAATGACAGCCTTCAGCCGCTCGGCGTGATCGTACCTCTCGTTAACATGCTCCTCGGCGAGATTGTCTACGGCGGACTCGGCACTGGTCTTTACAGCATGATATTTGTTGCGCTGGTGGCGCTCTTTATTGGTGGGTTAATGGTTGGTCGCAAACCCGAGCATCTTGGGCAGCGCATCGGACTGTCTGAGATGAAGATCATCGCTATCTATACCCTGGTAGGACCCGCTACGGTTTTGGCCCTTACCGCCCTTGCGGCTGTCACAGGTGCCGGACGCGCCGCCCTAACCACGAACACCGGACCACATGGTTTTGGGGAAACCTTTTCGCTTACGCGAGCACCTTCGCTAACAACGGGCAAACAATGGCTGGTCTAAGCGCTAACAATTTATTTTACAATGTGACGACGATCGTCGCCATGCTGGTCGGTCGTTACGGCCTAGCGATTCTCGCCTTGGCTCTAGCGGGGCGATTTGCGGCCGTTTCGCGACGTCCACCCAGCCCAGGCACGATGCCTTCTGATAGTGTTTTGTTTGGAGTCATGCTAGCGGGCACCGCACTGTTGGTCGGTGCGCTGAATTTCCTACTTGCGCTCGCTCTAGGTCCAATCCTCGAGCATTTTTCGAAACAGCTTGCATTTGCTAATGCCTTGTCCCAACGTTGCCCTCTTTTCCGAAACTCTCTAACGAAAGCGACCTGTCCCTGTTTTCGGTCTTCGCCGGTGGTGGCAGTTATTGAAACGGACTTTGCCCCGGTCTTGCATTCACTGGGGTCACACCAGCTTTCAGATTGTAAAATCAGGGTCTGTCCCCTTTTTCCGAGATATCGTTTCGCGCGCCCCGGCTGTTGAATGACCCGTAGGGTCTTCTCCTTTCCTCAGCGGAGGACAAAGTGACCTGTCCCTTTTTTCGTGCGCTTTTTTCGTGCGTTTCCCCTTTGGGAGGGTTCTCCAAAAGTCTCTGGGCGCTTTCAAAATGACCTGTCCCCTTTGGGTGTCCCTTTTGGGGAGTTTACGCTTAGCTGGTCGCTTGCATTAGCTGACCTGTCCCCGGGCGCCGAGTTTGACCTGTCCCCTCTTTAGTGGGCTTGCCAAGGGTTATTGAGGTACACTCTGGGGGAATGAGGATATTGGGCGGGTTGTTAGGAAATGGTCGGAGGGGTCAGGGAATTTTTTGTGCGCCGGGTTGTGGTTGAAAGTGGGTGGGACAGGCGGGTGGAGAATCGTTTGCGGTAGGCGGTGGGCGTCGTTTTGAGGTGGTTCCGGAAATGGAAGCGTAGTGTTGCAGCGGTTCCAAGTCCGACTCGCTGGGCGATTTCGTCTATCGAGTCGTTAGTGGATTCAAGACGACGTTGAGCCGTCAATACGCGCTGATGAGTGAGCCATCCATGAGGGGTTGTGCCGGTTTCGGCGACGAAACGTCTGGCAAACGTCCGAGGCGACATCGCCGCTTTTCTGGCGAGACCCTCGACGGTGAGAGCCTCGTGCAAATGGCCTTGAGCCCAGTGGAGTAGACGCGCCAGGCCGCCAGATGCCTCGCTGGGTAAGGAGGCCGGGATATACTGAGACTGGCCGCCATCGCGATGAGGAGCAACAACAAGCCGTCGCGCAACCTGGTTTGCTGTCTCCGCTCCGTAATCGGATCGAACGATGTGCAAACAAAGATCAATACCGGCCGCGCTCCCGGCTGAAGTCAGGATGTTGCCTTCATCAACATAGAGGACATCGGGCTCTACGCGAATATTCGGGAAACGCTGTCTCAGTTTTTCGGCATACCGCCAATGGGTGGTGACGCGTTTACCATCAAGCAGACCGCTGGCCGCGAGAACGAAAACACCCGAGCAGATACTAACCAGGCGAGCACCCCGAGCGTGAGCAGCGCGAATCTCTTTCAGCAGATTTGCTGGCGGACGCTCATCCGCATTTCTCCAACCGGGAATTACGATGGTGTCGGCGTGTTGCAAGCTCGGAAGACCATTCTTGGACCGCAACGTAACCCCGCCGACGGCACGTAACGGGCCGCGTCCAAGCGAGCAAACTTCGAATCGATACCAATCTGTTCCGAATTCGGGTCGGGGAAGCCCGAAGACCTCAACTACGATCCCAAACTCGAAAGTGCATAGCCCGTCATAAACGAGCGCCGCGACGCAGCGGCGGCGTTTGCGATCCATGGCAGGATTTTAACGTATATTGTCGTTTCTGCCTATCGCGGGCTTGTTGATTTTCGGATAGCATCGAGGACATAACGGAAGAAAAAAATATGCCTACATTATCGAGTGATGGTCGACCGGTAACTGATATTCCTGCCGCCGATCCGAAGGATGCTTTGAAGCATTTTGAATCGTTGCTGTCATACGAGACCGATTGTTGGGACGTTCACTCCGCGCTTGAGGCGGGAAATGAAGGATTCGTTGTTTTCGACGTTAGAAGCCCCGAAGCGTTTCACGCAGGTCATGTGCCGAAGGCGGTCAATCTTCCACGTAGGCGGATCAATGAGCGGAATCTTGCGGCGTACTCGTCCGACACGTTGTTTGTGGTTTACTGTAACGGGCCTCATTGCAACGGTGCCGATCGGGCGGCAGCAGAGTTGGCCCGCCTGGGGAGAAAGGTTAAGAAAATGATTGGAGGGATTGAGGGCTGGAAGGATGAGGGGTTTGAGCTGGCATCGAATTAATGTTGGGGACAGGTCAGCATCGAGTCGGCAGGCGGCGAACGAACGCGCATTGACGTGGCACGCGCACGAGGTCGCGATAAATCGCGACCCCTACCAACGATAGACCCTTCACGTTGTCGGTAGGGCGTGCTTAAGGGTCCGCCTGTCCTAGCGATGCTGGTGCTCGGCCGAATCTTTGAGCAGCGCGGGCTTTTGCCTTTGCGGATTCTGTTTCTCGATTCTTCGGTGGAGCGGTGGATTCTAGCGTTGAGAGAAGGCGCATCGAGATTTCAGCGATTTGATCGACGGCAGTCGCGAATGCCTGTTCGTTGGCTTTTGAGGGGTGATGAAAGCCGCTGATTTTTCGTACAAACTGAAGGGAGGCGGCGCGAACCTCGTCATTGGTGACGGGCGGCTCGAAATTAAACAGAGGTTTGATGTTTCGGCACATTTTTCGAGGCTGGTTGGCTTAGTGAGAATCGTCGTAGACCGGTGGCATCGACATCACACTCGAGGGTTTCTTGTTTTACGAGATAGTTGAGGTGGGCAACAAGTTCGCCAAATGCGAAGCTCATCTGGTGTCCGTCCAGGGCGCGATGAAAAACCAACGGCATTAAGTCAGCAACGGTTTTCGGGTCGCCGGCACAAGCTGCAGCGATTTCGGCGCAGCGCTGTCGATGGTGCTCTTTTAACGCGTTAACACGCGCCTGCAAGCCGCGGAACGGCAAATTATGTCCGGCTAAAATCAAAGCGCCACTTGAGATATTCTTTGCTAAAGCATCAAGCGATTGAAGAAATAGTCCGAGCGAGTCTGCCCGCGGTTCAACCGGCCACACAGTGATGTTCGGCGAAATTGTCGGGAGAACCTGGTCAGCCGCTAAGAAAATATTTTCGTCCTGGCAGTACAACATGACTTGCTCAAACGCGTGCCCCCCGCCGGTAATGATCTCGAATTTCCGCGAGCCGATCGACAAACTCTCCCCATCTCTTAGTCCTTCGTACGCGGCAGGCACCGGCGTGGTGACTTTTGGATAGCGTTGTCCTATGCGAACGATTTCCGTTGCTTGTTCTTCGGATAGTCCTCCTAGCCGATAAAATTGGCCATACGCGGAGATTCGCTCGGGATTTGTGTCTGTTTGCCTGCTTAGAGCGACAAAATATTCCGACTGGTTCATGTAGAGCGGAGCATTAAACCGGTGCGTGAGCCAGCCGGCCAAGCCGACATGATCAGGATGAAAGTGGGTAACGATCACGCGCGTGATTGGACGCCCACCGAGGCCCGTTTTCATCGTTGTCTCCCAATGTGTCTTCGTCGCCTCGTCGTTAATCCCGGTGTCGACGACCGCCCATCCGTTCCCGTCCTCAACGAGATAGACGTTGATATGATTCAACGCATAGGGAAGCGGCAACCTCAGCCAGAGGAGTCCTGGAGCTACTTCTGTGATTTCGCCAGGGCTGGGAGTTTTTGCCCAGGGGAAATGCAGATCCGACGTGTTCGCATGCACGCGTATGTATCGAGCAATTTTCGGGAATTAGCAGCAGGTTTTTGGGCAGGATCGTGTGAGAGGTTGGAGGATAGGACGCATAAGATCAATGGGACGTATAGGACGGATGCGACGTATAGGATTATGGGACCCAAGTGATAGGTCTATTTTCAGCGCACAAGAGCGGGGCACGAGTTTCGAGAGTACTCGGTGCTAGTGAACCAGAGAAAGGATCAAGTCGTAGAATGCTTGCGCGGCGGGAGATAAGACAGCGTTTTGCCGTGAAACGAGAGAGAGGGATCTGAAGATTATTGGGCTAATCACCGGTATCGTTTTGACCCGCGGGTAAGTTCCTTTTTCGATGGCAAGCTCAGGAACGATTGCCGCTGCGACTCCCTTGGCGACAAGGCCGACAGCGGTCGAACTGCGTTGAACCTCGAAATGCGATTGGAGCGATACGCCGACACGCGCGAGCTCTAGCTCAACGATCGAACGATTTCCGTTAACCTGCCCAGGCAAAATCATGGGGAACTGCTCCAGCAGTTTCCAAGTGACCTTTGGCCGGCGAGCCAAGGGATGATCGTCTCTACACGCGAATAAGTAGCGGTCTTTCATCAACGGCACGCTGCGCAGCCCTTGCAACCTTTCGCTGGCAATCACAATCCCAAATTCCGCTTCCCGGCTTAAGACTGAATTGGCCACGCCAGCCGACGAGTGGTCAAGAATTCTAATCCGATTACCCGGATGCGATTTGGCATAAGCCTGGATTGCGTCCGGCAAAAACCGGATACCGACGGTAGGGACGCAAGCAATGGTGATATCGCCGCGCTGGGCTTTGCCGGTCTCTTTAACTTCGCGAACCGATGCTTCCAACTCACCCAGTAATCGGCGGCTTTGTCCAAGAAACGCTAAACCCACTTCAGTGAGTTGCACCTGACGGGTCGTTCGCTCGACGAGAGCGATCTCCAGTTCGTTCTCCAAATTCTGCAACCTACGGGAAAGAGCGGCTTGGGTAATGAACAAAGACTTCGCTGCCCGGCTAAACGAGCGGAACTGCGCGATGGCGACGAAGGCCTGGATACCGAGAATGTCTAATTTATTTATTTGCTGCATCAATTAACAATATTAATGCATTTGTATTATCAGTAGTCTCGCACAGGTTGATCGGTAGGCCAGTCAAAGCCTCAAGAAATTTTAAGACCTGGATACAACATGAACGTCGAATCAACTCCGGAAATGGCGCGATCTATCTACGCCGGAATGGAACGCAACCTTGAGATCATCCGGTCTCGCGTGTCGGCGCCGCTCACTCTGGCCGACAAAATCCTGTACGGGCACCTCCACGATGCCAAGGCTCAAGAGCTCGATCGCGGCAGAAGCTATCTTTTGTTACAGCCGGATCGGGTGGCATTCCAAGACGTGCTCGGGCAAACCGGAATGCTTCAATTCATGCAGACGAAGCGAGATACGGTGGCTGTACCGACAACGATCCGCTGTGACCATCTTATCGAGGCGCGCTCAGGGGAGCGGAGCGATCTGGCGGATTCGATCCAAGAAAACAGGGAGGTCTACGAATTCCTGAGAAGCGCTGCCGCGCGATATGGCGCCGGTTTCTGGGAGCCGGGTGCAGGAATCATTCATCAAGTTATTCTGGAGAACTATGCGTTCCCGGGTGAGCTGATCATTGGTACCGACTCGCACACGCCTAATGCGGGAGGGCTTGGTGCTGCCGGGATTGGTGTGGGAGGTGCAGACGCTGTCGAAGTAATCGCGGGACTTCCATGGGAACTGCTCAACCCGAAACGGATTGCCGTTTTCCTAACCGGGTCGCTCGGTGGCTGGACGTCGCCAAAAGACGTCATTATGTGGGTAGCAGGCGCGTTAGGAGTTTCTGGCGGGACGAACGCGATTGTTGAATACATCGGGCCAGGAGCATGCACTATCAGCGCTACCGGGAAAGCGACGATCACGAATATGGGCGCCGAACTAGGCGCAACCACTTCACTTTTTCCGTTCGATGAGCAGATGAGCCGATACCTGGTTTCGACCAACCGGGGCGAGCTGGCGATTGTCGCGAAGCATTATGAGCGCCTCCTTGTGCCAGACGAGGGAGCCGAAGGAGACCCTGAACGGGCTTACGACCGCGTTCTCCGGCTGAATCTGTCTGAGCTGGAGCCGTTTGTGGTTGGCCCGCACTCCCCGATGTGGCACGGCCAATTTCACAGTTTGCAAAAGAAATACGAGAGTCGGGATTCCCGGAACAATTATCAGCAGCTCTGATTGGGAGCTGCACCAATTCATCGTATGAGGATATGACCAGGGCAGCAGATATTGCTGAACAAGCGATTGCCAACCAGATACGGGCAACCGTGCCTTTCTTCGTCACGCCGGGATCGGCACAGATTAAGAGGACAATCGAGCGAGATGGTCAGCTTGCAGTGCTGGCAAGGGTGGGAGGCACGGTACTAGCGAATGCGTGCGGGTCCTTGCATCGGGCAATGGAACCGATCGACCAAAGGCGTCCCGAACAGCATCGTTACCTCGTATAACAGAAACTTTGCTGGCCGAAACGATGGAAACTCTTCGACGATGAATTTCATCGCGAGCCCGGAAGTGGTAACGGCGCTTGCGCTGGCGGGCCGGCTTACATTCAATCCACTTCGTGATTCGCTCCCAAGATCGGATGGAACGTCGTTCCGGCTAGCGCCTCCAGCGGCGGATCATTCACCGCTTCCATCTGCCGGTTTTGTTCGAGACCTTTCCCAAAGGCTGTTACCTCCGGTTGATCGAGCCGGTATTAAGATAAAGATCAATCCGAATAGCGAAAGGCTGCAGGCGCTGCAGCCATGGCCAGCCCGGAATGGATACGATTTTATCGGGTTGCCAGTGTTGATCAAGACTGCCGGCAAAACAACGACCGACCAGATCTCGCCTGCGGGCAAGTGGTTGAAATATCGGGGCCACCTTGAGCGGTTCAGCGAGAATCTGTTATCCGGCGCAAAGAATGCGTTTACGGGCGAGGTCGGTAAAACTGAAGATATAATAGCCGAGGAAACAGGTCTTTCGGTAGCGACGGTGGCAAATCGCTATCGGTCAAAGGGCGTCCAATGGGTCGTAGTGGGAGATACAAACTACGGCGAAGGAAGCAGTAGGGAGCACGCTGCGCTGTCACCACGACTTCTTGGAGGTGTCGCTGTTATTGCACGGAGCTTTGCTCGGATTCACGAGACGAACTTGAAAAAGCAAGGTCTGCTCGCGCTGACCTTCAGCGATCCTGGCGACTACAATCGAATTCGTCAGGGTGACCGAGTCAGCTTAGTTGATTTGCAGGAGTTGTCGCAAGGGAGCTCGGTTAAATGTGTGGTGACGCACCGGGATGGCAGATCCGAATTGTTATTGCTGAGACACTCTTATACGGATGGTCAGTTTGGTTGGTTTCGAGCCGGGTCGGCGTTGAATACGATTGTATAGCTGTCCTGGATAGGACCTATGGGACCAATAAGACCAATGGGACTGAGTGGTTAAGGCCTATTTCAGGGTTTTGAGGTAGGCGGCGATTTTTGCGATGTCTGAGTCGTTGTATTTTTTGGAGAAGGAGGGCATCTCGTCCTTGATTCCGTAAGTTACAAGGGTGCGGATGTGAGATGGACTGATTGTTAGTTTATGGAGGCTGGGGCCGTCTTCGCCACCGTCCGCATCGTCTCCGTGGCAATGAGCGCAACTTATGAAAAAGATTGCTCGCCCTTGGGCGACCAACTCGGGTGAACTCTTTGGTGAGCTCGCAGCTTCTCTTTGTTGTTTGGAATCTTGATGATAGAGAGCGGCTCCGGCGAAAGTAACACCGAGGATGACCCCGGTAGCGATGATGGCGACGATCGCTGCTTTGAGTTCGCGTGCGTCAAACATAGATGTCATCCACCGCCGAGAATCAATTCGCCTCCCCAGTAACCGGCTGCGGCTATCGTTCCCGAGGCGATTAACATCGGCGCCAGGTAACAGGATAGGCCGACTCGTGAACTAGCCTCCCGGACGACAAGTCTCCAGATTGCAAGTCCGACGATCAGCGCGAATGCAGGCCAAACAAATCGATGATGCCAACCCAGTGTTCCCTGACCCCAAACATCGCCCTTGGTTATCATTACGCCTGACAAGACAGCTCCGAAGCTGCCTACAGCGGCAATCGCCAGACTGTAAAAGCTGGCGAGCCTCAGTTCCCGAGTGAAGGCTATCTTCCAAAACGCGACTGCACAGAGGTCGCATCCGGTCGAAAAGAGTAGAAGCGCGATTGGGAAGTGTGTAGTCGCGCCGTGGATCTGGTCCCATGGAATCATGCGGCATCGGCTTTTCTATCCCAAGGTTGAATCGACGATAGCCAAAGTGTGATCTGTTTCCTTATAGGTCACGCTGGTTAATCCAAGCATTGATCTCAGCTTTGGCGCTTCAACAACAAGGGGCGCGGATTTCGGTGCGGAGCCTGGAGCCGGCAACGGAAATGCAGTTCCTCGAGCGGTATGGAACGTGATGTTTCCCTCAACCTTCTGCATGACCTGATGGATGTGACCATTGAGGACTGTGACCGATCCGAACCGCTTTAGCAGGGAGAGGGCCTGTTCGGAGTCGTCGGTTCCCCAACCCCACTGCGGGTAGACAGCCCAAAGCGGTATATGCGCAAACAGAACGACCGGGGTGCTATCGGATAAACTGCCAACATCGGCTTTTAGCCAATCCAGCTGTTCTTGACCGAGAATTCCCATTCCTCCTTCTTTGACATTCGCAACGTTCACCAATCCGATAAAGTGAACTCCCTTTTGGTCAAAGCTATACCAGCCAGCCCCTTTGCCTTGTTTACCGAACCGATCTTTAAACTGAGTTCCGCCATCGTAGATATCGTGCTCGCCAGGGACATAAAAGATGTCTTTAGCTTTGGCCTCCTTCAGGACTTGATCGAGCGTGTCGAATTCTGCCGGCTCGGAAAGATGAGTGAGATCTCCGGTGTGTAACATGAACTCGGGGACTTTCGGCAATCCATTGATTCGTGAAATCGCTTCGCGGAGCGTGCCGACGACGTCGGTGTTCGCCGGTTTGTTAAAGCCGATATGGCTATCGCTGATCTGAACAAAATTCATTTCAGCGGTCGCAACCTGGGAGGAGCCCTCCGCCGCTTGCGCAAATGTTGCTGAGCTAAGGATCCCTCCGTTAATGGACCAGACAATCCCTGTCCCTGCCCATGCCATGCATTTTAGAAAGCCTCGACGATCGATTGCGTCGTCGTGACCATTTTCAGTTATGTAGTCGTTCATTGTGACGGTTAGGTGTGCGGTTTTCGGTTTTTTCGGTGCGGACGAAACGGGAGCTTCGCTTTAGTTCCAGAAACAGCGGAGGATAGATTTATTCCCGGACGGGAGGGATGGGACCAATAGGACCAATGGGACGTATGGGAGAGATAGGGCTGGAAAGGCGTTGACCATTGTTGGGGCTTCTTTAAAGGTCGGATAGATGAAGGAAGATGGGCGGCCAATTGTTGGGATAACGATGGGAGATGGTGCGGGAGTAGGGCCTGAGATTATCGTGAAGGCGTTTGGTCATCGCGATCTTTACCAGCGGTGCCGTCCGTTAGTGATCGGAGACGCTGGGCGCTTACGAGAGGCCGGGAAAGTTCTAGAAACAGATTTGCTGGTCAGCAAAGTTGAGCGGCCAGGCGATGCGGGATTCCTGGTCGGTAGTATCGACTGCGTCAGTCTCGAACTCCTGCCGGCCGGACTAGCGTGGGGCCAGCTCTCACCGATTTGTGGTGACGCGGCTTACCGATATTTGGAGCGAGCAGTCGCTTTGGCGAAGGCAAAAGAGATCGATGCGATTTGTACCGCTCCCCTGAACAAAGAAGCGTTGCATGCCGCGGGACACCACTTTCCTGGTCATACGGAAATTCTGGCCGAATTAACTAACACTTCGGAAGTGTCACTGATGTTACTGACTCCGAGGCTGAAAGTTATCCACGTGACTGCGCATATAGGTTTAATCGATGCGATCGCCAAGATCGATGCGCCGTTGGTCGAGCGAACAATTGTGCGAGCTCACGAGATATGCAAACTCTTGGGTTCAGACCGGCCACAGATCGGTGTATGCGGCATCAACCCGCACGCGGGAGAACATGGGCTTTTCGGTTTAGGCGAAGAAGAGGCGAAGATCGAGCCAGCGATACTGCGTTGCCGGCAGCGCGGCTTAGATGTTGAAGGGCCGCTGCCAGCGGACTCGCTGTTCTACAGGGCCTCGCGTGGTGATTTCGACATCGTTGTCGCTATGTACCACGATCAAGGGCACGGGCCGGTAAAGGTACTCGGAATCGAGTCAGGAGTGAATATCACGGTGGGTTTGCCGATCGTTCGGACATCTGTCGATCACGGGACCGCATTTGATATCGCAGGTACAGGTGTAGCGGACGAACGTAGCTTGTTAGCCGCAATCGAAGCCGCGATCTGGTTGGCAAGCACGCCGACAGCTGCCGAAAACGACACGGCGATACGGCGAGACGCGAGAGGGCGAAGTTAGAGGCAGCGAGCTACAAGTAGTACTCGACTTGGGGCTTCTCTACGCACACTTCTTCGGAGGGCAAACCGTAGCGAACTCGGTGCCATGCATTGTTCATATATCCCTTAAAGTTCCAGACGTTTTCTGGATTTTCCGGTTGAGTGTTGGCAGCAGAGTCCCAAGCTCGCACACAGATCAGTTCACCGACCAGCAGTTTCGGGATCCAAACTTCCCATCTCCGCCAAACACCCGCTTCTGCCGGGTCGAGAAAAACTGCTTCGGCCCATTTCTGGGGCTCGCGATATCCCACGTCTACTCTGACCACTTGCCGGGCACCACCGGCGGTTGCATATCCTTTCACCGAGAGTCCGTTCGAGACTTCTTCAATGGAACAGATGCAGGAGTTCACCGACAGTTCGCCCAGTTCGAGGGCGTGATCCCAATCAGCGCTTCCGGACGACGCCCCGGGCGGAAATAAACGATAAGCGTGTGCGTGGAAGACGTTCTCGGATGGCCGGGTTAGCAGGTTAATCTGCTGGAGCCATTTGACGCTTCGGGCACCGATGTAGCCGGGCACTACTACGCGGAGCGGAGCGCCGTGCTGTGCAGACAGCGGCTCATGGTTCATTTTCCAGGCCAGTATGGCATCACCAGCCAGCGCGCGCTCCAGAGGAATTGAAGCGCCAAAGAAAGTCTCTTTACCTTCTTTCTGACACCGATCGGCGCCGATGAACTCGATGTGTTTGACTGGATTCTCGCAACCCAGGAGACGCAAGAGATCAGCCAGCGAGAATCCTGTCCAAATTGCGTTACTGATTGCTTCGCTGCCCCACTCCACTTCGTTGGGAACCGGCTTTACCGCGATGGCGCTAGAGCGCCGGTTGCCGGCACATTGAAGGGTCGCGGTGATTTCTTTCTGGGGAAATGATTCTGCGAGTCGCTCCAGCGAGAACTGATCGGATTGCCCATCCAGGCCGCATACAGTCAACCGGTACGTGGCAGGATCGAGCGCCGGAATATTCCCGTGTGTGCGCAGGAAAAAATCGGCTTCCGGCGTGATAAATTGCTCGACCAATCTAGGTAATGGGGGACCGCCGTTTGGTGGAACCTGTTGGCGAAAGACAAAATCAGGATTTTTCTGAATGCGCTCGCCCATCGCGCGACCTTAGCTCAAAGAGTGAAAATCGTCACGTAGGCGAAAGAAATAGCTGGAAGTACCCAGAAAGACGGAGAATTCTGTTTAAGGGAACCGTCCCTCGGGACGCCAAGAATAGACCCAATTTCTTTCCCGATCTCGGGATGGCAAATACGCGATAGTGGGAAAAGGCAGCGTTTGTCTCTTCTCTGGCTTTCTACCCTCCCAGGCTATCGGGGCTTCCGGCACGCTGGCACGATTGCTGCTTATTTTCACATTGTCCGTAACGGTGGCGCGGAAACGCCGAAGTATGGCGTTCTCGAACACACCAGCCATGTTGCCATCGTTACGGCAACGAGCCGGGCCAATCGCCGCGCAGTTGATTGCCTGGCTTCACCCGCCGATTCAGCGGATGTCGCGTCCCGGGTCGTCCTAACCGGTGACGTTGGCATCCGCTGATGTGCGTGGGGAAAGGAAACGCCGGGAACGGCGCGAGCGGATTTGCAAAGCGAATGGTGAACGATTCCACGGTGCGCTTGAGAACCTCAGAGCCAGCGACGGACTCGTCGGCAGTAATTATCGTAGGGATCGCCGAACGTCTGGTGCATAAGTTCTTCTTCGAATGGGATGAGGATGGAATTAGTGAGGACGAAGAAGAGGGCTGGTGGAATCAGAAAGTACCAGGATCGAACCGCGAAAAATAGACCAAACAAAAATATCAGCATCCCCAGATACATAGGATTGCGTGTGAAACGGTAGGGACCGCTTTGAACGAACGAGCTTGGTGGCTGGCCGGGGCGGAGCGGCGTTTTGCGTCGGCGTCGCAAAAATATCAACCAAGCCGAAAAGCTGATTCCAAATCCGATGAGCAAAAGGAGAGCGCCGATTCGTTTCTGAAAGGTAAAGATAATCGGTGGCATTGGTAACAGCCACGTCAGTGACCACGCCGCCAAAATCAGGATCAGGGCCAGTATTGGGGGCGGAACGACCAGCGGGCTTCTTTGGTTCACGAGAGCGAAACGTGCGTTGTTTTGCGTTTTGAACCTAAGCCAAGGCTTAACCCCTGCAAAAGACTAGCCGGCTGGATTTGCGCAATTCGTCGACAGGGAATAAGGCCGGCAATCGCACTGGCAAGCCCGAGAGCTATGCAAACCAGCGCACAAGTGATGGGCTCGAAATTGCCAAGGCGAGCCGGTAGACTTTGCATGAGTTTGTCGACAGCGACAGCTAACAGGACTCCAGCGCCTAATCCTAGCGATAAGACGACCAAGAAATTTCTTAGGACAAGCATAAGAATTTTGTTTGGCGTGGCCCCAAGAGCCATTCTGATCGCCAGTTCCATCTCTCTTCGCGACATCGGGGCAGCGACCACCCCGTAGAGGCCAACGAGAGCGAGGGCAAAAGAGAAGCAGGCGAAAATCGATACGATCGCCTCTACGAGCCGGTGAGTTCGCAGCGTGTTCCCTAAAATATCCTCCATTGTCGACACGTTAAACATCGCCAGATCCGGATTGATAGAAGACAAGACGTTTTGCAAATCTCGTACAACCGTCCACGGATCGCCTTTGGCTCTCGCGAGAAACCACATCGGCCTGCCAACATCAGGCAGATCGTTGTAGTAGATCTGATAGAACTCACGGCCACCCGCGTGACTGCCGTGCTTACTGGATCCAGCCACGCCAACAATTGTCAGAGGTATATCATCGCCTATCTGCTTTCCAATGGGATCTTCGCCGGGAAAGAAATCGGCGGCCAGCTGTTCGTCGATCACGGCAACAGAGGCCTTGTTGGCGATGTCTGCCTGAGTAAGCAACCTTCCCCGTTTCAAGGGGATTTCCATCACCTTGAAATAGTCGGATCCGACATCCTGCCAATAAGCCTGAGGAGCCGGCTCACGCGGGTTTTGGCCAACAATCTGGAAGTCGGACTGACGAGGACCGATATCAACGAGTGGCGGGATGTCGTTGTAGGAGATCGATTCGAGCGCACCAAGCTCAGAAGCTTCCCGCGCAAAGCGTTCCTCAAAGACCTTGCATTTTTCGGGTGTGTCGTATTGAGCGGAGGGCAAGGAAACAGAAAATGCCAGGAGATGTTTTGGATTCAGTCCTAAGGGCGCGTCTTGCAAGCGGAGGACGGTTCTCACAACGGTAGCGCCGTTCGTCACTAGCGCGGTTGCCAGTGCAATTTGCAGGATGATGCCGGCTACAACACTCCGGTGATGCACCTGGCTGTCGGAGGCTACCCGTTGATCGCCGCCTCTTAACCGGGTACTCAACGTGGAACTCTGAAGCGTTAGAAAAGGGAGAAGAGAGATAGCGATAGAGGATGCCAGTGCTGCGGCGGCAGCAACCACGATTGGCACTCCACCAGCACCGACGCTGTGGAAACGGAAAACGTCGGGAGGCCCAAAATGCTGGAGCGAACCGACCAGGAGATAGTTTATCACCAGACCAATAAACGTTGCCGCCAGCACAAGAACTACCGATTCCAGGAGCAGTTCTCGGAAGACCTGAAGCTTAGTCGCGCCCAGGGACATTTTCAGAGCGAACTCGGATGACTTGCCCAAGACTCGGGCCATCATCACATTGCTGACGCTGGCGTATACAATCCCAAGCATGCACAATGACGCTCCTCCGAGGAGCCACATGGTTCCATCGTACAATCGGTGGAACCGATCAGATAAAGGCACGACTTCAAATTTGATGTTGCTATTCGTTTTAGGAAATTGACGAGCCAATTCAGACGAAATCGCACCGAGATCGGCATTGGCCCTTGCTATTGTGACTCCTGGTCGAAGTCGCCCCGATCGACCAGAAACCGTAGGCTTCTCGATTTTCCAAATATAAGCCGAGGCGAGGATTGAAGCTCATCGGCAGGAAGATGTCGCCGAGCCAGAGCTCTTTGATCGTGTTCGGCAGGATGCCAACGATAGTAAACGTTCTGGCATCGATCTGGAGCTGCTGACCGACCGCGTCTGATCGGGAATCGAGCCTTTTTTTCCAGAACTGCTCGCTGACCAAAGCGACTGGTTTGGATTCGTGTTCTTGCTGTTCAGAAAAAGTCCGGCCAAGAATTGGATTCAACTTCAGTACATTGAAAAGGGCCGCTTTAAAGTAATGTACCGGCACCGGGATCGGAGAACCATTCCAGACCACGTTCGCGCTGTTGTTCTGCATGAGAGCGGCGTCCTCGAGCGTCCGTTGATTTCTGCGCATGTCCTCGTAATCGGGTAGGGAGACTGGACCTTTCTCCCTGGTTCGCGAGGTCTCCCAAATCTGAACCGACCTCTCTTGCTCGGGGTAAGGGAATGGCCGGAGGATAACCGAATAAACTAAATCAAAGACCGCACAGGTAATTCCGATGCCGCACGCAAGGAGCACAATTACTGTCGAGCGAATATCCACGACTTTGTCAACGAACGTAGGACGAGAGCGAATTGCTTCATTTCGGGAAGATTCGCTGGCAATCCTAGCACCGCCGTATGAGCAACGCGAAACCCTGATATTCCTGGAAGGCGGCGCTCCAGTCGGTGCCATCGGGTAAGACCCGACGCTCGATGATTCGACAACGGCGACTACGGAGCACCGCCCTGCAGTTGAAGCTGGAAAAATCCACTGGGTTCAGGTCGCCCAGCACCAGTTTGAAGTCCGTGAACGCGGTGGCATAACGGCTTGGAAGCTTAAACTGCTGCTGGGCGAACCCCTACCGCCGTTCAGACTTGAATCATGCCGCCATCTACGAACAGCTCGATGCCCGCAACGTAGCTACTATCGTCTGAAGCCAGGAAAACCGCAGCTTTGGCTATTTCATCAGGCTGACCAACGCGACCCAAAGGAACAGCGGCGGCAAAATTGTCTTTGAACTGTTGAAACTCTTCCTGAGAATTGGTTAACCCTTCCATCGCGGGCGTCTCAATTGGACCCGGGCTAATTGCGTTGACGCGGATCTTGCGGGCTTTCAAATCGTTGGTCCAAGACCGGGCAAAAGAGCGGACAGCCGCTTTGGTGGCGTTGTAGACGCTGAAGTTTTCGAATCCCTTCGACGAGGTGATAGAGGCGTTCAAAAGGATGGATGCGCCATCGGTCAAAAGCGGCAACGCTTTTTGAACGGTGAAGAACAGACCTTTAACGTTGATATCGAAAGTCTGATCGAATGCTTCCTCGGTCACCGAACCGAACGTAGTGAATTTCGCGCCGCCTGCGTTGGCGAAGAGGACGTCGAGCCGGCCCTTCTCCTCTTTGATGGTGGCGAAGAGGCGGTCAAGATCGGCCAGATTCGAGACATCTCCTTGAACTGCAGTGACATTGTTACCGATTTGCTTTGCGGCCAGGTTCAGTTCCGCCTTTCGGCGGCCGGTGATAAACACGTATGCGCCTTCGGCAACGAAACGCTGAGCGGTGGCGAGGCCGATACCGGTGCTACCGCCGGTGATCAGGGCAATTTTTCCGTCTAGTTTTCTCGAATTAGTGCTCATGATTTATGTATCGATCAGTACACATTTAACCGGTCGACAAAACCTGGTCAATAGATTTATTTACCGATTAGTATGAAACGGTTTGGCCGGCGGAAGCAGAGGTCTGCTGTCCTGGAACGCGGGATGCCAGAAGCGCGGAAGGAAGAAGCGCGGGGTCGGCCCCGCGCCTTCGACATCGATCGCGCACTCGATCGTGCGCTCCAGGTATTCTGGCGCCAGGGATACGAGGGAACGTCTTTATCCGATTTGACTAAAGCGATGGGGATTAACCGCCCGAGCCTCTACGCAGCCTTCGGAAACAAGGAGGAGCTGTTTCGCAAAGTGCTTGATCGTTACGCAGAAGGGCCTTCGTCACGAGTCAGCCAAGCCCTAAGCGAGCCGACTGCGTATGGAGCGGTAAAGAGGCTCCTTTATGCGAGCGCCGAACTGCAAACGAGCCCAAAAAATCCGCGAGGCTGTTTGACAGTGCATGGCGCGCTGACGTGCAGTCCAGAAAACGAAACGATCCGCCGAGAACTTGCATCACGCCGGCTGACAGCCGGCAACGATTTACTCAAGCGCCTCGAACAAGGAAAATCCGAAGGTGAATTATCGGAGAGCGCTGATCCTACTGAGCTGGCCCGCTATTTCATCGCTGTTATTCAGGGAATGGCTGTTCAAGCAGCGAGCGGAGCGACGCGGCAGCAGTTGGAAAAAGTTGCGGATCTGGCGCTCTTGACTTGGCCGAGAGAGGCAGCGTCGCCTTCGAGGTCGCAAGGCAAACAAAATCGCAAGAGGAGTTTTGGTGTGTCGAAGCAGCGACTGGGCGCGAGAGCGGCCCGATAGAGCTCAAATGTCAATTGAATATGAAAGCAGTCTTTCTTGATAAACCGGGTCCACCTTCCAGCCTACGGATTGGCGAGGCCGATGTTCCAGTTCCTGGAAAAAATGAAGCTTTGGTTCGGGTGTACGCGACCAGTTTAAACCCAGTTGATTACAAGGTAGCCAGCCAAGGATATCATCTCTGGCGTTATCCGCATATTCTAGGAGTGGACGTAGCCGGCGTGATCGAGTCTGTCGGCGAGGCAGTGAAAAACTGGAGTACCGGAGACAAAGTTTTCTACCACACGACTTGGCGAAGACCGGGATCCTACGCTGAATTCAATGTGGCGCCAGCCCACACGTTTGCGGCAATTCCGAGCGGTATCTCGTTCGAGCAAGCGGCGGAGCTACCGGTTGCCGGCCTAACGGCATATTCAGCGCTCTATCGCAGACTGCATATTTCCGAGGGAGACATCGCTCTCGTGCACGCTGCCGCGGGTGGCGTCGGTGGTTTTTCTGTTCAGTTGGCGAAGGCGGCAAAAGCATTCGTCATTGGCACCTGCTCAGGACACAACAAAGACTATGTGAAACAGCTGGGCGCCGACGAGGTGATCGATTATCGCTCTGAGGATGTCTTTAAGCGCGTAAACGAAATTGTTGGGGAGCGCGGCGTGGATGCGATCGTCGACACCGTTGGCCCAAGCAACGGCGTTGACAATCTCAGATTGCTGGGACCGGACGGTGGCGTAGCGTTCATCGCAGGCTTTCCCGATCTTTCCATCGTACCTGACCTTCCCTATTCGATCTCTATCCACGATATCGGATTGGGCGGCGTCCTCGCATCGCCAGCCTTTCGCAGGAGGCAAGAATATCTAGGGAAAATGGCTGCCGAACTGATGAAGCTTGTCCAGGACAAGAAAATCCGATCAATCGCAACCGAGCAAATCACTCTCGAAGAGATTCCCGGAGCATTAGAGCGTTTATCCGGAGGGCATGTCCGAGGAAAGATTGTCGTCAAAATACAGTCGTAGCGCGAAAACTTCCGTCCGCATGGATGCGCCCGATCGGGTCTGCAAGGCGGTCTCGCGATTACAGTTGTTCGCGCTTTAGCGATAATATAAGAGCAAGGCAAATGTTCGGGCGCGCCTTGCATCGGGCTACACCGTTAGCGCTATTTGCATTTTGTGCCGTGCTCGCCGCCTGTGCGGCGGTACCGTCAGATCGATCGGAGTTTATTACGGTTAGCGGTCAGCCGAGCAACGTGGGCGACGCCGGGATCGCTGCGCGCGCCTACCACGATTCGGGCGCGTATGATAGAGACTTGGCTCTCGTTGCCGGTAAAACGATCAACTGGATCAGCAAACGCGCCCCCAGTGCGAGCCGACCTGCGCTTGTGCTCGACATCGACGAGACGGCGCTCTCGAACTGGGAGATTATCAAGCTGGATGACTTTGGACGGCCAATCGCGGGTCCATGCGACCCTGACTCGGGCGGGCCCTGCGGCTGGGCGGCTTGGGATCAGCTTGCCAGAGATCCGGCAATCGGACCAACCTTGCAGGCGTTCCAGAAGGCTCGCTCCGCCAACGTTGCCGTGTTCTTTATTACTGGCCGGCCGGAAAATCAGCGCGCAGCAACAGAGCGGAATCTGCGCCGGGCGGGTTACGGCGGTTATGCCAGGCTTGTCATGGTACCAAACGGAGCCCATTTTGCCTCGGCGGCAGATTTCAAGACGCCGGTCCGAGCAGAGATCGAGCGGGAAGGATACACCATTATCGCTAATATGGGTGACCAACCCTCCGATCTGCGCGGCGGTCACGCAGAAAAGAAGTTTCTCTTGCCCAACCCATTCTACCGGGTGCCGTGAGGCACCCTTCTTTGCATTCGATAACCGGCCTAAATCCGTAGGATCTTACCCGGGTTCATCAGATTGTCTGGATCGATTGCCGCCTTGATTGCGCGCATAACAGTTACGCCCTCGCCGTGTTCGGCGAGTAAGAAATCGATTTTGCCACAGCCGACACCGTGCTCGCCTGTACAGGTGCCGCCAAGTGAGAGCGCGCGATGAACAAGCAGTTGGCTGAGCCGTTCGGCCTCCGCAACCTCCTTTGGGTCGTTCGGATTGAGTACGAAGCCGATGTGAAAGTTGCCGTCTCCGACATGCCCGACGATCGGCGCAGGTAGAAAGGAGCTAGCGAGGTCCTTTTGCGTTTCGGTAATGCATTGAGCCAGCCGAGAGATCGGCACACAAACATCGGTCGACAAAAGTTGAGCGCCCTCCCGCAGCGCCTTATTGGCATAGGCGACGTCGTGACGGGAGCGCCAAAGCTTTTGACGATCCGCTGCTTCAGTTGCCCAGGAAAAATCGGTCCCGCCATGCTGGGAAGCGGTTTTTTGGACCATCTTCGCCTGCTCCGCCACACTCGCTTCAGTCCCATGGAATTCGAGCCAGAGGGTCGGTGCGACCGGCAGATCTAGCTTTGAATATCTGTTGATGGCGGCCATCTGGACCGCATCAGCCAGCTCGATACGCGCAACGGGCACGCCCGCCTGGATGGTCTTGATTACAGCGATGACGGCGGCATCAATGCTCGGGAAAGAGCAGACCGCCGAGGAAATTGCCGCCGGGATGGCATGGAGGCGGACTGTTACCTCAATGATCACTCCCAGAGTTCCCTCGGAGCCGACAAAGAGCCGTGTTAGATCGTAACCCGCAGCGGATTTTCGCGCCCGGCTTGCTGTACAAACCACGCGTCCGTCCGGCAATACCACTTTGAGCGACAGCACGTTTTCGCGCATCGTGCCGTAGCGCACAGAAGTCGTACCTGAAGCGCGCGTCGCCGCCATCCCGCCGATCGTGGCGTCTGCACCTGGATCAACCGAAAAGAAGAGGCCGCTGCCGCGGAGATGCTCATTTAGTTGTTGGTGCGTTACTCCTGCCTGCACTGTAGCATCGAGATCGCCTGCGTTGACCTCCAAGATCTGGTTCATCCGCGAGAGATCGATACACACGCCACCACGTAAAGCTGCGACGTGCCCTTCCAAGGCGGTGCCGGCGCCAAAAGGCACAATCGGTACCTTGTTCCGCGCACAGAGCTTGACGATCTCGATGACCTCTTCGGTCGACTGCGGGAAGGCGACGGCATCGGGCGGCATGCAGGGATGATAGGAGGCATCTCTACCGTGCTGCTCGCGTACCGGCGTTGCGGTCGACAGCCGATCGCCCAAAAGTTGGTGCAGGCATTCGATGGTGTTGTCGCGCGCGGCAGCTGCACCGGGTTCAACACTTACGGGTAGAGCCATAGCTTCTGACGCTACTTGGAGCATCATAGGGCATCGACCATTCGACCCCAATTACTTTCTTCGTTCCCGAAACGGAGCGAGCCCTGAGAGAGCCGGCAATCGGGCTCGACCCGACGACCCAGATTAAGAAGCGGGAGCTCGGAGGCAGAGCGCAGGTCTCATCACTCTTGCTGCGCAAGTTCTATTCTCCGATACATTACAAATACTCGGGCTATGGCAATTCCCATCCATGCGACTGGCGAGGCAACGGGCTATCTGCCTGCGCGCGATTCGCGAGCCAAGCCGATTAGCGTCATCGGAACGGAAGCAATCCGCAATGGATTCGATGCGAAGTGCATCGACCAGGCATTGAATGCTCGCGGTGCCCCCGGCGTCACGGACCTAGTGCTGAATCCTGACGCGCACGCCGGCTATGGCGCGCCAGTTGGCTGCGTACTCGTTTCACCTAGCCATATTTTTCCGGGTCCGGTTGGGGTCGACATCAAATGCTCAATGAGTCTGCTCGCGCTCGACCTCCCTGCGGAAGCGGTTGCGGAGAGGACCGTGCGCCGCGCGTTGATTGATGCGATCTGCGAACGGACTCCCACGGGCGCCGGCCGGGGTCAGCGAAATGCTAGAAAGTCTCGGAACGTCGATCCGAATTTGGGCCGGCAGGTTGCGATTGAAGGTGCTTCGTCAGCGGTCTGCACCGCGCTCGGAATTCCGCCGGAATGGGCCGAGCGCTGCGAAGACGCGGTACATACCGGGCACGATGATACGCGTGACGCTCTTGGGAGACGGCTCGATTTCCTATTGACAAGTGGAGCTCTTACCAAGTTCGGAGACAAGGTTCGACAACTCGGCAGCTATGGTAGCGGCAACCACTTCGGTGAATGCGAGGCAGTGGAGATAGCGGACAATGACGCTGCTCGCCAGGCCGCGATCGTGTTCGGCCTGCGTCACGGGGGGCTTGGATTCCTGTCGCATTGTGGTTCGCGTGGATTTGGATTTAATCTAGCAAACGGACAATTCCGCACGCTGCAGCATTTTTTCCAAGTGCATGGTTTACCTTTTCCCGGCGGGGACAGAGAACTTGTCTACGCTCCGCTCGGCACGCCGGAAGCGAATTCTTATCTCGACGATATGGCCCTCGGCGCGAATTTCGCGACCGTCAACCATCTCCTCATTAATGCCCTCGTGCTTGAAGCCTTTCAGGAAGTGATTCCAGGCACGACCGGACAGCTAGTCTATTTTATCAGCCACAACATCGCACGACGCGAGATCGTCGAGAACCGCCCGGTCTGGGTGCATCGCAAGGGAGCTACGCGCGCCTTTCCAGCAGGGCACCCGGCCCTCGATGGAACACCGTTTGCCGGAACCGGTCACCCGATCCTGCTTCCCGGCAACCCGGCTGCCGGCTCATGCGTGATGGTCGCTGCGCCGGGCGCAGAAAAGAGCTGCTACTCCGTGAACCATGGTGCCGGGCGGACGCGCGGCCGTAGAGCAGCGATTCGCGAATTCGATCAGAAAACCGTTGATAATGAATTCGTCGCCAAAGACATCCTGACAAATTGCCGCTCCTATCCCAAAGACGAAGCCCCGGCCGCTTATAAGGACTTTGACGAAGTGCTGCGCAGCGTGGAACGCGCAGGCCTTGCGACGGAAGTGGCTCGCTTGCAGGCTCGCTTTGTGATCAAGGACTCCGATGAATCCTTAAGGGGCGCCGCGTGATCGTTCGCATCGAAACAAAGCCATAGCGGTCCAATTTTCCGCTTAAAAGGAGCTCCATATGTTCAACTCCAAGTTGAGTTGGCACCCCGGCAGCCCACGGGTGCAGTTCGTTTTGATTGCGTTTGTAGGGCGGCGGCATTTTCTGTCGTAGAGGCACCGAGCGCCGGGCAGATGGGAACCGTGGACGGTCGACCGAAAACAGCGGCGCTGAATGCGCCGCGCCCCAAGCATCGCGCATACCACCGATGTACGCTATTCTGCTCATTTCGCAGATGCTCTGCTCAACCTACGATTTTGGCACGAGTCGATTCTTGTGCGCTGCCGAAGTCCTAGAGAGCGATCTCTGGGAACAATGCTGTGAACTCGGCGGGGTCTCCTCCAACGAGTTTGCTCCGCCCCACGAGTTCACTCATGCGGCATTCCTTCGGGCGTATTTGGCATCGACAGGAGCTTTGACATCCGAAGTCGGCGCGCTCTTTCCACAGCTGGCCATTGCGCCGAACCAAATGCCAAACGGCATCGGTCCGGCCGACCCAATGACGCAACTTCGACCGTGCTGAAAACACCATGAATGCACTGCAAATAAGGGAGAAACAACAAGAAAGGAAATCGATCGAATATGATCCAAAGACTTCAAAAATTGCTGCCGCGCTCTACGCTGCTGTGCTGACGGCGATTCCCTTCGCGGTGAACGCAGGCAGTCCGACTCATGTTAAAACGGTGGCTCGAATTCATTTTCGTTGACCGGCAGCATGAATGTCACCCGGTATGGCCACAGGACGATTCTGCTTGGTAACGGTCAAGTTCTCGCCGTGACCGGCGACACCACGAGCGCGAATACCGCCGAGCTCTACAATCCTGCAACTGGAAAATGGACTTTAACGGGCACGCCCGCCATGTTTCACGACGGTGGTTCGGTCACGCGCCTTGCTAACGGCGAAGTCTTGCTCGCGGGTGGGTACAACCCGGGGTTTACTTCTGCCCCAGCTTTCATTGCCACTGCAGAATTGTACAATCCATCGACAGGTCAATGGACCGTGACAGGCAGCATGCCCTCGGCACGCCGATTACAGGTGGCGGTTCTGCTTCCCAATGGCGAGGTTCTCGTGGCCGGAGGTCAGGATTCCAGTTTTAGTTCTATCGCAAGCGCGGCGCTCTACAATCCCGCGACCGGCCCCTGGCAGCCGACGGCGAGCATGCACGAAGCCCGGGCTAGCGCTCAGGCGGAGTTGCTCGGAAATGGGACTGTTTTGGTCGCGGGCGGAGCCGATTATTCAAACGGTAGCTTTGTTTCTTTCCTCGCGAGCGCTGAAATTTACAATCCCTCGACGGGAAAATGGACCTCGATCGCGAATATGCCGAGCGCCGGCGGTGGCCCGGGTTCGCTGCTGACAAACGGAGACGTCCTGATCGTTCGGGACGCTTTCTTCGATCCCGGAACAAGCACATGGACGGCGACCGGGCAGTTTCCGAACGATACCCATACCATAGGCCCTACCACCGCGACGCTGCTGACCACCGGCCAAGTGCTCCTGACAGGGTTTCGGTCGACATACAACGATACTCCGACCTTGAACGAGACGGTTCTGTACAACTTCGCAACGAATGCCTACACGATCGGAGCTTCAATGAACAGTACTCGATTTGCCGATGCCGCGACTCTTCTTCTTAATGGGCAGGTGCTTGTTTCCGGAGGTTACGTCAGGGCAGTGGGTATCGGCTTGCAACCTTTGTCTAGTGCCGAGCTGTATACGCCTTAACGCGGACAGGCATAACTCAGTTTATCGAACCACGGTACTGCTGGCCATCTCGCTGACGGTGGTTGACTCCGAAGTAGCTTTAACCGACACGAGCTGGGAACACCAGTGATCCGCGGCCGAGAGGGCAATGACGCGCGCTTACTGCAGAGAAAACGCTAGCTGCTTCGCTAATGCCCAGAGTGGAAGCCGCTTGTAATGGAGCCGGCAATCGGGCTCGAACCGATGACCTGCTGATTACAAATCAGCTCCACTTTTTGCCGCACTTAGCTATCAAGCGATGCCAAGCCGAAAGAACCGCTCGGGTCGTCTGATCACCTGAGTTCTTTCTCCTGACAGCCCGTCTCCCTCCCTATTTACACATCGACGATTCTCGAAGACCAGGGTTGCCGGTCCCTACGCTTTGTTGCATCCCCGAGGATCATTGGTCAGCGATCAGTAGACCGGGCGGAAGCGATTCGCCGAACAGGCTGGCACGGTCGGCCCCGGCAACAGGTACGAAGATGCGAAGCCTTTTCACCTTGGCTGAGGAAATACCGGA
>JBKPCS010000105.1:0-17381 GCA_046727495.1 bacterium | reverse complement strand
CACAGGAATGTCTCCTCTGGCCGTGATCGTTTCAGCTCTTTTTTGGACCTGGATTTGGGGCCCGATCGGACTGCTGCTGGCAACGCCGTTAACTGCCTCCTTGGTGGTATTGGGTCGCTATTTTCCAGCGTTCCATGTTTGTAGCGTCTTGCTTGCAGCGGATCCCCCCACATCCTCAGAAACAAAATTAATCCGGCTCCTCATCGAGAACCGGCTTTCGGAAGCGAAGGCACTGATCCAGGGATCAACAGCGATGCAATTGTCAGCTGATACTGCCGAAGGGTTAATAGTTCCGACCGTTCGGGCGATTGAGAATGACCTTTTTCCTGGAGCGGCTGCCAGCCAGACGAAGTCTCGGATTTATGAACAAATGCGAGAGCTAATCGAGGAGCTGACTGTCCCAGGGCCGGGCAATGCTGAGGGACGATCGGAATCGCTTGCGCCGCAGGACTTGAGATTGGTTATCGTTCCGCTTGTAGGCGAAGGGGACGAAGTAGTAGGTAGAGTCCTCGCACGTTTGCTGGAAGCAAGAGGAATTGGCAGCCGCTTACTCCCCTGGAGAACTCTGCGCAGCGAAAAGGTTGAACATCTAAAGGAATTGGATGCCAGGTGCATCGTGCTTTCGACAATCGAGTCGAGGGCGCAGGTTGCCGTCGGCAATGTGACCCGATCGATCCAGAGCCAACTTCCTGACGCTGTGATCTTAATCGGTCTTTGGAGCCTACCACCAGCAGGGGCTGCGCGATTGATAAGACGAATTAGGGAATCTTCGGTTCACGGTATTTACACCAATCTAGATGAAGCGGTTCAAGGGGTTTCCTCCCTAGCTTTTCCACCTCGTCCGGAGCCGCATCCAGAACAAGTGCCCCACTGATTTGATCAATCCCCACAACCGAATGCAAAAGCCGCTCGAACGGGAACAATTTTTTTATTGTCGCATTGTTTCATCCATCAGATTTGCTCGTTCTCGCTTATTAGGGCATTCGTTCTTTCAACCGAATAGGTTTGGCGATGAAGCTGTCGACGAACAGCGTCTAGTCGCCTTGGCCGGTCCGTCAAAAGATAACGGAGGGCTCCCGTTTTGGGAGCGGGAAGCGGAAAGGATGCGGTGGACTCAGGTTCTCGTTACGATTTGATAGGCTCAGCTTCATGAAGACCGCGGACACTAAGGTTGTAAGTATTCGGCGGAGCACCACTATCGGCAAGTTCGTGGTTGTCTTAGCGCCAAATCCATTTCCTCTTCATCCTAAGTTCAGTCATTTCCAGTTTGATCCCGATTTTGAATCTATCACCACGGAGACCCGAGTCGATCATCTCCTGGTTTACACGACGAAAAAGCCTCGTTTACGGGTTGATCAAAGCATTAGGATTTATTACGAACTGCGGTCGGAACCAAAAGGATGAGAAACGCTGCCCGTGCATGCTGGCAAACGCTGGAGAACGGCATTCAATGGCACGTCGATTTACTTGCATGCTCTCTGTGCTTATCCAGCGCCGAGAAATACAGTGACGGCGACGACAAAGGGTCACCCAAAGGTGTGGCCTGTGGTCAAGGCGCAGATCACTCGCGCCTCAAGCTTTGGCACAGATCCACCGGGCTCTTGCTGCGCGAATCAAGGTCAAATGCAACTTCACACACTCGAAGATCTCTATATTCACGAACTCAAAGACTTATACAGCGCCGAAAAGCAACTGATTAGAGCGCTGCCAAAAATGGCCAAAGCCGCTGACAACGAGCAGCTCAGTTCTGGTTTCCGCCAGCACTTGGAGCAGACGAAAGAGCATGCCGCGCGACTTGAAACTATCCTAGCCGATCACAAGCAATCTACGCGAGGGCCCAAATGCAAGGGAATGGAAGGACTGATCGCGGAAGGTGAAGAGCTCCTCAAAGAGCGTCCTGATCCTCAAGTGCAAGACGCCGGATTGATCTCTGCCGCGCAACGGGTAGAGCATTATGAGATCGCTGGTTACGGCACGGCGCTGACTTACGCCGATATGTTTGGCGACAAGGAAGGGGCAAGACTTCTCAAAATGATTCTGGACGAAGAGAAACAGACAGATCAGAAACTTACCAAGATAGCCAAGTCGGCTGTCAACCTCGCTGCGGCTCGCTAATCGAGCGGCTCGCTTTTTCTTTGGCATCTTTACGGCTGGCCGGAACCACCGGCCGACCCGTATATCTGTCCTGTGGCAAAGCTTGCACCGTTTGAAGCTAACTGAACATAAATCGATGCTAGTTCTGCCGGCTGACCGGGCCGACCAAAAGCTGTTTGCCCACCGAATTTCTTAATTTTTTCCTGCGTCGCTCCGCCGCTCACCTGTAAAGGAGTCCATATCGGCCCCGGTGCAACTCCATTGACTCGAATACCTTTTGGTCCAAGTTGCTTGGCTAGCGATTTGACGTAGTTCATCGTAGCAGCCTTGGTTTGTGCATAGTCATAAAGATCGGGAGAGGGATCGTAAGCCTGACGCGGTTCCGATGATCACCGATCCAGGCCGCAAATGCGGCAAAGCAGCCTTTATTATCCAGAACGGTGCATAAATATTCGTTTTCATCGTCCAATCAAACTGGTCGGTCGAAATATCGAGAATCGATGCATTCGATTGCTGTCGAGCCGCGTTGCTAACCAAAATATCCAAGCCCCTACACCGTTCACTGCATCGGTTACTAACTTCTGGCAAAACGTTTCTTCTCGTAAATCACCGGGCAGAGCGATTGCTTTTCGGCCCGCTTCCTTGATCAATGCGACGACTTCCTGCGCGTCCGGTTCTTCAGTTGGGTAATAGTTAATCGCTACATCGGCGCCCTCACGCGCAAAAGCGATAGCAGCTGCCCGTCCCATCCCCGAATCACCGCCAGTAATCAGCGCTTTTCGTCCCAGTAACCGGCCGGAGCCTCTATAGCTCTTTTCACCGTGATCAGGAGGTGGATCCATTTTGCTGGCTAAGCCAGGCCAAGGTTGCGATTGCTCTTTGAAAGGTGGCTTCGGATACTTGGTTGTTGGGTCTTGTAATTCCGCGGGCGGCAACGATGCCCGCTCCGTTGGCTCTTCCGCTGCCAAAACCCCTGGAGCAGTAGCGGCGATCAGGCTCATTCCTAGACCACCGATCATGCGACGCCTGCTAATAGGGTTCTGTTCGTTCATACAAAGAAAAGAAGAGTTGTAACCGCCCTCTTAGCGGCAATTCCATGATATCAATAATGGACATATAAGATCGCGCTTGGGCCATCGGTTGGTTTGAATGCAACCCCCGAAATTTGGAACTCATCGTTCGGGCGTCGAAAACTCCGACCTGGCAGGAACCGGAAGCGGAGCCGCAATCGATCAGTTCACTGCACAAAAAAAGAGCGTTGTTCTTTTCGAACAACGCTCCCTCTCGCTACGAAAATAGCGAGATGTTACTAGTCACTGTCCTCTCGTTTAACTTTCACTTTCTGGCCAGTCTGCCGGTCCATGTAGACTTCCTTATTGCCTTTCTTTTCGATCAGCTGATATCGCGGCTGATCTTGCTGTACCTGCTGATAAGTTACGACCGGCTCGGCTCGTTCAATCGTGGTCGTAGTAGTAGTTGAAGAAGGCGCCTGGACGATTGCTCCAGAATCGTTCACATATACCACACGTGTAGCGTCGTTCTCGCGAACTGTAACGGCATATACGCCTCCCTCATCACGGACAACGCGAGTCACCATCGAGGGATCAGAGATGTGGGTCTCTCGGATGACAGTGGTTTGAATCGGCTGTGGCAGTGTCGTGAATTGGATGTCGTCGGCCCGAGCAAAAGCTGCCAACGAGAGGGCCATGGCGAGTATTCCAGTGTATAATTTCATAGTGCTAACAAGAGCCGTTGGTTAGAGCGGCCCTTACTAATTCCGACGAATCCCGGCTTCGGTTTCTTCAAGGTGTAAATCGAGGCGCAATGCCACCGAAATGCAGTTCAATTCTTCGTTATGCAGCTTCGCCCTACCAACATGAATACAATTACATCATCGATAGAGACGCACTCCGTGTGTCATGGAGTAGGATTACAGAGGCCGCGGACACAGCGAAGAAGACAGAAATGGAAAATCCAAAAAACATGCATCCGCTTTCCGACGCTGACGCGAAGACGGCCGACGTGGTATAACCAGGAATAGTCCGCCGATTCTAATTTATCCTCCATTGTGAAAAACTGCTGACGCTGCTGGCTGAAGATTCACATGCGACCACTTCGAATATTCCTAGTCGAGAATCATCAGGACACGGTCAAATACATCCAGCTTTATCTGGAGTACTCTGGCCATACGGTCTTGACTGCGCCAGACATGGCAACAGCTCTCCGCAATGTACCGGCATCGAACTGCGATGTTTTGATCAGCGATATCGGGTTACCGGACGGCGACGGCTGGACGTTGCTTGAAATGCTGGGCTCAAACCGACCGAGATTTGCGATTGCTATCAGTGGCTACGGCTCCGGAAACGACCAGAAGAAAAGCAGCAGAGTTGGTTACAACCGGCATCTGGTGAAGCCTTTCTCGCCCGACACACTGAAGGCGGTTCTTGAGGAGGCGGCTGTGTAATGCCGGGTAGGGTCGCGCTTCGGCCACGACCTCGCGCGACTGCTATCTTCAATCCTGTCGCAGTCTCGCCTTCGCCCTCCTCGTTTTCTTCAGTTCTCGGCGATCACGGCGATATCGGCGTTCGCGGCGTTAGTGTATCCCCCGATAGCTGAATCATCCATCGCACCGATTGTCAGGTTGCCTTTGCGTCCTTAAATAATTGGTAGGAGCGGCTTTGCCTATTTGCCGCGACAAAAACAGAAACAAGAACCTAAGGAGAGTGGAATCTGCACCCGTTTCAGCACAACGGGTGCAGAGACCTTCCCGAGATGAAAACGATCTCCGATTATCCACTTCTAATCGGAGAAGTGCTTCGACGTGCGGCGGTGCGATGGCGAAACAGAATAACGTGGGATCGCTTTTTGCGCTGCTTATCTGGCGGAAAATTTTGGGTGCTAACCGCTGACACTTGCCCCTATCCAAGGCGCAACGGCGGCATCGCCAGCATCAGAGGACCGGTACGATAGATCGCCTGCTACAAATTACTCGCCTTCGCAATAGCCGTCTCGCCTCTGGCCGTTTCGTATCATCAGGTGCCCGGCGTTTACATCCTGGCCGGTAAGCGGGAACCAAACAGAGAAAACCTTTGGCCCAGGGCAAGCTCCACTACAAACGTTGATCCTCTGCCAAGTCCTTCGCTCTGAGCCCGGATCACGCCGCCGTGGAGCTCAACGATTGCTTTGGAAATTGCTAGACCTAATTCTAATCCTTCGGATTCTGCCCCCTGCTCAAACGGCTCGAAGATTCGCGGTATCAGTTGTTGCGGCATTCCTCTACCGGAATCCGTAAATTCGATCCGAAGCAAGTCGCTTTCCGGATTGGCGGAACTTAATACCACCCGACCACTCTCCTCCGTATACTTGATCGCGTTCTCTAGCAAATTCCAGAACACCTGTTGCAAACGATCTGAATCGGCATCGAGTTGATGACTCGCTGCCTGAAGATCGACGGATAAACTCAGTCGCTTCGTTTCCAGATCGGGGGTGCAAATTTCAATCGCCGTCCGCAGGACATCGTGTACGTTCGTGGCTCTCAAGTTAAGGTCGAGCTTACCTTTTTCCAATTTCGCAACATCAATCAGATCTTCAATCAGTCTGGCTTCGATCGTCGCATTTTTCCTTATAACAAATAAATGTTCACGGATCGATTCGGGGACGTTGGGATCATCAAGTAACATAGAGGAGGAAAACAGAATCGGCGTAAGCGGTGTTCGCAGTTCGTGACTGAGAACATGTAGAATCCTGTCTTTCGCTTTACTGGCTGTCTCCGCTTTTTCCTTTTCGACCTCAGCAATGATTCTCGCTGCTTGTTCATGAGCGAGCTGCACCCGCTGTTCCTCCGCTTGCCTTTGCGCGGTAAGATCGCGCGTGATCTTTAGGAAGCCATTCGGTTTACCTTTCTCATCTTTGATCGTCGTAATCGAGACGTTGGCCCAAAACTGCGATCGATCTTTGCGGAATCGCCATCCTTGTTCTTCAAACCGGCCTTCCGCCTTTGCGATCGCCAATTCGTACTGTGGCCAATCTTTTTTGATCGCTTCGGGCGGAAAAAATATCGAGAAATGCTGCCCAATGATCTCTTCCGCTTTGTAACCGTTAGTCCGCTCCGCCCTTTTATTCCAGCTGATGACAATGCCGTGACTATCTAGCAGAAACACCGCGTAGTCCGAAACAGCATCAACAAGCTGATGGAAATAGAAGTCAGGCGCTTTCAGCGACCGACGAATTGGCTCTTTCGAGGAAAGGCTACTGCGGTTGGTCATAGCCCCCCACGGCCCGAACGCGACCAAGGGTGCTCAAGGATAATCGATCAGATGCGGAAAAACGAGGAACTGCTTCGGATCTGGCGTCCGGGTTATCCCCGATCAACCCCTCAGGGAAATCCCGATCCTTACTTTCGCCCAGACCCCGAAAGCGCCGTCCAGCAACCGCGGGACCGGTCAGAACTATGGGCAAACGCCACAGCGAAAATTGTTGAGCGAAGCTTGCTGAGCCGTTCCGCGCCGCGTGTCTTGCATCCGTCGCCTGCCAGAAGAACGATCTGAAAGGGAGCAACGGCCAATGCCCGGCGAATACCACACCACCGAAGCCCATCCTGCGAGCCTCGAACAGGAAACCAGGACAATCATCGAAGAGGCGCGGATGATCTTACCTGGTATTCAGGCGGTGTTCGGTTTTCAGCTGATCGCGATATTCAACAACGGATTTAATGAACTGAAACCGGGAGAAAAGATCCTCCATTTGGGAGCACTGGCGATGGTCGCAGTTGCAATCGCCTTGATTATGACACCGGCCGCCTATCATCGCATCGCCGAACGTGGAATCGTATCACGACGATTTGTTGTCATCGCGTCGCGACTACTTGAGTTGGCAATGCTGCCTTTGATGCTCGGTCTGAGCGCGGAGCTATTTCTAGTCGCCCGGCTGGTGCTGAATGACGCCATGGCCAGCGCGGGGATTGCTGGCGCGTTTATCATCCTTTTTGGCGGGCTCTGGTATTTGTTTCCCTGGGTTGAACGGATGAAACGGCGATAAGACGGGTATACGTCGATCCGCTTCGGATCCTGACTAAGATTGAACCGTTAACGTCGGCGATCGAGGCATACACACAGTTTGATTTACGAAAATCAGGTTGGACAAATGTGGAACTGGAACCGTCCGCCTGATGGGCGAACCGAGTTCCTACGCTCGAGCCGTTACGGCATACTTTCCAACCATTTCCATCAGCCTCAACGCATTGAGAGGTGCTCGGGTATTTACGTCGTTGTTGAAATAGACAAACCCTTTTATGCCTTGACGGGCGCACCGGCGCAGGTGCTCAGCCCACGGTTCCAGCTCCCGGTCGGTGTAGTTGTGTGCAGAGCCGCCTTTTAATCCGTGGAAACGGAGATAGACAAAGTCACTGGTGACTTGCCAATGCATTGGCATCTTCTGTGAACTAACAGCCACCATTGCTACCTGATGTCGTTTCAGCAGTTCGCTTATCTCCAGATCAAACCATGAAGTATGGCGGAACTCGATTGCATGCTCCAGGCGCCGTGGCAGAGTCTTTAAAAAAGCGCCTAACCGCTTTGCATTCTTTGAAAAGTTAGGTGGCAACTGCCAGAGATAGGGGCCGAGATGATTTCGTAATCGTCGCGAACGATCTAACAGAAGCTTAAATGATCTTGCGCCGGGTTTGAGCCGTTTGAGATGGGTGACTGCTCGACTTCCTTTCACCGCGTACAGGAAACCTTCCGGAGCTTTCTTACACCAGCCGTCGAACGTCGACTCTTCCGGTAGCCGATAAAACGTTGCGTTGATCTCGACGGTTGGAAACCGGGTGGCGTAGTATTCCAAATGGCGTTTGGCCGGGCAATCCTTTGGATAGAAGGTCTCGGCCCAACTTTTGTACATCCAGCCGCTTGTCCCGATGTAGATTTTTGCGGAGGTCACAATGGCAGTTCGTCCCCCGGAGAGGAATGGGACTTATAGGACATATACGACCTATGTGACCTATATGACTTATACGACTAGTCCGGCGACGCGGTTTGTAGCAATCGCCTTGCGGCGGAAGCTCCACTGGCAATAGCGGCATGCACGGTACCGCTTGCGCCGCGAAAGTCGGTGGCTTCGCCGGCGAAAAAGATCGTGTCTTCGATTGGTTCGGCGAGCGCCTTGGCCGCAGCCAGTCCGCCCACTTTCGGATAGCTGTATGCGCCCCGGGAAAAGGGGTCATGGGTCCAGTTGTGGTAGTAGACGCTGTCAACCTGTTCGCGCAGGTCGGCCGCATTCTTGTTGAATACCCTGTGGAGAGTGGCGATGGCGCGATCCAGAAGCTGTTCCTGCGAAAGGTCGATCAGCTTTTCTGCGGCTGGGCCACCGGCCCAGCCGGTAAGCAGATTCGAATTGAGAGGCGCCTGCGTCCACCAAGTCGGTATCTCTTCATCCAGAGCTATCGCAATACCGAACCTGCCAACTGAATCCCAAAATCTTTCTTTGAAAGAAATGTTGAACTTTATCACATGTCCCATTTCCAGGCCGGCGAATGCTGTGCTCAACTGCGGCAGCGATGGCGTGAACCGTACCGCGCCACGAGCTGCTGGCTGTGCGCGTAGAACACCCAGAGGCACGGTCACGATAATGCGAGGCGCCGAGAAGCTGCGAGGACCGGCCGGAGTGTGAGCAACAACCTCGACCTTATGTGGCTGCCAAAGAATTTCCTGAACTTCGGTTTGCAAATGTACTGTCGGCAAATCCCTGGACATCCATTCGATAAGAGAGCCGTAACCTTTCGATAGTCGAAACTGTCGCCTTCCTTCAGTTGCTTCGGCTGCCTGGTCGGAAATCGCGATTGCTACCGTACCGATGCTTTCAGCAGACGCTGCGTTGAACCCTTCTACGTAAGACTTGGCGGCGCGCTTTTCAAAACTGGATCCTTCGACCTCTGCCAAAAAATTGGCGTATGGTATGTCCCGGTTTGGATCGATCCGGCGGTTTATCTTCTCAATCGCTTTCCAAAAGTTGTTATCCGAATGGAGCTTGCCAACGCCCGAAGCCATACGTACGCCCGGAATTTCCAACGCGTCCAGGCGGGCCTTCTTAACTAATGACCATATCGCCGAGGGCTTTCCGTGTATGAACTCTGCGCCCAGTTCTATCGCGGTTCGCGTTGAACGGTGAGTAAGGATTCGACCGCCAAGGCGGGTACGTGCCTCAAGAATTGCTACGTTCAATCGACTGGATTGAAGCTCTCGGCATGCAGCCAATCCAGCTGCTCCCGCACCAATGATCAAGACCTCCATATGTTTGGATCGGGAGTATCAGGATTCACCAATGTTTCCCGCCTGCGCGGCCCCTCTTCCGTTTCCTGATAACTGACCGATCCGATCACTTTAGACCGGCATCGACCTATCGTCGCCTTTTTCGTTTTGCTGCTTTAGCAGCTTCTTTGCCTAAAGCGACTCGTGTTCGTTTTGGTAGATGTGCGATCGTGCGCTTTCGTTTCGCTGCTGCCGCAGCCTTCCTGACATTTCGCCGGGCAGCAGCTTTTTGTGCAGCTGTCATACAGCTCTTGTTCGGTTCAGGGATTGGACGCGGATTGCAGCGCCAGCAACGCCGTCATCCGGCTCTGCAAGACTTCGGCGTGAGCTCGGTCGAAGGCTTCGCCATGCCATCCTGGGCTCGGGTCTATCGCCGTAGGGGTCGCGATTTAGAGAGCTACGCTCACCCCTGGCTCAAATTTGTCATCGCCTTGCGGCGGCGCTCCAGTTCGATCTCTCGGGCTACGACTTGTCCTCACGTCGGGACCAACATAAGCTGCCGCGAAGCGGCAACAAATCTCAGCCAGGGGTGAGCTTAGCGAACCCCTGGTTTTCCGATCCGCGTCCACCGACCCTGCAAGGGTCGTAGAAGCGTTGTGAAACAGCCTCGTTATCGCGGCCTTGTGCGTTTGCCACCTCGATGATCTTACCCCAATACGACCATCGCACTTTTGTCTGGCGAACCAGTGGTATGCGAGGTGCCACTGATTATGACGACGAACGAGCGCTTAAAAACCCGGTCAACCAGGTGGTCGCAGCCCTAGGTCCTGAAACCGATCTTCAGAAAGTGATTAGTGCACTGCATAGAGCAGGATTTCCGGAAGACTCGATCGGCGTGCTGCGCGGGCAGAAAGATACTCACAAACTTGATCCCGCCTCTGGCCGGCATGGTTGGCTAGCGAGACTAGCGAAGATTGGCCCCAATTTTGGCGATCTGGATGAAAAGTATTTAAAGGGCTACGCGGATGCGTTGCACGCCGGATCCACCGTGATCGCTGTTGTCGCAGAGCCAGGAAGCAAGCGCCGAGAAGTCGCCGATCTTCTCAAGAGATTCGGCGCCAGCCATGTTGATTCCTACGCAATGTTCACTATCGAAGCGCTGGGATAGTGGAAGGGCGGTTTCGCCAAGGCCGCTATTAAAAATGTTCCAGCAATGATTCTGTCGGGATTCTGGTAAGATCGCGTTTGACGTCCTTTCTGAGCTTGCGCCGCAGGTCCGGAGAGACATGATCAAGAATCAAAGGGTTGATTTCTTCCGGAGCAGCAAAGGCCCAGGTTGATGGCTGGTGCTCTCGCAGAATCTTTTCGATTTCATGGCCGATCGCGCGGAATAACTTGGCGTCTTCTTCCAAGTCGATTCCCTGTCGTTCGGCAATCGCATTTCCTTGGCCCGCATATCCAAGGACCGGGAAACTACCTGCCTTGTCGGTCACCTTGTCGCGGTATCGTTGATGAGCCTCCTTGAATTCTTTTTCGACTACGAGCCGCGGCATCGGGTGACGATTCGGGGGCTCTATTACCTCAAAGGCTTTCGTCGTTCCACGATCGCTTGTTATGATAAAGTGGGGATTAGGCATAATGGAGGGAAAGGGGAGTTTTCAGCAGTCGGCAGTGATGGTGTTGCCGGCGTTAGAAACTTGCTAATGCCGGCTCGGCTCCAGATCGAACGAAATTTTAGCGTTGATTCTGTAGGTCGTAATCTTTCCATTCTCAACGGCTGCGACGAAATTCTCGACGTACAGGGATCGAATGTGGCGTACCGTTTTTGACGCCTCAGCCAGTGCGGCTTTCGCAACGTCTTCCCAACTGTTCTCAGATTCGGCCAGGACTTCAATGACTTTTACTACTTTCGACATAGGTCTCCCTTGATCTCGGTTTAAGAGAGTTCGCAGTTTGCCAAAGCAGCGGATGTGTGCCGCAGATAGGGGCGACCTCGAGCACGAGTTCGATTCACCAACGATTTCATCGTCCCCACTAACACGAGCACTCCTGAATAGTAGCCCTCCTCGATGAACCTCGGCACCGGGTTCATGCGAACTGTTTTTGTGAACGAAAAAATCCCAAATCATAATGATTTTCCGTCGGAGGAAGAGGACGAAGAACTCACCGGAGCATCAAGCGATCCGTTAGGAAACCCACCCGGTAGCCGTGGCCGCAAGGCGAAGAATCCATACGAAGATACTGAAGCTGATGACAATCCCGGTCCTTCGTTGGCCGATCAGATAGAAGATCGTACACCGGCGACCGATGAAGAGTTGCATGGAGGCGAAGAGGGGTGAGCGCTTTGCGCTCGGATCCTAACGGCTCTGAAAAAGCGGATTTCAAGGCCTGGGTTGGAGTCTGGGGAACGATGTTGGGCGCCTTCATGGCGGTCCTTGACATCCAGATCACCAACGCCTCGCTCCGGTATATCACGGGTGGCATCTCGGCGACAGAAGACGAAGGCTCCTGGATCCCAACCAGCTATCTCATCGGAGAGATTATAACGATACCGTTGACCGCTTGGCTCTCTCGTGTTTTCAGCGTCCGCTGGTATCTCCTGGTTAATGTCATTCTTTTCCTCATTTTCTCCTGCCTCTGCGGTACGGCTCATGGCCTGGTGGAAATGATTCTTTAACGGGCAGGCAAAGGATTTACCGGCGGCGTTATGATCCCGATTTCGCTGACCGTCGCCCTTTCATCCTTGCCGAAGCGACAGCAACCGTTTGGCCTCGCTCTGTTTGGAATGACCGCAACGCTAGGACCGGCAATCCGACCTTCAATCGGCGGTTGGTGGCTGTGTCCGGTCACATAGGCATCGTCTGTCTACTCGTCGGTTGCGCGCGTTGCCAAAAGCGGGAACCAAAGAGAGCCGCGATAATTACGATCGCGACGATTGCGGCGACCTTGAGGGGACCGAATCGCTTTTTCTCAATACGTTTATTGGGTCGGCTCTTGCGCTGTTGGCGATCTTGGACCGTTTCGGTTTCAGTTTCAGGGACCATGTTTGCAGCACCCCGGACAATTCTGATCTCATAAGATGGGTGAAGCCGGTGTACGCAGTTCTACCGGGGCGTACACCGGCTCTTCTTCCCGAATGATGCTGCTTTTCTGCAACCTCCGCGTTGCCAGCAAAAGACAGGTAGCGACACTGTGGCGGATCTCGCTAGCCAATCTCGAACTCTTGTTCGCAATTGAAATCAGAGGCGGATTTATCTCCGGTGGTAAGCAGGTCGTGCCGGCCACCGCTTGTCGATGAGCGACAAAAATGCTTAAAACCTGAAGATGAATCGCGCCGAGCTACGGCTCCAGTTACTGACTCTTGACCTTTCCGCCCGGTCTGAAGAGGCGGTGGATCGGGACCGGATGGTCCAACTGGTAGATCGTTGCTCCGCCTGTTTCAGCCGCCAGGCTTTCCCTGCTCATTTTACCGGTAGCGCCTTAGTCGTCAGTTGGGATGGTGCCTGTGTGCTATTGCATCATCACCGAAAACTGGATCGATGGCTGCAGTTCGGGGGTCATTGCGATGGGTCGGAGGATGTCCTCTCAGTTGCGCGACGTGAGGCTTTCGAGGAATCCGGTATCGCCGGCTTGACCCCGATTTCGAACCAGCCTTTCGATCTTGATATTCACGAAATCCCGGCCTTCGGGGCAGAGCCGATCCATGAGCACTACGATATCCGCTATCTCTTCGTCGCGCCGGCCGGCGCCACCGCTGCGGTCAGCAGCGAAAGCAAAGAGCTACGATGGTTCACGCTTGAAGAAGTACACCATCAAAACCTGGATCCAGGCCTCTTACGAATGATCGCAAGAGTAGAAAAGAACCGCAAAGCCTTCCTCCCATTTGTCACATAGGTCCTATAGGTCCCATCCGTCCCATCCCTCCCATCGCTCGCATTTACTCGATGCGACGCCTCACGTAAGGTTCCGTTTGCTGCTGTAGCAGAAATTTGGAAAGCCGCTCCTCAATCCGAACTACTCGTGCCGCAAGGTCATGCGATAAGGGCCGCCTGGCGCGGTTAATAGCGGATTCCCGCTGCATCCGGAGCTGGTGGTAAAGACTCCGAAGACTTTCCGGACTCCGGGTAGCTTCTTTGTTCGATATCCTCTTCATAGTTGGCTTTTTGGACCGCTCTTTTCTTTTGCGGCTGTTCTGGGTGGGGACCACCTGCGAGATTAAACATCAAAAAGCGTAAAAATGGTATCGGGTCGACCCCTGACGTTTTGATGAGGGGAATCAATTTGCCGTCTCTAAGAACCGAATCCAGTTGTCGTGCGAGCGGCGATCAAAATTGATATGAAAGGATTTGATTCGCTTGATGCGGCCGCAACCGAAGAGTTTGTGGGGCGACCAGTGATGGATACTCAAGGTCGTGCGGCCGGTACGCTCGAGTGTTCCTGGATCGACCCAAGTACTCATCGAGTGGAATTCGTGGGTGTCAAAACCGGTCCCGACAAAATCAACGTGATCCCCTCGCGAGCGATGGACCTAGATGGCGATCGACTCGAGGTCCGAGCGGTTCTCGAATTTGTCCGAAACGGTCCCGCCTTTCCGCCGGAAGCGGAGTTGGCCGAGCTCGAGAAACAGCAGGTCAATCAGTATTACGGATATTTTGTTCCGATTCGGCGCGCCAGCTCAATTGAAGACCTTCGGCCAGAGGGGAAAGCAAAGGCTTCAGGTCAGAGCACAGATGCTGATCGCGAGGAGACCGAACATCAGGAGCAAGCATTCTTTAAGCAGAAAGGCTTTGTGACCGATTCAATGCGTGAAGTGGACGCTTCCGATGAACTGAAGCGAACCGCAGAACAGGCGAAGGTCCGGGAAGACGAACACGAACGACGACATGGCGGCTAGCTGCGCCTTCGGCGCGGCTGCTGTCGGTTTCCGGTTATCGGTTTTCCGTTTTCCGTTTGGACCGCTTTGGCCCATCGCCGGTAGGGCTGAGCTTAAGCTCAGCCTCGTGCGTGTGGCAGCCCCACCGAGGTTGCCGAAACAACGGGCAAACATTTCATAACGTTGCACGTTCCTTCGCTTTTCGGAGGAAGCGCGAAATGTCAGCCCAGGTTCAGCCCTGGGTAGCGTTGGCGCCGGTGTCCGCCCTGAAAGGACGACAGACAGGGGGTTGCCACACGCATGAGTCACGCCAAGGCGGGATAAAGCTCCAGCCCCATCGACGATCGCCATCGCCTCCCCGAGGGATTTCATGCTTGCGGGCCGAACCGCATCATCCATGATGGGTTCCCATGGACCAATCGAAAATTCGACTCGCAATCGTCTGTGGAGGCAGATCAACCGAACATGAGGTTTCCGTTTGCTCAGCGCGCAATGTGTACGATGCGGTCGATAAATCGAAGTATGACGTTTCTCTGATCAAGATCGAAAAGTCTGGTGGCTGGAGACTGTTGCGATCAGTAGCCAAACTCCAGGCAGCGCCTGGATTCGAAAGATTCGCTTTAGCCGGATCCGATGAACCCGCGGCTCAAGGCGCGAACATGTTGCAAACCATTGCCTCAAGCTCGCTCGAACAGGGAATCGACGTGGTGTTTCCGTTAGTCCACGGCGCGTTCGGCGAAGATGGTTGCCTCCAAGGACTTCTTCGTCTTCTGAATATCCCTTTTGTAGGCACAAATGTGCTCGGCTCAGCCGTCGGGATGGACAAAGACGTGATGAAGCGACTCCTGAATCACGCCGGAATTCCGACCGCTCGGTTCCGAGTCCTGACGGACCCGGTTTCTACGAGTTTCGATGAGCTCGTGCAAGAATTAGGGCTGCCTGTGTTCGTCAAGCCTTCCAATGCCGGCTCCTCGGTCGGAATTTCAAAGGTTACGGCCCGGGAAGAATTTGGTCAGGCTTTAAGGACTGCGTTTCAATTCGATGAAAAAGTTCTCGTCGAGGAGTGCATTAAAGGTCGGGAGCTTGAATGCGGAGTCCTTGGAAATGAGAAGCCGGAAGCGTCGCTGGTAGGTGAGGTCGTGGTGAATGACGAATTCTATTCTTACGATGCGAAATACGTGAATGAGCATGGAGCGGCGCTAAAGATTCCCGCGCAAATCCCGCATGAGGTTAGCGAGCAAGTTCGGGGAATGGCCGTTGATACCTTTAAGGTGCTTAGTTGTTCTGGTTTGGCACGCGTCGATTTCTTTTTGTGCGACAACAGTCGAATTCTGCTGAACGAAATCAACACGTTGCCCGGCTTTACTAATATCAGCATGTTCCCACTCCTTTGGGAGGCGACCGGGATAAGCTACTCGGAGCTGGTAGATCGACTTATTGAATTGGCCTTACAGCGGCATGGAAGGCAACAGAACCTGGCCTACGACATCAATCAAACTACACCGCTGCCGGAAGTTTAAGGGTTTAGCCACAATGGCTTGGATTGTCCCAGTCACACTTTCTGGTGTGCACGCCTCCCTGGTACCGCTAGGTGCGGCGCACGAAGACCAACTGGTTGAGGCTGCCAAAGATGGGGAACTTTGGAAGCTCTGGTACACCAGCGTCCCAAGTCCCGACGGCATACGGTCCGAGATTGAGCGGCGGCTGGATCTCCAAACGAAAGGATCGATGCTGCCGTTCACGGTGATTGAGAAGTCTACTGGGCTGGCAGTTGGGATGACTACTTATATGAACATTGATGCCGCCAACCGCCGCTTGGAGATTGGCTCAACCTGGTATCGCGCGCGAGTGCAGCGAACGGCGATCAACACAGAGTGTAAGCTTCTGCTATTGACCCACGCGTTTGAGACTCTGAACTGCATAGCTGTCGAGTTTCGAACCTCGTTTTTAAATCAGGCGAGCCGGCGTGGGATTGAGAGATTGGGAGCTAAACTCGATGGAATTCTGCGCAGCCACATGATTCACTCAGATGGATCGCTTCGTGATACGTGCGTCTACAGCATTGTAGCCAGCGAATGGCCGGCAGTGCGATCCCATCTCAAGTGGCAACTGGAGAAACCAAGAAGCGAGCGGCAATAGACACGGTTTGTCCGCCGAGACGATCAGACGTTAAACAGAAGCCGACACGCCGATACGCCGTTACGCCGACACACCGACACGCCGACACCGCTCGCCACACCCTTTCCGGCTGTCCGATAAGGCTCTTTCTAGCCTGCGAAATTAACTTTCATTTACGTACGTTTTCTGGCATAGTTTTTCAAAGGTCGTTCGGGCACGGCCTATTGCGCCTTCTTAAGACGACCGCGAAGCACAGTTCCTATGAACCGCGTGTCACGATATTGGGCAGTGACCGGAGTCGTGGGCCTTCTACTCGCTGGCACCTGCCTAGGCGGTGTCGAGTCTCCGGCGAAAAGCGAGCGGATCCACAAGAGCACTTGGTCTAGCAGCAACACACGGGCGGTAACAATCGTTTCGAAGCCCCTTGGCGCTAGAATCATGATCAACGGCGAATACGTCGGCGTCACGCCGCTCAAGGTCGACTTCTATGTGGACAACCAGGGGCGGGTAATGCGGGACATTGAGATGCGCGCCATCTCTCCAGTGCCACTGGCTGTTCAGGAAATCAGGAGATTCCCGGCCGCCGCTACCGACGGCGATGCGAGTTGGATGCCCCACATCGTCGATTTCGATCTGAATATCCATCCTGTATTAGTGATTCGATAAGCTAAGCGAGACGAATTTTGCGAAGGGTCGCGCGCAGCACGCGACTCTGGGCCAGAATATACCCGCGGCGTAGCCGCGGGTATTCCTTTATGGGGGAATGGGAGGAATGCGAGGAATGGCACTAATCGGACCGATGTGACGTATGGGACAATGGGACCCGCGTTAGGTGCTCCTCAGCTCTTACCTCTCACCTCTCACCCTCTCGCCCTTCACCCTCTCAGCTATATCCCTCCGAGGCAGATGTATTTTATTTCGAGGAATCCCTCGATGCCGTAGTGAGAACCTTCGCGTCCCATCCCGGATTGCTTAACTCCGCCAAACGGCGCAACCTCATTCGAGATGAGGCCGGTATTAACGCCTACTATGCCCGATTCCAAACCTTCGGC
>JBKPCS010000104.1:0-4963 GCA_046727495.1 bacterium | reverse complement strand
TGCGCACCCGCTTATCCAAGTTCACCTGATAGCTCCACAGTTGCTTCTGTGGATCGCGCTCCCCCATCATGGGGACATAATGTTAGCAACTAACTACCTTTTTTGTCGATGTTATTCCATGCTATTTGGGCAACAAGCCGTCGTGTGCTGACTGCGACGTACGCACGATTTTCCTTACGGCTTTTACCGCTACTCCTCTACCCCCTCCCCGACTCTTGATTCCGGGGATGTGTATGCTCGAACCAAACTTCGAGCCGTGGAAATCCGCAATTCCATTCAGTTCATCTTGCAGCGACTCGATCATCTTCCGGCTCCGAAACCAAAGACTCTACTTAAGGAGCTAGCGAAAAATGCGTTCACCATTGCTTTGAGCGAGGGTCATCGCGGCGAAATAGCCCACATCCTTGTTACGGACGCCAACGGACAGCTGGTGCAGGCCAAAATCAAAGACCCATCCTTCCACAATTGGCACGGGCTCGCTCTGGCTTCGCGCGAAAACGGAATCTCAGATTTTTCCACTTTGCAACAAGAGCTCTGACCTCTCCTACGCCGGCCACGATCTGTGACTCGAAGACAGGTCAAAACTTTCTCAAAATGGGTAACGCCCAACCTTCCGGATCGAATTCGGGCGAATGTTGCAACCAGAACTTTAATGCATCGACCAACCTCTCTTCGGCTTCCGCAACCGGCAAGCATTCAAACAAGCACATCGCATTTTCAACCGGTGCCTGATTAGCTTCGAAAACTCTTCTGCCGCACCGCCCATAGCACGATGCGAGTCGACTTAGTAAGTCGAGTGCAAGGACCATCAATTCCACGGATCTCACTCGCGTCTTCTTAAACTTTAGCTCAAGTTCGGGATCAAACCACAACGTATTTAGAAACTGATCCACGTGTTTCGATTTGACGCCGAGTTTTTCGATACGACTCCAAATTGTGGTGCCGGTGGGAATCAATTTCATCCACCAAAATTAAGAGAACGCCCAGCGCAACATTAACTGCAAGGATAAGCAAGCTTGCCAGTGCAAGTTGTGACGAATGGATCAGCGAGAGCAAAACACAAATTAACGCTGTAGGTACCGAGAAGTACACCGAAACTGCCCCTGGTCCTTGCCAGAGTAGCCGCAAAAATTGCCGCCGCAGCCACGACGCAGGATTTAGCGTCATTCGACCCCCAAAGTTGTCGCTTGTTTGTGCTATTTAGTTACCATTAATTTACCAGATAGCGGCCTTTTTTACCAGGCCAGACTGAAAAACGGGGGCGCGGTCAAACTAACCCGGCTTGCATCAGATGCAAAAGCCGCCGCGTCTAGATCGGCTTCTAAAGCCGATCTGCGCGGCCGAATCTCCGTAATCACAAAATGCAATTTGCATTTCGGGATTAGGACGGGGTTAGCCCCGAAGAGCTGCTCCGAAAGCATTCGGACCAGCGGTTTCGGCCTTTGGGCGCATTTTCCATGAAAAATGCCGGATAAGCTCTTAGCGAAGAATCAACACTGATTTTGCAGCTCGATCTCAGCTCGAATGGCATCTTCTGAAGCGTCATACCTGAGCTCGAAACCGAGCGCACGGCAGATCCGTTGCGCTACATAGTTTCCAGGAAGAATATGGCCAAAGATCCGCTCGAGCCGTTCTTTGCGACCGATCTCAAGTAAGTCGCCGAGAAGTTTTGTCCCAAGGCCCAGACATTGCCAGTCATCAGCAACTACGATGGCCAATTCTGCGGAGTTGGCACCGTAAGCTTTGATCAGACGAGCAACCGCGATGATTTGTCGATCATTCGGGCTAAGCTGGATCCTTTCGGCTACCAAGGTGATTTCGCGGTCGTAATCGCTGAAACAAATCCGGACCAAACGCTCATGCCTAATGAGTTCTTCGTGGTTGAACAGACCGAAATAGCGAAAATACAAAGTTTCTTCTGACAACGCTTGATGGAAGGTAATCATCAGCGGCTCGTCCTCCGGTCGGATCGGCCGAATGGTCACAGGCGTTCCGTCAGCCAAATTCCAGCAATGCACATATTCCGTAGGATATGGTCGGATGAGCAGCTTCGATTGAGATGTGGCTGTTAAGCCGGGTTCAGACAACATCATTCGAGTATTGAGAACAAGAACGCCTTCCGGGGAAGCCACCAGCGGATTAACTTCGATCTGCTGAACCACGGGCTGCTCAGCGACCAGCTGGCCGAATCTGATCAAGACTTTTTCTAGCGCATCTAAGTTTGCTTGCGGGCGACCGGCAGAGCCATTCAAAGCCGCATAAATTTGGGCTCCTTCTATTAGACGTTTGGCAGATGTTGCGTTTAATGGAGGAAAGCCGATCGCTCGATCATGCAAAAACTCGCCTAGCTGTCCGCCCGCGCCGAAAATAATCATCGGCCCAAAATCGGCATCAATTCTCTTTCCGAGGAACAACTCAACAGCGTTCGCTGATACCGCCTTGAGGCTCACAGTTTGCGCTTCACTCAAGGCGATTTGCGTTTCAAGTACAGGGATTGCGTACCAGGACAGGATCTGTTTTGCTTCGAGTTCCGTAAGTAGCGTGCGCCCTGCTTTACGGACTTTTGCGAGAATGCCCTCCACTTGCTGGCGTTGGGTTTGCTTAGGTGATTCAGTTAGAAGCACTGGCGTTTCGTAGAGTGCACGAAGGTTGCAGCTGTACTTTGCCAATAAACAAAAGGCGCGCGCAGCCGCATCAGGATGGGTGAACGTTGGTATACCGATAGCGTTTAACACCGCCTCAGCTTCTGTCGCCGCATTTCCGCCCATCCAGCAGGCGAGGATCGGTTTTTGGCGAGCAGAAATCAGGTGTTTCAATCGTTAGCCGTCGCCATAGGCTCAGCCGTCGCCTGAGGGCTCAAAAGAACCAAAATCCCGTCATTGTTTGGGTCGTCAATTAGCGCTTCGACAGCGGCCGCGTATTGATCAGCCTTAGCATCACCTAGCACATCTACGGGATTCGATCGGCTCCAAAACGAAGGCAACGCTTTGTTCAACGTCTGAATGGTTTGCTCGGAAAGTTCGGCAAGGCTTCCATTGCCGTCAGCGAGGGCGTCGGCTGCCAAAGCCCCGGGGCCACCTCCGTTTGTAACAATAGCTAGCCGCGACCCGCGTGGTTGTGGCTGTTTACCCAACACCTCCGCCATCGCAAAAAGTTCGTCCAAGGTGTTCACTCGCAGAATGCCAGCCCTCCGAAAAGCCGCGTCGAAAATCTCGTCACTGCCGGCAGGCCTCCCGGTGTGAGACATCACGGCTTTTGCTCCCAGCGTCGTTCGCCCCACCTTGAGAACGATGATCGGCCTGGTCAGAGCGACCTCTCGCGCAGCCGACAGAAAGGCGCGCGCGTCTCCAACCGACTCCATATAAATAAGAATGCTTTCTGTCCGCCAATCGTCTGCGAGATAGTAGATAAGATCAGCCCAACCGACGTCGAGCATTCCACCTAGCGAGAAAAAACCGCTAAACCCGATCCGCTCGCGGATGCTCCAATCCAGGATTGAACTGCAAATCGCACCGCTCTGGCTGACAAACGCGAGGTGACCGTCCTTTGCCAAATGTGACGTGAAAGTAGCATTCAGACCTATCCTCGGAATCATTATTCCAAGACAATTCGGACCGACGATCCGCATCTGACCTCGACGCGCGGTGATCGCTTCTTCAAGCTCCGCACCCGAGCGCCCGGACTCCCTGAATCCTGCTGAAAGAATTATCGCACCAGTTACACCGGCCTCGGCGCATTCTTTCACTACATCAGGAACTGTCGTAGCCGGAGTCGCGATAATCGCCAAGTCTACATGATTTGGGACAGCTCCGATTCTTGGAAACGCAGGGAGTTCCAGAATCGTGTCGCGCTTGAGATTCACTGGGTAGAGAGGCCTATCGTACGATTTCAAGTTCTCTACCAACGCGCGCCCGACGCTACCCGGGTTTTCCGTTGCGCCAATCACCGCTACAGATCTCGGGGTGAACATGGCATTGAGCGCAGGCCGGCGGTGGGTGAGAAGATTGCTCTTCCGCTTTCTTTTAGAGCCGCTACGACTCATACTAGAATAAGCTAACGCAAGTTTTCTCAGTTGGGTAGGTAAGAGGATTTGCGATATTCAAAGCCCAAACTTGTTAGCATTTCTCACTCTGGGGGCCTGAGCACGGTCAAATAGAATGCTTCCTAACCCGAAGATTCTAGATTCCATCGCTGGAGGGCTGAAAAGCTTGACCTGCGGGTTCAACTCGCATATTTGAATCTTAGTGTCCCCCCGAGGAAACACGCCGTCTTATTGGGCGTTCCGAGCCGCGGAACCCGTGCCGTGCGGTTCGAGTTGTTTGGTTAATTCCAACTATTCTTCCGAGTCCATTATGCTATCACCTACAATCGCAGTTTTACCTCCGCCTTGCGATCCGCTTTTCGCTCAACAGCGGCGAGCGATCTTAGTGTCATTGTCGGGTACCTTTCTCACACGGTACGATTTCTGTTTGTACGAATCATTCGCCAAGGCTTCGGAGGGACTATCATGAGCAACGGACCCACGACGGCGCCGGTTCAATCGGTTGCCGATCCCGCGCCGCTAGGCCTTGCCGGGTTCGCGTTGACCACGTTCGTCCTGTCAGCCGTGAATGCGGGTTTGATTCCCAAAGCTGCAGAACCCATCGTGTTGGGCTTAGCTTTCGGATACGGTGGATTGGCGCAGTTCTGTGCGGGGATGTGGGAATTTAAGCGAAATAATACCTTTGGTGCGACGGCATTCACATCGTACGGCGCTTTCTGGATCGCGTTTGCACTTCTGGTTACCTTCAATGTGGGAAGTATCCCGGCCGAGGCGCGTCCCGCGGCTGTGGGAACATTCTTGCTCGCTTGGGGTATCTTTACGGCGTATATGACAATTGCAGCGACCACGTTGAGTCGACCAGTCTTGGTAGTTTTCGTCCTATTGACCATCACGTTCTTTGTGCTCGCGTTCGGCGCTTTT
>JBKPCS010000103.1:0-18310 GCA_046727495.1 bacterium | reverse complement strand
CAATCAATACCCATAGGCCACGCCCTGGGTAACGGTTTAGTCCAACCCATTTTTAGCCCACCGTCGCGGCGATCACCTTTAGTATGCTCTCCGAGCTTCTCCCGCCGCGACGCCGGCCTAAAAATGCTCTGCGTTATGGATGAATATATCGACCGGGGTGGAAGCCATGAAAATGCCGCTGAGGCCGCCGATTACGAACATCGACACAAATGCGAGCGCAAAACACATTGGGGTCTTGAATCGGATCGAACCACCGTACACCGTTCCAATCCAGTTGAAGGTTTTGATAGCGGAAGGAACGGCAATCACCATGGTTGATAGTGAGAATGTTGACGAGAGCACCAGGTTCATTCCGCTAACGAACATGTGGTGGCCCCAGACGATAAAACCAAGAAAACCAATGGCGATCATTGCCCACACCATCGCCTTATACCCAAAGATCGGTTTTCTAGAGAAGACCGATATGATTTCCGAGACAACTCCCATTGTCGGTAAAATGAGGACGTAGACCTCCGGATGCCCAAAGAACCAGAAAAGATGCTGCCACAGCAACGGCTGGCCGTAATTGGACGAAGAAAAAAAGTGGGTGTGGAAATTAAGATCCATAAAAAGCATTGCCACCGCAGCGGATAGCACCGGAACGGCCAATAGAATCAAGAAAGCCGTGATGAGAATTGCCCAAACAGGCAAAGGCAACCGAAACATCTTCATCCCGGGCGCCCGCATGTTGATGGTGGTCGTAATATAGTTTACCGAGCCGGCGATTGACGATAGACCATTGAAGAAGATGCCGATGCACCAAAGGCTTTGGCCTGCCTGTGTACCATTGTAGGCAGCATTACCGGAAAGCGGCGCATAAGAGGTCCAGCCCGCAGCGGGAAATCCCTCCGGCACAAAGAAGCTGGAAAGCAGGACAATGCCAGACACAAAAAGCAACCAGAAGGACAATGCGTTGAAAAAAGGGAACGCCATATCCCGCGCTCCGATTTTCAGCGGAATCACAAAGTTACCAAACACGCCCACCAATAGCGGCATCATCACCAAAAACACCATTACGGTGGCGTGCATCGTAACCAGTGCATTGTAACCTCCCGGTTTAATCGCACCGTTGCTGACCAGCCAGCTCGGAAGAAATTGACCGATCAAAGGCACTGGATGACCCGGAAACGCCAATTGGTAGCGGACACCCATGGCGAGCAATCCTCCTACGCACAGGAAAAACAGGCGCGCAAACAGATATTGAATAGCTATGGTTTTGTGGTCTTCCGCCCAGATATACTTCCCAAAGAAGCCAAGCTGTTGGCTCTTATCATGATGTCGAGCCTCAATGGTAGCGTGAGCGATTGTCTGAGACATAAACAATTCCACGCCGGGCTAAAAACAATTCCACGCCGGGCTAAGCTTGGAAAGTTGGCGCCTGGCAGACCGAGTCGTTCCGTTTTTTCCGGTGCCCCACAATCTATCGTATATCGATATATTAGCAAATGGGTTTTCAGTTGAGTGAAGACCGGTTAATTTCTGTCTACTTTGTCCACAACGAATTGACTTCCGCGTGTGGCACATGAGCGACGACCAAAGGTCTCATACCGGAACGGCACGGACGCCTGTGCCAATCCACGGAGTTGGTCGGGACTGCTAGCTTCACCGCGCAATGACCGCGCTCGCTGGATCAATTCACCTAGGGGCGGGCGCGTTTACGGACGCACACAACCAAACGATGAGCACCCTCAGCAACAAGCGCACTCCCGGGCGCGAGTTCCAATCCCAGGCAGTAGCCATTCGAGTCGCGGACACGCAAAAATCTCACCAACAATTTGCGCCCTCTAGCGCGATGCATGAATTCCAAACATCTCCCAAATTGAAGGAAACCAAACTGTGATTGTGAGTTTCTAAATTTATTGGCGCCTTCTTTTCCACATCAGAGTCCGCCGCTATTTCTTCTTTCCCGGCAGCTCCCTTATGTATCTGACCAAATCCCAGATGTGTTCATCCGATTCGACTTTTCCGAATCCTGGCATCCCGGTAAATCGAATTCCGTTTTTTATGATCCAGAAGAGTTCGGAGTCGCTGTACTGTTGCACGCTGCGTGACGTTAAATCTGCTGCGCGCGGATACATCCAGCGACCGTTATCAGTCAGTGTGTGGCCGTCGGATCCATGGCACATTGCGCAGTCGTTGCCGTAGAGAGTCTCTCCTTGTTCGAGACTGGCTTGCAGATCGTTAGGCGGCGATGGAATCCCGGTCCTGCTATTCTTGTAGATCAGGATGCGCTTAGCTTGGGTGGCGAGAAAGGTCTCAACTTGCCCGGGGCTCTGAAGTGCGCTCAGGTCGAGCTGCGTAAATGCAAGGATCCCCACCAGGCCAGACAGCACTACAATAAGAACCGCGGCCAGGATCCAGCGCTTCATTTAGTAGTCAGGCCAGAAGGACCCATGTAGGATCCCAAGAATGGCCGGGAATAGATCGGCCCTCTTGGAGCCTGTTAAGACGCTGCTTTAATATCTGTGACGTGAATAGTTTTAGTCGATTTATTCAGAGTCCCGGTAATCTGTACCTTCTGTCCGGAAAAAGGCTTGGGTTTCTTCTGATCATCGAGGTTATAATAGGTTTTTCCTGACTCGAACAGAACGTATGTGCTTCCTGCTTTAATGCAGGCCTCCGTACATGCCTTTGGGTCGTTGGTACCCACCTTCTTGAACATTGCCTCGTGGCCGCCGCCCTTGGCGCACGCACTATCCATGATCTCACCAGTAAAAGTAGCCGCCGACGCTAGTCCGGGCGCGAGGGCTATGCATCCTGCCATACTCAATAACAGCTTTTTCATTTTTTCCTCCGGGAGTAACCTGCTGTTTTCCCGGCGCCTGATCAAGAGCGCCAAGACATCACAGGTTATGACAAAGAACAGCGTTAGGGGTTAACAGTAGTAACCTGTTGTTCGAATCTCAATCAACTGCTGGATTCATGACTCCAATAGCAAATACTAAGTTAAACCAGACATAAGTCAAAAACTTACTTGACTTATTGTGGATTACGCGATCCTTAGTTTCAATAGTGCTTCGCGGCGACCGCAAGTGAGCGGAACCGAAGTTGCGTGCCAGGGAGATTTTATGAAATCCAATTTCAAGCTCCTGTTGGTGGGTGCCTTGCCTGCAGTCCTGGCGATCGCCGGTTTTGAAAGCCTAATCTCGCAAGAGTCTGAGGATTCCACGCGCGGTATAGACAAGGACCTCGAAAAAAGTATAAGGGATACCACGAGTGAGGGCCGCAGGACCTTCCGATTTGATACTTTTGGTGACGAAGCTTTTTGGGGAGACACGCTTCGGCTGCACCAAGCTATCGCGGGTACCCGATTTGGCGGGATCGGACCGGGTTTGAGCCCGCGTGAGGCGCTCGCACTTGGCTTGAAAGTCGATCAAGACGCTCTTTCCCAAGAACTCATCGTCGATCTCGAGTAAGGACGCGTGAATCTTGATGATCCTGCAGTAACCCTTGCATTGCTACAGCGAAACGCTGCAGTCGGTTTGACTGGTTTTTTCGGTTCGCCGACCAACCTTCAATCGATCGGCATTCAATGTGCCCTCTGCCACTCAACGGTAGATAATGCAGTTGCCCCGGGAATCGGTCATCGACTGGACGGTTGGGCTAATCGTGATTTAAACGTTGGCGCTATCGTCAACTTGGCTCCAGATCTTAGCGCAATAGCTGCGCTCCTGGGCACTGATCAGGCGACAGTTCGCAAAGTGCTGGCTGCCTGGGGCCCCGGCAAGTTTGATGCAGAGCTTTTGCTCGATGGAAAGGGTTTTCGGCCAGATGGGAGATCCTCAGCGGTGCTCATTCCGCCAGCCTTCGGCCTTGCTGGTGTCAATCTCCACACATGGACCGGATGGGGATCGGTCACGTACTGGAATGCTTTTGTGGCAAACCTGGAGATGCATGGCAAAGGGACATTTTTCGATCCACGTCTGAACGATCCAGCCCAGTTTCCAGTTGCTGCTCGTGCCCGCTTTGGAAATGTGCGAAACCGCCCCGATTTAATCACTTCAAAACTGCCGGCGCTGCACTTTTACCAACTTGCCCTGCCCGCCCCTCCCCACCGGAGGGAAGTTTCGATCCCATCTCGGCCAGGCGTGGCAAGGAGCTCTTCGAGAACAAGGCACGCTGCGCGACATGCCATGTCCCTCCGCTCTATACCGAACCGGGTTGGAACTTGCATGCTGGTAGCGAGATCGGTATCGATAACTTCCAGGCAGACAGAGCGCCTGATCGGAAATATCGGACGGCGCCGCTAAAAGGTGTGTGGACCCATCAAAAAGGCGGTTTCTTCCACGACGGGCGCTTCGCCACATTAGGAGATGTCGTGAACCACTATAATAGCACTTTTGATCTTGATCTTACGGAACAAGAAAAGGCTGATCTGGTGGAGCTCATCAAGTCGTTGTAGCGACAAGCGCTCAAAGCCGGCTAGGTGATTCGATTCAAAAGGGCGTTTAGTTTTCCGCATTTTCCGTGATGTAGCAGGCACCGAAGGGGGCTTAGTCCCCTATGAGAGAACCGAGTTATTGGAGACCGCCCCACTTCAGGCAATTTCGAAGCTACATCGCGGGGCCTCTCCCTGATGGCAGCACTCCTTTACCCGAGTGCCGATAATTTCAGAAAGTAGCGCTTCAACTATTAAACAAGCTTCGGGATGATAAGCAGTCGCTGCTGAGAGGGGACAACCATTTCCTTCAATGAATCGTTTTCCTTCTCTTTCCTGGATTTTAACGTCGCCGCCCAAAGCCTTCAGCACAGCAAGCGCAAATTCAATCCGCTGATTACGCGTCTTGCCTCGTACCTGATCAAGATGCTCCAGTGCAACCGTCTGACCAACCTCGCGCAAACTCGCCTGCAATTCCCGCGAAGATAATCGTTTCCCAACGACTGCGATAGTATGGCGCAGTAGCGGCCCATAAGCCGTCGGAAAAAGACATTCTGCTTCTGCCGTGAGTCCGTATAGAGCATGAGGCTTTCGAAATCCAGGCCGCCAACCCAGTTGCTGAACTAAACCGTCGCGTTCAAGACTCGCAAGGTGAGAACGAACCGCGTTATCGGTTAATTCCAATGCCTCGGCAAGTTCATTGACAGTGTAGCTCCTACTGCGGAGCAGGCCGAGAATTTTACCTCGAGTGCTCGCCAGAAAGCGACGACGCCATCCAAAGATCTTCACTATTCGATTATATGTGTATTTGCTGAAATAACACAAAAAACAAATCAGTTTATTGACTAGCCGCTAGCTCCTTTTGAGAGACATCAATACGGCCTTTGCGTTAATTCGGTTTAGTGCGGGTGGCGATGGTGAATGTCAGGATAGTGCGGGTGGCTGTGCGTTAGCTCCTGATGCCGATGCACGTGAGAATGCGGTTCGCCCGGCGGATCGTCCGGCCGATGAATGTGTTGATGGTGTTCATCGTGCCAATGCAGATGCTCGTGCGTCATTGGGTCATGATGATGCAGATGAGAGTGATCCTCCGTCAGATGAAGCCAGACACCGGCAACCATTAACGCTCCGGCCAGCCAGAAAATCAGCGATGGTTGCTCATGCAGAAGGACTAATGATAGCGCGGCTCCGATGAACGGCGCGGTGGAAAAATAGGCGCCGGTTCGCGCCGTTCCAACGTACCGCAGAGCCAGCACAAAACAGGTCAGGCTAACGCCGTAACTTAGGAATCCGACCACACCGGCAGCCGCCAAGTCGATCGCCCGCGGAATGCTGGCGCCAGAGATTAACGCAACTGCGACATTTACCGTTCCCGCTACCAAGCCTTTTATTGCCGCGACCTGCGCCGGATCCGCCGCAGAGACTTTGCGTGTGAGATTATTGTCGATCCCCCAACAAAAGCATGCACCGCAAATTCCGAGCGCTGCCCATGGAATACCGAGTGCTGGCCGGGTTTGCCACGAAAGTAGAACGCCACCGGCGAGAATTGCGACCATGCCGACAAAGATTCGCCGATCGAAATTTTCCTTAAAAACAAACCAAGCCAGCAGCGCTGTGAGCACGCCTTCAAGGTTCAGCAGAAGCGACGCGGAAGAGGCAGGGGTACCGGTTAACCCAAACATCAAAAGCACCGGAGCAATAACGCCGCCAGCTAAAATCGCCGCGCTGAGCCAAAGTAAGTCTCCCCGCTGCAATCTGGCTTCTCGTTTGTTGTGAGCGGTGAGCAGCCCTCGGATTATTAACCAGATAGACAATCCGACGCCGGAGCCCAAGTACAGGATTCCGGCAAGGAGCATCGGATTAATATGTCCAACCAATAACTTGCTGAACGGGGTGCTGGCGCCAAAGAGCGCCGCTGCCAGCAGCGCAACTGTCACACCTCGTAAGCGATCGTCGATTTTCATTCCGAGAGTCTTAGAACTGCCTTACCGGCAGCTATTTTCTTAGCTTGAAAGTACGCTCGGGGTGCTTCCTCGAAAGGGAACACTTGACTGACAATTGGCCGCAGAACCCCTGCGTCGATCAGCCTTCCTAGTTCCATTAGCTGTTGTCGATTCGCTTCTACGATGAAGAAAGCCTCTTTTACTTTCGTATCTTCCGCCGACTCTGAGCCAGCTGCGACGGTAATGACCCGCCCACCTTTCTTGATCGCCCCAAACGAACGCGTGAGAGTATCCCCGCCCACTACATCCAGAATCAGGTCGGCATCCTTAACCACATCTTCAAATCTCGTTTTCCGGTAGTCGATTATCTCTGCCGCGCCTAGCTCTTTGACAAACCCAATGTTTACTTCAGAAACGGTAGTTGCAACCAATGCCTCTTTCCAAACAGCCAATTGAATCGCGAAGCTGCCTACACCGCCTGCTCCACCATGAATCAAGACTTTTTGGCCAGCCTCAAGTCTTCCTCGATCAAACAACGCTTGCCACGCGGTGAGTCCTGAGATCGGGACTACGGCAGCCTGTGAATAGTTAATTGAAGCGGGCTTTGGAGCAATCTCCGCCGTAGTTGTCACACAGTACTCGGCCGCCGCGCCATCACGAAACCAGTCATTGAGACCGTAGACTGCGTCACCTTTTTTTAGCCCTTCTATATCCGGCCCAACTTCATCGATCGTTCCGGAAAACTCATGACTAGGAACTGGCAAAACCCTGGCTTCGCCCCTCTGCGTATGCCAGGTTGGATACCATTCCAACTCGCCCGGCGTTATTGTTGTAGCATGAACGCGCACCAGAACCTCGTTTGAGCCAATTTTTGGTATCGGGATTTCATCCAGGCCTACGGTCTTTTGGCCGCCGGATTCATGAATACGAATAGCTTTCATAGGTAAGCACCAAAACGGCGATTGAAAGGATAGCCCTCGCGGCATCCGCTATCTCTTTTTTTCGGCCAGTATTCGCTCTAAATACGACTTTAGTATGACAGCACTGTTACGTTCCAGGTCTCGCGCGCTGTACAAAAGCGTTACGTTACCTAGCCTGGCCGCATCCAAGAGCGATCGTAAAGCCGAACGATTCTTTGCCAACTCGGCCCGATACCGGCTTCTGAATTCTTCCCATTTTTCCGGATCATGGCCAAACCAGCGACGGAGATCGGGACTTGGCGCCGCATCTTTGCACCAACCCGCCATATGCAGCGCTTCCTTCTTTATTCCACGCGGCCAGAGACGCTCCACCAGAAATCGTGTGCCATCCTCTTTCAAAGGCGGATCATAAACCCGTTTGATCTGGATCATCGCCACCTCCTCCGAACTTCCAGGTTATCCTTTTTTTTTGGCCGAATCCAGCGCCATGGGATTGTTGAGCGACAACGCCGGACTAACTGAGGCTGGATAGGCAGCCCGCCGCGACGGTTATTCAAGGAATAGAAATCACCTGCGGATCATCAACTCTTTCTGAAGGGGGTCCAGCGGCAATGTATTTTCCCAAAATTGTAACCTGATCGCCATCGACATCTACGCGCGGGATGTTTAAATGGTCAGAGTTTTCCCGGCCTGATAACGCCTGATAACTAATAGAAGCTATGCAAACGCCCCCAGAAGAGTACGACCTGGTCGTTCTTGGCAGCGGTGAAGCAGGTAAGTACATCACCTGGACCCAGGCAAGAAAGGGTAAACGCTCAGTCCTTATTGAACGAAAGTATATTGGGGGTTCTTGCCCAAACATTGCCTGCATGCCAAGTAAGAACGTCATCCACAGCGCCAAGGTTGCTTCGTACTTCTGGAGGAGCGCGGAATTCGGTATCAGCAAGGACAATACACGAATCGACATGGCATCGGTACGCGATCGTAAGCGGAAGATGGTTGAGGGCATGATTCAAGTGCACCTCAACAATTTTAAGGCTAGCGGTTCGGAACTGGTGATCGGTTCCGGGCGATTCATTGGACCAAAAACGATCGAAGCTGTGCTTGCCGACGGCGGCACCCGCATTTTTCGAGGGGAAAACGTTGTTATCAGCACAGGCTCCCGTGCGACGATTGAACAGATTCCAGGCCTTGCCGAAGCAAGTCCCCTCACCCACGTTGAAACTCTGGAGCTTGACCATATCCCCGGGCACCTCCTGATTATCGGAGGCGGCTACGTCGGTCTCGAGCTGGCCCAGGCGATGCGCCGTTTCGGCAGCCAGGTAACGATCGTTGAACGAAATGACCGTCTGGCTCATCGCGAAGACCGGGATGTTACCGACATGCTCCAGAACATTTTTCATGAAGAAGGAATTGGGATCGCCACCAGCACCGGTATCACCCAAGTTGAAGGAAAATCAGGCGACTGGGTAAAACTCCATGCGAAGCGAAATGGGACCGAGATCGTTCTGGAAGGAACACATCTCTTGATCGCCAGCGGACGAACTCCCAACACCCAGGGCATCGGTTTGGAGCTGGCCGGAGTCGAAACGACTGAACAGGGCCACGTCAAAGTGAACGAGCGCCTTGAAACAACCGCTCCAGGCGTCTGGGCAGTAGGAGATTGCGCCGGTACTCCCCACTTCACACACATCGCCTTCGACGATTTCCGCACTGTACGGGACAATCTCGCAGGCGGTAATCGGGTCACTACGGGGCGCCAAGTGCCGTTCTGCATGTTCACCGACCCCGAGTTTGCACGGATCGGCTTGAGTGAAACCGAGGCGAACAAACGCGGTATCGGTTACCGGCTGGCCAAGATTCCAATGGTCGCTGTTTTGCGGGCCAGGACGATATCCGAGACCCAAGGCTTTTTGAAAGCCCTTATCGATACCGAGAGCGATCGCATTCTTGGCTTCACCGCCCTGGGAGCTTCAGCGGGAGAAATCATTGCTCCCGTCCAGATCGCCATGCTTGCCGGCCTCCCCTATACGGTTCTGCGTGACGCCATTCTAACCCATCCGACGATACCAGAGGGGCTGATCCCGCTATTCTCTGCCGTGCCATCACGATCAAATTGATAACAAGACACAGTTTTGAAATGATACAGAAACAACAACCACAAAATCGCCATTAACCACTAAGCTAGCTATGAACGGCATCCAACAAGTTGACCCCAGTCCAATCTCGGGCAAACCAGCGCACATCTTTCGCGCGAAGTGCATATCTATCCTCCAACCAACGATCAAATTTAGCTTGATGGTCGCAGCGCTGATTGCGCTCTCCGCGCACAACAGTTCCGCAACGCCAATCAATTCTCAATCCGACCGCGCAATCACGGTCTCTAAAGCGCTTCATCCCCAGATGCAGGTATGGGCTGAGAAACGTGCCGGGAAGGTAAACGTAGATAGCAACGGGGTCATTCTAAAGGGATATGATCCAGTGGCTTATTTCACGCAAAAGAAACCCGTTAAGGGGAACCCGAAATACCAGACCAATTATCAAGGGGCCGTCTACTACTTCAGTTCCGCAGCAGATCTGGCGACCTTCAAAAAGAATCCGTCTAAATACGCTCCGCAATACGGCGCCTTTTGTGCCAATGGCGTCAAAAACAAGCAGCTAAACGATTCCGATCCGAATGTCTTCTTCATTGCGAAGGGAAAATTGTACGTTTGCGCCTCGCCTGCAGCGGAAAAGGAATTCCGGGCTCATGAAGATGAAGACATCGTAGCCGCCAATCGTGCCTGGCAAGAGTTAATCCACTGACAAGAACTTGGAGGGCGGTCCGGCAGCTGGCGGATCGCCGCCGTTAGGTGCCGACTACACAGGTAGAGATTTAGAACTAGCCCTGCGCTGAAAGCAGAGCTTCAAGGCGCGCCAGGGTTTCACCCTGGCGCGCCTTTTCCGCATAAAGTTGCCTTTCGGCCTCCCTGCCTACCGGACCGGATCGGTCGGATTTGCAGTGTTCAACTTCCAGATTGTGATGGTGTTCGCGTTGTCGTCTACGGCTGCGAACCAGGGCCAGGTCTGGATCTTCTTGTTCCTTTAAGTGTGCGGGGAACTATTACAGAATTCGTTCGTAATGTAGAGGACGATTCCAATTCGAGACTCGATGGGACGAGAAAGACGCAGGTAGGGTTCTCCCGAAGTGCCACAAATCCGTCGCAAAGTGAAATAGATAGGGCTTTCTCCTGGAGAACGTTTTCTGCAATTTACCAGCAGGATGGGCGCAGTGTCAGAAAACTGCATGAGAAGGCAAAAAAACGGCGCGCCGGCTCGGAAAAACGGGTTTATTCTCGCGTTACTCGCCGCGGTTGGGCTCGCGTTTTTGTTTCCTGCCCCGGGGGCCAGAGATGGCTGGCTCCATCCGGATCTGCTAAACAACATCGGTGTCGCTTTGATCCTCTATCTGCAGGGATTGTCGATGGAGGTTGAAAGGATGAAAGCCGGCGCCGGTAACTGGCGGCTCCATGTCATTGTTCAAGCATTCACCTTCCTGATATTTCCGCTGGTCGGTTTACTCTTCCATGTTGTCACTCGAATTGTCTGGCCGAACGAACCGAGTGCCTTACGCGACGGGTTTCTCTATCTTTGTGTCCTTCCTTCGACTGTCTCAACCTCAGTTGTTTTGACCAATGTCGCCCGCGGCAACACCGCTGGAGCCATTTTTAACGCCGCTCTTTCCAACATCATTGGCGTCCTGCTAACGCCGCTGCTGGTGCATCTCCTGATGCAGGCCAGCGGCCAAACCGCTTCTTTCGCGCCGCTGCTACTCAAGATCATTTTGCTTACCCTTGTTCCTTTCCTGATGGGCATGGGGGCCAGACCCTTCGTCAGAGAGTGGGTCGACGCTAATCGGCGGTGGATAAATATTGTCAGCAATGGAGTCATCCTTTTCATCGTCTACACCGCATTCTGCGACTCGGTGAAGAACAAGCTTTGGCAGCAGTACGGCATCGGCCTGACATTGAATGTATTAATCGCCGTCGTGGTTTTGTTCGGCAGCGTGTCTCTTCTTGTCTGGATTACTTCGAAGGCGACCAGGCTAGGACGAGAAGACTTCATCGCTGCTCTTTTCTGCTCCGTGAAAAAGACTTTGGCGATGGGCGTCCCTCTCGCTCATCTGATCTTCGGGGCAAACGCCAATCTCGGCCTCATTCTATTGCCGATCATGTTCTATCATCCTTTCCAGCTTTTTGTGTGCGGACTACTTGCCGGCCATTTTTCTCACCAAAAAGAAACTATCGACCAGCAATCGTCACCAGCCCCGCTACCGGCGGCGACTGCGTCACCCAGACGCAGCGTTAAAAACTTAGGGAGGTAACTTTATGTGGATCGTAAAAGTAGCTCTGCGAGCCCCCTACACATTCGCGGTTATTGCGTTGCTATTAATGATTGGCGGCGTGCTCAGCGTGCTGCAGATGCCCAAGGACATTTTTCCGGCGATCAATATTCCAGTAGTTGGCGTAATCTGGACATATAGCGGTTTACCTGCCCAGGAGATGGAGCGCCGGATCACGACTGTCTCCGAGCGTGCGCTGACAACTTCGGTTAATAACATCGAACACATCGAATCGAATTCTTTCAACGGGATTGCCGTAATTAAGGTCTACCTCCACCAGGGCGCCAGCGTCGACGCCGCAATCGGTGAGGCGACCGCGGAATGCCAAACCATCCTGAAAACGCTCCCGGCTGGAATCACCCCTCCAAACATTCTGAGCTATAACGCGGCTGATGTTCCGGTTCTGGAGTTGAGCGTAAGCGGAGAAAAGTTCTCCGAACAGCAACTGTATGACTACGCGACGAATTTTATCCGGACCCAGCTGGCGACCGTGCAAGGAGCGTCCATACCGTTGCCCTACGGTGGAAAGACACGAGCAGTTTCGGTAGATCTGGATCCCCGAAAGCTACAGGCCTACGGAATCTCTCCGCAAGAGGTTAGTACGGCTATCAACCAGCAAAGTGTCATCCTTCCCTCCGGCACCGCGAAGATCGGTAAGCGTGAGTACGATGTCCTGTTCAACGGCAACACAGACACTATCCAGGGAATCAATAATCTGCCGCTCAAGCAGGTTAATGGAACAACGATTTACATCCGCGATGTTGCGACCGTCCACGATGGGTACACACCTCAGGTCAACATGGTGGTATCCAACGGGATTAAGGCAGCACTTCTGCCCGTCCTAAAGAATGGCTCGGCATCTACCTTGGACGTCGTCTCGCAAGTGCTCAAATCCCTGCCCGGAATTGCAGCAACACTGCCTCAAGGCTTGCAGATCAAACCGCTCTTTGATCAATCGATCTTTGTCAGTTCCGCTCTCGACGAAGTTCTTCGCGAGGGAATCATCGCTGCCTCTTTAACCGCCGTGATGATTCTACTCTTCCTCGGTTCATGGCGTAGCACGCTGGTTGTTGCTACCTCTATTCCTCTCTCAATCTGCTGTTCAGTGATCGTTTTGCACCTGTTGGGTCAGACGATCAATATCATGACCCTTGGCGGGCTTGCTTTGGCGGTCGGGATACTGGTGGACGACGCAACCGTCGCTATCGAAAACATCCATAGCAATCTGGCGACCGGAAAATCCTTAGTCGACGGAATCCTGGACGGCGCCGAGCAGATTGCGACACCGGCGTTCGTAGCGACTCTCTGCATTTGTATCGTGTTCGTCCCGATATTCTTTCTACGAGGAAACGCCTATTTCCTGTTTGCGCCGCTGGCAATGGCGGTCGTTTTCGCGATGATCGCCTCCTATCTCCTGTCACGGACTGTGGTTCCGACCATGGTTAATTTCCTGGGGAAAAATGAGAATCATGGCAGCCATCAAGCACACGCTGACAGGCAGGCATCAAATTGGTTCGTTCGTTTCCATAATGCTTTCAATCGACAGTTCGAGCGGTTGCGCAATTTCTATATCGCTCGATTAACCTGGGTCCTTCGACACTCACGCCTCGTATTGATCGCTACGATTTCTGTCGTCGCATTGTCTCTTGTTATTCTCACGCCTTTTCTAGGAGAAGATTTTTTCCCGCTGGTAGACGCCGGTCAATTTCGACTCCACATAAGTGCTCCCGTCGGCACTCGAATCGAGGAAACTCAGCATGTTTTCACGCAAGTCGAGGAGGTGATCCGTGACGTTATACCGAAGAACGAGATTGATTTAGTGCTGGCCAATATCGGCCTGCCAATGAATCTGAACATCGCCCTCAGCGATACAGCAACAATCAGCAGCTCGGATGGCGAGATTTTAGTGTCGATGAACAAAGATCATCACGGACCGACTTGGGACTATGTCAGAAAGATTCGCCAAGAACTGATCGCCAAGTTTCCAAATTACTCCTTCTTCGTTCAGCCATCGGACATTGTCGGCCAAATCCTGAACGCCAGTCTGCCAGCCCCGATCGATGTTCAGGTCGTCGGTCACGATGCTCAGAATTATCAAATTGCGCAGCAGCTGCGGCAAAAGATTGCCGCTATCCCGGGGGCCGTCGATGTCAATGTCCACCAGGTCGTCGACTATCCCTCTCTTTTGGTGAACATCGATCGCACCCGCGCGGAACAGCTCGGTCTTACGGAACAGCAAATAGCCGATAATCTGTTGGTCTCGCTCAGCGGAAGCGGCCAGACCGCTCCTAACTATTGGTTGAACCCGCAGAACGGTGTCAGCTACTCCGTTTCAGTCCAGACGCCTCAATATAAGATCAACAATATTCCGGATATCCTGCACACCCCAATTGCAACAACCGGCAATCTTCCTGCTGCGACCGGAAGTACCCAAGGTTTCCAGAAGCCGGCGGTCGGATTGACAGGTACCGATGTCCCGCAACCACAGTTGCTCAGTAATCTCGCTTCGATCGAGCGATCTGCTGCACCGATCGTCGTCAGCCATTACAATGTCCAGCCGGTATTCGACGTCTACGCGAACGTGCAAAATAGCGATCTGGGATCGGTGGCCGGCCAGGTTCAGAAGATCGTTGACAGCATGCGCCAGCATCTACCACGCGGTACCACCCTGGTAATTCGCGGCCAGGTACAAAGCATGTTTAGTGCCTACCTCGGTTTAGGTGTCGGTATCGGGTTCGCGATTCTGTTGGTTTACTTCCTGATGGTCATCAACTTTCAGAGCTGGCTAGACCCATTTATTATCATCACAGCGTTACCGGGCGCACTCACCGGTATTGTTTGGATGCTCTTTCTTACCCGCACCACGATCAGTGTTCCGGCTTTGATGGGCGCGATCATGTGTATCGGTGTCGCGACCTCCAACAGCATTCTGATGGTGACGTTTGCCAATGACGAGTTCAGACGCGGAAAAAGCGGCTTCGATTCTGCGTTGGCTGCCGGCTTCAGCCGGTTGCGACCGGTGTTGATGACCGCGCTGGCGATGATTCTCGGAATGTTGCCGATGTCGCTCGGCCTAGGCAGCGGCGGGGAACAGAATGCTCCGCTCGGACGCGCGGTCATCGGCGGCCTTTTGGTTGCTACTTTCTTCACTCTTTTTTTCGTGCCGACCGTCTTCAGTCTACTGAAGCGGACCTATAAGCCCCGCGTGTTACACCCTCGTCTTATGTCGCCCCGTGAGGAGGAACTGCAGGTCGCCCATTAAATCAATAAAAAGGCGGATCCCGCCGCAGCGGCGGGGGCGCCTCCATTTAAAGATGAATCCACAAACCAAAATTGAAACCCCGGCGGCCGGCCCGAGCAGCCAGGATCAAAGAATACCAAAATCTACCACTCAGGCTCGCAGACTTCGGCAAGTTATAGTCGCATTGATTGCTTTAGTCGGTGTCGGATGCGCAGTTTATTTTTTGGCTATCCGTCCCCGCGTGCAAAACAATTCGGAATTGTCCATCGCCGCGGCCGCCGCCGGTAAAAAAACTGTCACCGTGGTGAAACCACGGCAAACCGACGCAACGGCACCTTTAATTCTGCCAGGAAATATCCAAGCTGATCGAGCAACTTCGATCTACTCCCGGATCGATGGCTACTTGAGCAAGTGGTATGTCGATATCGGTGATCGCGTTAAACAAGGACAGGTTCTTGCCGATATCGAGGCGCCCCAGATCGATGCGAATTTGAGAACCGCTCAGGCTCAACTGGAACTAGCCCAAGCCAATTTTAAGTTGGCTCAGGCAAATTCTGCGCGTTCCCGACTGCTCTCGGCTGACCGAGTCATTTCTCAACAGGAACTTGATACAGTACTCGCAACCGAACAGGTGCAAGAGGCGAATGTGGATAACGCCGCTGCGCAACTGAAAGACGCGCAGGAAATGAAGGCATATGAACAGGTGCGTGCCCCATTCGATGGAACTATCTCCGCTCGGTATGTGGATGTCGGCTCACTCGTTACATCGGGTAGCGCGAGCACCGTTCGAAAGCTGTTCGATCTCTCCCAGTCTGATACCGTACGTGTATTTGTAAATGTACCTCAGTCAGACGTGAATCGTCTTCAACCCGGAGCTTCGGCGACAGTAACGCTCGACGAATACCCAGGCCAAACGTTCAATGGCAAGGTTGCAAGAGATGCCGGAGCATTCGACCAAAGCTCCAGGACCATCTTGTTAGAGGTTGATGTGCCTAACTCGACCGGCCGTCTTTATGCCGGCATGTACGCCCATGTAACCCTCTCGCTACCGAATCCTAACCCAACATTGTACATTCCGGATAATACTATCTTGGTTGATTCGAAGGGGCCCCGGGTAGCGACTGTCGATGCATCTAACAAAATTCATTTCAAAGATGTGAAGATCGGTCGTGACTTCGGTACCGAAACAGAAATCCTTGGCGGGATAACCGCCGAAGAACAGGTGGTTCAAAATCCTACCGACGATCTTCGGGAGGGGATGACCGTTTCGATGCAGACTCCAGCAGCAGGGTAGAAGCCGTCACTTCGGCGATTCGGTTTTTTTGCCGTTCTTACGGGCGGCGCGCGCCGCGCCGGGTGACATACCGGTAAGTCGACGATAAAACCGGACGAAATAGGAAACATTCCGAAAGTTCAGACGATATGCTATCTCCGAAACTGTTAAGTCTGTGTAGGTCAACAAACGGCGCGCTTCCAGTAGCGTCCGGTCGCGGATCCAAACACTGGGCGATTTCCCGGTTTCTGAAAGAACTGCGGTAGTCAAGGCGCGCGCGCTAACTAAAAGCTCTGATAAATAGTGATCGGTTCGATAAAGTTTCCCTTCTGACTTTTCCAGGAGCGAAAGAAAGCGGCCGGTTAAAGGAGCAAGATGCCCCTGGGACTCCATAGCAGCCGGACCCACAAAAATTCGATGCAAAAAGATCAGTAGTTCAGTGATCTGCGCACGCAACATCTCGTCTCGAAACTCTCCATTACCACTAAATTCCCGAGCGAGATCTTCGAATCGCTGACGCAATGCGCCACGCGTGTCTTCGGCAACTGGGCTCTTATCGTTGGCCGCCGTGCTCCATTGGGCCAGTTCATGGAGAAGACGAGAAGGACGATTATACTGGCTGAAAAGAAGCGCAGGTTCAAAGGACAGAATATAACCATTCAGAGACTCCTGCGGTTCCCACGCATGCACCTGTCCTGGCGGCACGAAAATTACCGTACCGGGTTCGATTCTATACCTTTTCTCATCCCCAACAAACATGTCCATCCCTGACTCGACCCAAATGATATGATAGAAATCGTGCCGATGCGGAACATGGCGGAATGGGACGTGTTGAGAGAGTTGTTGATACGAAACGCCTATACGCTCATCAACTTGCTTGCGCCCACTGGCCAGGTGGAACAACGGTATCTTCAACGGCTTATTCTGCTGCATTTCGTCCAATGAAACCGAATCAGCATCGACTCAGTTTTCGGCACATGCAAACTGATGGCATTGGAGAGACGGTGCCGCGGAATCGTTGCCGTTGCGCATTCAGCCAGCACGCTGTAGGGCGGCAGGCCCTGCCGCCGACATCTATTGAGCGCCACCCCTTGCACGTACCCGTCTATATCGCCACGCGGCTTGGCATGCTTTGGGTATTGACGGCAGGGCCTGCCGCCCTACACCAAACCAGACCACGTTCCTCCGTCCAAAACAGTATCGTGTATGGCTTTTTGTTTGTAACATTCCTCTTTAGAGGGACCTTGACTCAACGCCAAACAAAGCAAAGCGCGAACACAGCCGAGAAGAGAATCAGCCAGGCGCCCCCTGCGATAAGTACCAGTTTCAGTCCGTGCTTTCTTAGCGCCTCGAAGTCGACCTGCAAACCGATTGCGGCCATAGACGTCCCGATCAAAAGATTCGTCGGTTGTACTAACTGCTTTGTCATCGCATCGACGAGGCTACGCGTAGAATCAGGCAAAAACTCTGCGACAGTTACGAGCAACCCAGTAATTAGAAAACCGGTCACGTACCAGGGAACCACACTCGACCTACCGACGGGCGCACCAGGACGAGCCGAGTGCTGCATAATTCTCGGTAGGATCGCAACCACCGGCGCCAGGAAAACGACTCGTAACAACTTCGTCACCATTCCGGTTTGAAAAGCGTCAGGGACCGGCGCGACCGCAGCGACAACTTGGGCGACCTCGTGCAAGGTTGATCCAGCCAGTATTCCATACTGCTGTGGCGCCAACCCGACCAGAGCCTGCAAAGGGGGATCAGAAGAAAGGTCGCCACCGTTCCGATCAAAGTGCAAACAACAATAGCCAGCGCCGAATTTTCTTTGTTTGCGCCCACCGCCGGAGCAGTAGCTGCGATCGCTGACGCGCCGCAGATCGAGCTTCCCACTGCTGCTAAAGTGGCTAGCGCCGGTTCAAATCCGGCTCTTCGCAGTAGAAACGTGATTAGACCGATCCCAAGAACAATCATCAAGAGGTCAAACGCAACCACCTGAAGGCCGGCATGCGCGAGAACAGCGAAATTTAGACGGGTACCCAGAACGACGATGCCCAGCCGGAGTAATGTCTTCGAAGCGAACTCCAAACCGCCAAACCCAGAGCGAGATCTCCAGAAGAGCGCTTTCCAAAGCATTC
>JBKPCS010000102.1:0-41358 GCA_046727495.1 bacterium | reverse complement strand
GAGTGCTTGTGCCGTGCCGCCTCATTCGAAACCCGGAATCCGAAACCCGAAACCCAAGACCACAGCTACCATGCCTGAGCGTATTTTGAATTGGTTCTGGGTTCCCCCCGAGGATAGAGGTAAGCCGGTTCACTGGTTCGTACGCTTTTTGAATGCAGGCCTGGCGATGGGGCTGGTTGCAGCCATCTGCTTCTTTTCATTCAGTCAATTACGCTATGCCTGGAATTGGGGCGGAGTGGCCGACTACCGAGGACTATTTTTGAGGGGTTGGTTCAATACGCTCTGGATTGCGTCGATTGCGCTTGTCCTTAGCACACTGATTGGTTTGATCGTCGCACTAGCTCGCCGATCAGGCGTCTTTGTTCTTCAAGTGTTGAGTCGAGTCTATGTCGAAATCATTCGAGGGTCACCATTGCTTGTCCAAGTGTCTTTCGGATTCTACGTCGTTGCCGACGCGTTTAAGATCGAGAACCGGGTGATTGTTGGTCTCGCTGCACTCTCGCTTTTTTCCGGCGCTTACATCAGCGAAATCATCCGGGGCGGTATCGAAAGTGTTGGCATTTCGCAGATCGAATCGGCGCGTGCGATCGGGTTGACCCGGGGCCAGATATACCGCTACGTCATTTTTCCGCAGGCGATTCGGCTGATTCTCCCGCCTCTAGCGGGAAAGCTGGTTGATTTGATCAAAGATTCTTCGCTGCTTGCGGTAATCGCCATCAATGAATTTACCTGGAGCGCTCAGAACGTAGCGGGTCTCACGTATAGCAATTTCGAGTGTTACCTGATCCTCTTCGCTGGATACCTGGTTTTGACCATCCCACTCTCGCTCTGGACTCAATGGCTCGAAAAACGGACTCGATATGAAACTTAACGTTCGCGAGCTATCGAAATCATTTGGAAACCAGGAAGTGTTGCGTGACGTAAACATTGACCTGGGAAAGGTTCATTCGCTTGCGTTGATTGGTCCTTCCGGTGGCGGCAAATCGACTCTGTTGCGAATCATCGCCGGGTTGGAGCGGCCTGACGCGGGAACGCTGCGGCTGAACGACGAAGAAATTATCTTTCGGGAAAAGTCGCTTTTAGCTCACCGCCGATCTATCGGAACTGTTTTTCAGGCCTTCAATCTGTTTCCCCACCTGACGGCTCTGCAAAATATTACTCTTCCGCTCGAAAAGGTGCATGGGTACCGGCCGGCAGAAGCGCGTGAGATAGCGGAGTCGATTTTGCAACGCTTCCAATTGTCCGAACATGGCCATAAGCCGCCGGTGCAGCTTTCCGGCGGGCAACGCCAGCGGGTTGCTATTGCTCGCGCGGTTGCGATTAAACCGAAGATTTTGCTCTTTGATGAGCCAACATCTGCTCTTGATCCAGAAATGACGGCAGAAGTATTGGATTTGATTAGTGAGCTTCGCGAGGAAGGACGTGACTTCGTCCTGGTTACCCATCAAATGGGGTTTGCGCATAGGGTAGCCGACCAGATTGCGCTGCTGAGCGGGGGCCGAATTATTGAATGCGGTCCGCCTGAACAAGTGCTGGATCATCCGGAGTCGGAGGCGACCAGATCGTTTCTGCAGAAGGTGATGAAGTACTGATGCGGATACGAGTGCGAGTGGGAGTGTGAAAGGTAAGAAGTGAGATGTGAGAGGTGAGGACTCGGAGCGCGACCAGCAGGTGCTGCTCAGACAGGTGCGCTAGATTTCCGCAGGAAATCGGCGACGAAAGGGGTAGCGGGTTCTGTTGCGATTTCGGTTGGTGTCCCGATCTGTTCTATACGCGCGTTGTTCATGACCACTACACGATCAGCCAGCTCCAAAGCTTCTTCCTGATCGTGCGTCACGAATAGCGTCGTGATTTTCAACTTCTGCTGGAGTGTTCTGAGCCATCCTCTTAATTCGTGCCGGACTTTCGCGTCCAGCGCGCCAAATGGTTCATCGAGCAGGAGGATTCGCGGCTCGATCGCGAGGGCTCGCGCTAGAGCGATGCGTTGACGCTGGCCGCCAGAGAGTTGGGCGGGCAAACGATTTTCGAACCCCTCGAGTTGGACAAGCCGTAAGAGCTCTTGAACACGCGAGCGGATAACCGATCGGGTCGGACGTGTCCCAAACGGCAGAACCTCCAGCCCGAAAGCGATGTTCTTGAAGACCGTCATATGACGGAAAAGAGCGTAGTGCTGAAAAACGAAGCCGACCCGGCGCTGCTGAATCCGGAGCCGGGTAGCGTCTCGCCCCTGAAAAAGTACACTTCCTGAGTCAGGATAATCGAGCCCGGCGACGAGACGCAGGAGAGTTGTTTTCCCTGAACCGGACGGCCCGAGGAGCGCGACCAATTCACCATCTTCGACCTCCAGGGAAACCCGGTCGAGGGCGAGGTAGTCGCCAAATCGGCGAATAAGCTGTTTTGCCTCAATCTTCACGCGTATTCCAGGTTTTGGCTGATCGACGCCTTTTCGCTAACGCGTATCCGCCATTCCGCGATGCTCTTGATCAACAAGGTGACCAGCGCCAGGGAGGCGAGCAGCGATGCCATCGCGAAAGCAGCCACGTAGTTGTACTCATTATACAGTATTTCCACCTGAAGCGGTATAGTATTGGTCAATCCTCGGATATGGCCAGAGACAACCGAGACCGCTCCGAACTCACCCATCGCGCGGGCGTTACAAAGGATCACTCCGTATAGCAGACCCCAGCGGATATTGGGTAACGTCACGCGCCAAAACGTTTGCCAGCCGTTCGCACCAAGCGACAGAGCCGCTTGTTCTTCATCGTTACCCTGTGCCTGCATGAGAGGGATGAGCTCCCGGGCGATAAACGGAAAGGTGACAAAAATGGTTGCCAGCACGATGCCCGGAACTGCGAAAATGATCTTGATACCATGCGCCTGGAGGAACGGACCGAACCATCCCTGCGACCCGAAAAGCAGAACATAGATCAGACCTGAAACGACGGGCGAGACCGCGAAGGGCAGGTCAATTAGTGTTAACAGTAGGCTTTTTGCCGGGAACCGAAATTTGGCAATTGCCCAGGCCGCTGTTACTCCAAAAATCAGATTCGCTGGTACTGCGATCGCTGCCACCAACAGCGTCAGCTGGATTGCCGCCTGTGCTGCGGGCTCGTGAAAAGCTGCCAAGTAGGCGCCCAGCCCCTTTTGAAACGCCTCATAAAAAACCGCACAAAGAGGGACCAAAAGAAACAGAGCTAAAAAGACAACCGCGCCAGCGATTAACAAGACCCGGATGTACCACGGATCATAGAGCGTAGGGCGACCTTTTGGAGGAGTGAATCCCATAGACTAGCGTGCGTTTGCGCCTCTCGACCAGCGCTGAAGTCCATTGATCAGAAGCAGCATAACGAACGAAATGACGAGCATAACAACAGCAATTGCCGTTGCTCCGCGATAGTCGTATTGCTCGAGCTTGGTGATGATCAGAAGAGGCACAATCTCGGTTTTCATTGGCATATTGCCGGCGATAAAAACTACAGAGCCGTATTCGCCGACCGCTCGGGCAAATGCTAACGCAAACCCGGTTAGCAGCGGCGGCAAGAGTTCCGGAACGACCACGCGCATGAACGTTTGAAGTCGAGAAGCTCCAAGGCTGGCAGCGGCTTCTTCAAATTCCGGATCGAGATCGTGCAAAACAGGTTGAATTGTTCTGACAACAAATGGCAATCCGACAAAGACCAGTGCGACCAGGATGCCAAGTTGGGTGTACGCGATTTTCCAACCGGTGACAGCAAAGATAGGTTTTCCCAGCCAACCGTTGGTTGAGTAGATGGCTGCAAGAGCGATGCCTGCGACTGCGGTCGGCAAGGCGAAAGGCAAGTCAACCATCGCATCCAGCAGCTTTTGGCCAGGGAATCGATAACGGACCAGGATCCAGGCAGTGGCCACACCAAACAAGGCGTTGATCGTTGCGGCTACTAAAGAAATACCAAAAGTGACTTGGTAGGAGGCGAGAACACGCGGCGAAGTAACGGCACGAAAAAATGATTCCCAGCCAAGTCCAGAGGCTTTGGCGAACGTTGCCGCCAACGGGATCAGGACAATCAAGGAAAGGTAGACCAAGGTGAAGCCTAGGGTGACCCCGAACCCCGGAAGCACGAGGCGCCGATACCAGAGCTGAAGCCGTTGAGAGGTCACTTGCTTCGATCGTTATGGTTGATAGATCTGATCGAACACTCCGCCGTCATCGAAGAATTTCGGTTGCGCCTTCTGCCATCCTCCAAACACTTCGTCGATGGTAAACAACGTAAGCTTCGGAAACTGTTGTACATACTTTTCGGCGACCGACGCCAGCCGCGGACGGTAGAAGTTTTTTACGGCAATTTCCTGGCCTTCCGCTGAATAGAGATATTCGAGGTAAGCTGTCGCCAGCTCGCGTGTGCCCTTCTTGTCGACGACCTTGTCGACGATGCTGACTGGCGGTTCGGCTAGAATACTGGTGCTTGGGGTGATCACCTCGAATTTGTCAGGACCGAACTCTTTGAGGCTGAGATACGCTTCGTTCTCCCAGGCAATCAGCACATCTCCCAGTCCACGCTGCACAAATGTCGTTGTTGAGCCCCGGGCGCCGGAGTCCAGCACGGGCACATTCCGATAAAGCCGCGCTACGAAGTCCCTTACTTTCAATTCGTCGCCGGCGAACTTCTTGAGAGCGTATCCCCACGCTGCGAGAAAATTCCATCGCGCTCCTCCAGAAGTCTTAGGATTTGGAGTAATGACTTGGACTCCGGGCTTGATGAGATCATCCCAGTCTTTGATCGCTTTTGGATTCCCTTTACGGACTAGAAAATTAATGGTCGAAGTGTAAGGACTGCTGTTGTTGGGCAATCGCTTTTGCCAGTCGACCGGGACGAGATCGCCGTGGCTGTGCAAAGCATCAATGTCGGCTGCCAATGCGAGAGTGACGACGTCGGCTTCCAGTCCATCGATAACCGAGCGCGCTTGCTTGCCTGAACCTCCGTGGGATTGTAGCACGGTGATTTGTTTACCGGTTTTAGCCTGGTATGCTTTGGCAAAAGCGCCATTGAACTCCTGATAGAACTCTCTAGTTGGATCGTACGACACGTTGAGCAGCTGGATCGGCGCGGCAACTGCAGCGAAAGGAAAGATAAGGGCGAAGAACAGAGCCCTGACGATGGCAGAGATATCCATGGCGACGTAACCCTACTATTCGGAAAGGGATTAAAACCACATTAAGTCGGTAGAGTAAAGCGGTTTTTTCGGCGAGCGCTAGGGATGCGGGGGATCGAGCGGGATCGCCGAGATGGAATGGGTCGAAACGGCGGTCAGATTACGGCTCCATGCCCCGGCGCTGGCCGGGATCTGAGGATATAAGTAAATTCCCGGAGTTTCCTTTCGTCCGTTGCCGGCGATCTCGCTCGATCCGATCGATCCCGCTCGATTGCTACGAGTCGGACGCCGCCGTGGCGGATTGGACCGCTTTTTTGCGACCGCCCCGGTTCTTGCGGCTGTTCCCTGTCGGATGGAGTAACGGCTCCAGGACAAACGGCAGCGGGACCTTGTTCTTGCGCATTTTTCGCAAAGTGACTTCGACAATGTCGGCCAGAGTAAAGCGGTCCAGGATATTAGAAATCGCGTTGCGCACGTCCAGCATCAGGATCCGGAGACCGCAATGCTCTTCGTCCGGGCAGCTGCATCTTTCGTAAGCGCTTTGGCTGACACAGGCGATCGGAGCGAGGGGACCATCGATCAGGCGAATGACTTGGCCGATACAAATATTCTCCGGCGGCCGGGCGAGCAGATAGCCTCCATGTTTTCCTCGCCGGCTTTCGAGATAACCTCCGGTTTTAAGCTGCATGAGGATCTGCTCGAGAAATTTCACTGGAAGGTCTTCCTTAGCGGCTAATTCGCTAACCTGGAGCATGGGGCGGCCGAGGGCTTGAGCAAGACCGAAATCGATTAGCGCCCTGAGCGCGTATTCCCCTCGTTTAGAAACTTTCACGGGCGAACATCCTATATTGCCAGCGAAACAAACTCAACTAGTAGAGTAGGAATCGAAAAAGAATCGGTGGTAGGGATGTCGGATACCATGTAAGGATTCAGGCGCAATGAAAATCGTTGTTGCTTACTCGGGTGGCCTCGATACCTCGGTCATCCTCAAGTGGATCAAGGAGAAATACTCGGCAGAGGTAATCGCCTTCTGCGCGGACATCGGCCAGGAGGAAGAATTAGAAGGGCTGGAGGAGAAAGCGCTGAAGACAGGCGCCTCCAAGTGCTACATCGACGATCTGAGGGAGGAGTTTGCCCGCGATTTCATTTTTCCAATGTTGCAGGCTTCGGCGCTGTACGAGAATCAATATTTTCTCGGGACCAGCATCGCACGTCCTTTGATCGCGAAGCGAATGGTAGAGATTGCCCGGTCGGAAGGGGCTGAGGCGGTTGCTCACGGGGCGACCGGAAAAGGGAACGACCAGGTCCGGTTTGAACTGACGGCGGCCGCGTTGGATCCGGACCTCAAAGTAATCGCTCCCTGGCGCCTGGAGGAGTTCAGGGCATCTTTCCCTGGGCGGAGTGAAATGATTGCGTATGCGGAAAAGCAGGGGATACCAGTGGCGGCCACTGCAAAAAAGCCCTACTCGATGGATCGTAATTTGCTCCATATCAGCTACGAAAGCGGGATCTTGGAGGATCCGTGGGTCGATGCCAGCGGGACGGAGCTAAGCGATATGTACAAGCTCAGCGTTGCTCCGGAGGAGGCCCCAGATGAACCGGAATATGTGGAACTGGAATTTGAGCAGGGGAACTGCGTCGCGCTAGGTCACGGGACGCTGGGGAAATTGCTTTCGCAACTGGGCTACCAGAGCAGCGTGGTGGGATCGGCCGAGGGCCGGATTCGGCTTTCGCCATTCTGGATCATGAAGACGCTCAATTTTCTGGGTGGGCGCAATGGGATTGGCCGGGTGGATCTGGTAGAGAACCGGTTTGTCGGGATGAAGAGCCGCGGTGTCTATGAAACTCCTGGAGGCAGTATTTTGTTTGCGGCGCATCGTCAGGTCGAATCGCTGACCATGGATCGTGAGGTTATGCATTTGCGGGATACGCTTGGGCCAAAATACGCGGAACTGGTTTACAACGGGTTTTGGTTTGCACCGGAACGATTGGCGCTCCAGGCGTTGATTACGGAGTCACAGAAGAATGTTACTGGGGTGGTCCGCCTGAAGCTCTACAAGGGCAATATCATGGTTGCAGGCCGTAAGAGCCCGGTCAGCCTCTACAATCCTGAGATCGCCACGATGGAAGCGGATCCGACTCAAGCATATAACCAATCGGATGCGACCGGGTTTATTTCACTGAATGGGCTGAGGCTAAAGGTAGAGGCGAAGGCTAGGAGCAGGAGCTAGGAGGTCAGGTCATCGGAGCGGTGATCGGGGTTCAGGTTTGATACGGAGGGCCCGTTCACGGCGAAGACGGCGTTCCATCACCCTTCCGGCAGCACGCTTTCCTCGTAGGCTCGGATCAGGAGTTCCAGAGCTGCGATTTCGAGTCGAATCTGTTCTCCTTCCTGGGTATCGCAAATCCTTCGCGGACGATCAAATTGTACGAGATCCTGGACTGTCGGTATGATATCGGTCCCGCGCGCGATGACTTCTTGAGCGGATTCGAAATGGTGATGTTGTGCCAGCGATGTGCGTCGGGAACTCAGTACCAGGGTATATCCTTTGTCCCCATAAACTTCCGAGAACGCGCCATCAATGGTGACGGCCTGGCCGCTTCGCTTAACCGGCGATTCTCCTTCTTCGATTTTAACCGGGACGTGCCCGTTTACGATGAGACCGTGTTCGGCGTCGACACCAAAAGCGGCCAGAATCTTTCTGCAAAAATCAACGTCGTGAATGAACTGAAAATATGGGTTCTTGGTTTCTTTGTGAGTGGCTTTGTCGGCGATGAAATGCATCTCGAAAGTCGCGATCCGATCCTTGCCGAACAATGGCGAGAAAGGTCCGGACCAAAGGTACCAGAAAAGATCCAAGTGTTTCTTTTCTTGGAAACGGAAGGCACGATGGACCACGGAATTGAACGCTTCGAACAGCTTCTTTCCACCATACGATTGGCCGTCGATCTCGAAAGGGATGTCGTTACCTTCTTCATCTACGGGCACGCAACCGTGAAATATCAAAGTCTCGTCCCGAATCAGGTACATTGAACCTTTCCGAGCCAGGAAATACATTTGATCCCAAAGGATTGGGCTCTGAACAAACGCTGTCCGCATCTGGTCCATGCACTCTTCTTCATCGGGCGAGAGAGCGTTGGGATTTTTCCAGTCAATCGTTGGGAAATGGGTATCGAGTAACGGGTAAATTTTCCCGTCGATTTCCACGGTGCCTTTAGCTGGATCAATTCGACGCAGCAGGGCGCGATGGTCCAGGTGAAACTGGGGATTTCGCTCTATGACCTGGCCTTCTAATTTGAAGAGAATTATTGCCATTGCCTTCTGCATCCGCGCCATCGAGAGCGGGTCCCTGATTCCCTTTCCCAGGCAGGGGAACCGGGTTGCTGGATCATCCGCATAGACTGTTCGCGCCAGTTTCTCAATCGAAGCAATGGGGATACCGTAACCCATCTCGAGCTGGAACAATCTTTGGTAACGGAGTGACATCCTCAGAACACTCGCGATACATGCGTCCTGACCAAGGCAAGCGCCCATCCAATGGGCATCATGGTTTCCCCACGTCACAGCAACCTTCGGCTGGCGCATGACCGATTCGATAACTTTGTCGATGCGCGGTCCGCGATCACCGAAGTCTCCTGCGATGATCAATTCAGCAAATAGAAGGTTTCGGATAATGTGGGCAGATTGGCGAAGGAGCTCCAGATCTTTGCCGTGCTCGACAAATTCCTGGAGCAAGCTGTCTAGATAACCTTCTGAGCGATTCAAGTAGGGAGAGAAAGCGAGCTCCCGAAAAATGGAGCGATCGGTTTCTGGGAAAACACGTTCAACGGTCTCCAAATCGTATTGTTGTGCGACTCTGCGCAAGACTTCCATCTGGCGCCGGATTTGTTCTCTCAAGAAGTTCTGGCGCTTTTCAGTTGATGCAGAGCCGATTCCTAAATGATTGTAGGTCTCGCGCGGGTAATAGATCAGGTTCAGGAGTTCCAGTTTCTTCTTTTCATCGAGCCCGTCGCCAAACACTTCTTCGACCAGCTGCCGTAGCCGCCCGGAGGCGTTCTTGATGACATGGATCAGCTTCTTGAACTCTCCGTGTATGTCGCTAATGACGTGGATTGTGCCTTTGCGCAGCGTTAAGATCGCTTTGAGTCTTGCAATCGCTGCAAGTGTGGCGTCGATCGTTGGGTACCGCGTACTGAGTGCGCGCAGATAGACCAACGTCTTTTCGTCAAATTGCTGGGGATCAGTCATAGAGCGAGCCGGGGATATCATTATCCTAGCCGGGTTTGGGGTAGCACGCCAAGGCGCAAAGAGGATTCCACGCAAAGACGCGAGGAGTATCTCACGCCGAGACGCAAAGACGCAAAGGGTAAGAGATTAGAGGTTGTTGGCGACTCGACGCCCAGGCCGATTCGAATCGAGGACCGATGCGGCGTTCGGCGGATTCCACGCAAAGACGCAAGGAGTATCTCACGCCAAGACGCAAAGACGCAAAGGTTAAGAGATTAGAGGTTGTTGGCGACTGGACGCCCAGGCCGATTCGAATCGAGGACCGATGCGGCGTTCGGCGGATTCCACGCAAAGACGCGGAGAAGTATCTCACGCCCAAGACGCAAAGACGCAAAGGTTAAGAGATTAGAGGTTGTTAGCGATTGGGGTAAGCGCCAAGCTGAAGTGTTCCAGGAAACGTACTCGTTCGACGATCGCCCTCGTTGACACTATTTGGCGGTAACGGTCTGGTGACAGAAACGGAGATTAGAGGTAGGCCTCCGAGCAACTGGATGATAATGTGCTCGGTCGTCCACTTGACCATGGAAGGCTGTCAGAGCAAAGAGCTTTGGGTTGCCGGTACGCTTTACGAGCCTTACGCCGGCCGGTGGAGCCGATTAGTCGCCAAAGAGCTACTGAGGTGGCTATCGCTCCCTGTCCAGAAAGATTGGTTGGACGTGGGATGTGGTACGGGTGCACTGACTCAGGTCGTTCTTGAAGACGGGTCTCCTAACATGGTTATGGGGATAGATCCTTCGGTGGGATTCGTCGAATATGCGAAAGCGCACGTCATTAGCCCACGGGTATCTTTTACGACCGGAGATGCGCAGGCGCTGCCGATCGATTCGGCAAACTTTGACGCTGTGGTTTCTGGGCTAGTCTTGAATTTTGTGCCCGAACCGCAGCTGGCGGTTACTGAAATGCTTCGGGTTGCACGACCGCACGGCGCGGTGGCAGCCTATGTTTGGGACTATGCTGGAAAAATGCAGCTGATGCGGTATTTCTGGGACGCGGCAGCAGCTCTTGATCCGGCTGCGCGCGAGCTGGACGAAGGTCACCGCTTCCCGATTTGTTTGCCGTCGCCCTTGGCAGAACTGTTTCGAGAGGCTGGGCTGCAGGACGTCGAGGTCCGCGACATCGAAATTGCCACTAATTTTCGCGATTTCGAAGACTACTGGTCTCCGTTCTTGGGTGGACAAGGCCCAGCCCCGAGTTATACAATGTCGCTTAATGAAGAGCGTCGAGAGGCGCTCCGGGATCGAATTCGATCGACCCTTCCGGTTGCGGAGGACGGATCGATTCCTCTTGTTGCCCGTGCGTGGGCTGTTCGTGGGAGCGCCCCACGCAAAGGCGCAAAGAGGGTTCCACGCAAAGACGCAAGAAGTATCTCACGCCAAGACGCCAAGACGCAAAGGTTAAGAGATTAGAGGTTGTTGGCGACTGGATGCCCAAGCCAACCCTAATCGAGGGCCGATGTGGCGTTCGGCGGATTCCACGCAAAGACGCAAGAAGTATCTCACGCCAAGACGCCAAGACGCAAAGGTTAAGAGATTAGAGGTTGTTGGCCACTGGATGCCCAAGCCAACTTTAATCGAGGGCCGATGCCGCGTTCGGCGGACCTCACGCCAAGACGCGGAGAAGGATCTCGCGCCAAGACGCCAAGACGCAAAGGTTAAGAGATTAGAGGTTGTTGGCGACTGGATGCTTAGGCCAATTCGAATCGAGGGCCGATGCCGCGTTCGGCGGACCTCACGCCAAGACGCAAAAAAGGGTCTCACGCCAAGACGCCAAGACGCAAAGGTTAAGAATCGGAAGAGGTGCTAGACAACATTATAATATAATGTTATTGTCATTGCATGCTTGAAGAAGATCGGATCGCGAAAGAGGTTGTGGACGCTGCTGTTAAGCTGCACAAGCAATTCGGTCCGGGAGTTTATGAATCTGTTTATGAGCCCTTGATGGTCTATGAGTTAGAGAAACGCGGTTTCGATGTGCGCAACCAGATCGCGGCACCGCTTGTGTACGATGGAATCAAGTTTGATGTGGGGTTCACAATGGACGTGGTGGTGAGCGAGCGCGTGATTCTTGAACTTAAATCGATCGAAAGGCTGCAACCGACTCATTTCAAGCAGCTCCTTACCTATCTTAGGCTAACTGGTCTTCGCCTTGGCCTCTTGATCAACTTCGGCGAAGCAGTCCTAAAAAATGGCATCCACAGAATCGTTAACAATCTTTAGCCTCCTCACTTTGCGTCTTTGCGCCTTGGCGTGAGATCCTTCTCCGCGTCTTTGCGTGGAACCCGCCGAACGCCACATCAGTCTTCGATTCGAATTGGCCTAGGCATCCAGTGGCCAACAACCTCTAATCTCTTAACCTTTGCGTCTTGGCGTCTTGGCGTGAGGTCGGCCGAACGCGGCATCGGCCCTCGATTCGAATTGGCCTGGGCATCCAGTGGCCAACAACCTCTAATCTCTTAACCTTTGCGTCTTGGCGTCTTGGCGTGAGACCCCTTTTTGCGTCTTGGCGTGAGGTCCCTGTCCCGCCTTAGCGTGGCTTTTGCTCGGTCCAGGGAGCGGCGAAGGTGTGGGCGGAGGCGGCGTCAGTGAAGGAGTCGAGCTGGCTTTTCAGCTCTGCAGTGAGATCAGCGAGATTGGTCTGGCGAACGAGCGCTTTCATGGCCGGAATAGCGCTGGGTGTCACGCTCAGGTTCCGCAGGCCGAGTCCAAGCCAGATCGGGAGTGATTGCAGAGCGACCTCGCCACAAATAGAGACCTTTAGTTGCCGGTCGGCTGCGACGGCGATCACCCGTTGGCAAAGGCGGGAAACGGCGGGATGAATCGCATCTGAAAACCGTGAGAGCGCGGGATTGCCGCGTTCAGCGCACAAAACGTACTGGGTCAGATCATTAGTACCCAGACTGAAGAAGTCGACGTGGGGAGCGAGTTGATCAACCAATAGAGCGGCAGCTGGAGTCTCGATCATGACACCGAGGGGAATCGGCCAACGGTGCGGCAGATTCTTTTCCGTCAGCTCGCCGGCAACCTGATTGAGCAAATCCCGTGTTGCTAGTACCTCTGATAACTCTGTCACCATCGGCAGCAAGAGGCGCACCGTGGTTGATGCAGCCAGACGCAGGATCGCGCGCAAATGACTCCGAAAGAAGTCCGGATTGGCCGCTAGCAGGCGAAGACCTCGGACGCCAAGAAACGGGTTTGTCTCCGACGGTATCGACAGGAATTTGAGCGGTTTATCCCCACCAATATCAAGAACGCGAATGGTAATCGGCAGCGAGTCGCCTGCTGGCGCGACCGCGGCTTTGTAGGCGTCCAATTGGTCTTGCTCTGATGGCTTTTCGGCGAAACGCTGAAACAAGAATTCAGATCGGAAGAGACCTACACCGGACGCGCCACTGTCGCGGGCGAGAGAGATTTCGGCTGCGCTTGAGGCGTTAGCTTCGAACTCGATGTGGATTGCATCGAGGGTGATTGCCGGTTCTTTGGCAGCCTCCAGATTGGCTTGACGCTGTTTTTGTTCTTCCTCTCGTCGCTGGTTGAATTCGTCCTCCAGAGCCAGTTCAGGATCAATCCGAATGGAGCCCTGAGAACCATCAAACAGAATTTTATGCGCCGAACGGAGCTTGGGAGAAAGCGCTCGCGCTCCGCCGATGGTTGGGATGCCCAGCGCCCGGGCCAGAATGGCGCCGTGTGATGTGGTCCCGCCGTCTAGCTGTATAACACCGACAACCGAAAGGCGCTGAAGCTCTTCGGCCAGCGCCGGGGTCAGCTCATCACAGATCAGGATAGTTGGTTGGGAGAAAGGCTGTGCCGCAAGCTCGCGCTGCGTCTGATTGGTCAAGCTTCCAACGATCAGTCGTTGAATCTCGCGCAGATCGGCGGCTCGTGCTCTAAAGTAGGGGTCGTCGAATGCTTCCTGTTCGACAATGTGCTGTGACAGGACATCGTGAAAAGCCGACGCCGCGTTAAGGTGGTCGCCGCGAATTTTCGATTCCGTTTCTTGGACAATCGTCGGATCGCTCAAGATCATACGTTGAGCTTCGAACATTCCGATTTCATCGGCTCCCAGACTGGATCGTAGGCGATCGATTCGTTGATCAAATTCTTTCCTCGCACCTGAGAGCGCACGATCGAGGCTGGCGATTTCTTCTTCGACCTTAGCCGGAGTGTCGGCGCGATAGGTTGGCAACGTCGGCATTGGACGTTCGAGAATCTCGGGTTTTCCGATCGCGATACCTGGTGAAACCGGAAACGGCTTCGTGGTGTCGACTGGTGCCGCTATTGGAGCGGTTTCCGATTCACCGAATCGGTCCGCAACCAACGACTGAATCTTCTCGATGATCGGTTGGGCGTCGGGATCCAGGACGGTAAAACGGACAACATCACCGCGCCGGATCTGAAGCCGGGTTAAATCGACCAGGCTCTTCGCAGCAACCGGGCCACGTTTGCCGCTTCGATTTTCTACGAGAACGCTTCCCGAGGCTGCGTGCAGAGCCTTGATCAGCGTTGCCGCCGGGCGAAGATGCAGACCGTGGGCGTTCTCGATTGGGAGCTCAATGAATGGCCTGTTTTCGATAGCTGCCGCCGAGGCGGGCTCGGGCGCCGCAAGCGGCGCCCCTCCAGGGTGGTGATCGGCCGCGGAGTCCTGTACTTGCTCTTGCTTTGGCAAAAGACTTTCTCGCGCCGCTCTTGCTACCTCTTCCAAAGGCGATCCGAGCTGCGCCTGGACAGCTGCTGCTATTCCGCCCTCGACCAACGGAGCTGATGTCAGCGCGATTTTTTCCTGTTGTTCCGGCGTCAGAAATTCCTTGGCTGTTTCGGCGCTTAGAATCGCGCTTCCCATATCCATGAGTACGAGTACGCCGGCTTCGGAAAAGACCTTGAGAATGGCCTCCTGAATATCAACAGCGTCGGTTCCCAGTTCCTGGTGATCCCTGCCAGTGCCACCACAGAAGGCTAACGGCAAATCGGGCGCAACGGTTCGCCGGATCAAATCGACCGCACTTTGCGCAAGAGCTCGGCTATGCGAAATGAAGACAATGCTTACCATGGACGAATGGGACCAATGGGACCATTAGGACCAATAGGACGATGCGGGAGACTATGTTATTGTTTCGGCGGCGGCCTGGAAAAGGAGCCAGCTCGATGTTGCGCCGGGGTCCTGATGGCCGGCGCTGCGCTCGCCGAGATAGCTGGCACGGCCTTTTCGGGCAACGAGAGGAACGGTTGATTCGACACCTCTGTGCGCTGCTTCGCTGGCTTTGGTAAGCGCTTGAGAAAGAGGTTCTCCCGCCTTCAGTGCGCCCTTCAACGCGTCAAGCGCCGGGGTTAATGCGTCGATCATCGTTTTATCGCCGACGACCGCTTTGCCGCGTTGAACGACGCCGCTTACTCCTTTCTCTAACATCGCGCTAAACTCTTCCGAGGAGATTTCCTTCTTGGTTCCTGCAGCCATGCTCGCCTGAAGAAAGAACGTTCCATATAACGGGCCGCTTGCGCCGCCAACAGTAGAGATGAGGGTCATCGCGACAGCCTTCAGAATCGCGCCGATGTCTTGATCGCTCATCGCGGCCGTTTTCGTTATGACGTTTTGAAACCCACGATGCATATTTGCACCGTGATCTGCATCGCCAATCGCGGCGTCGAGTTGGGTCAAGAAATCCTTCTGTTTAGCGATCTCGTCAGCGTACCGCTGTAACCAAGCTAGAATTTGGTCTGATGTAGGCATGGGATTGGGTTACGAGTTCCGGGCTCCGAGTTCCGAGTTCCGCAGTGGATCGCGGAACACAGAACGCGGATTCCGGCATACGGGTCACCTATTACCTTTTGTTTATGCTCCCCAGCGCAGACCTGGGGTGACCACCGGGGCATCCCAGAGCTGTGTTAGCTGATTATCCAACTTCAGCACCGTCACCGAGGCGCCGGCCATCTCGAGGCTGGTAATGTAGGGGCCGACGAGGCTTCTGGTCACTTTGACGCCGGCGTTCTTAAGTAATTCGTGCGCTTTGCGGTAGACGACGAACAGCTCCAGTAGCGGTGTGCCGCCCATGCTGTTAACGAACAACAATACCTCGTCTCCTGATTTGAACGGGAGGTCTTCGATGATCGGTTTAACCAGCATTTCTGTCACTTCGTCCGATGGTTTGATTTTCATTCGTTGGCGACCGGGTTCCCCGTGGATTCCGATGCCGATCTCCATTTCATCATCACCAATTTCAAAGGTCGGTTTTCCAACATGAGGTACGGTGCATGACGTAAGCGCCATCCCCATGCTTCGTCCTTGCGAATTCACCTTTTTGCAAAGATCTGCGACCTCTTTCAGCGATCGGCCGGCTTCCGCGGCGGCGCCGCAGATCTTTTCTGCCAACACAGTGGTGCCGACGCCCCGTCTACCTGCAGTATACAGACTGTCTTTTACGGCGACGTCATCGTCGATAACAACAGCTTCGACCTCGACTCCTTCTGATCGAGCAAGGTCGGCGGCCATCTCAAAATTTAATACGTCGCCAGTATAATTCTTGACGATATGTAGAACGCCTTTGCCTCCGTTCACTGCTTTTGTAGCCTCATGCATTTGATCCGGGGTCGGGCTGGTGAACACCGCGCCGGGACAAGCCGCGTCCAGCATGCCGCGCCCGACTAAGCCGCCGTGCATCGGCTCGTGACCGCTACCGCCGCCAGAAACGATCGCGACCTTGCCCTGAACAGGCGCGTCTTTCCGAATGATGAAATCCGGATTGAAATGAGCGGAGACGAGATCGGGAAAAGCGGCTTCGAGGCCGCGCATAGATTCATGAACAACGTTCTCGGGTGAGTTAATGAGTTTTTTCATGAGAGGAACTTTTTGGGGGAGCACTCATTGATAGCCTGTGGTGAGGGTGTCGTCGAGGGCGGACTTGCAGTCCGCCGCTTCGCGGCGGCGTTTTCCGTCGACCGTCCACTGTCGACCGTGCAGGTTTAACGTTCTGCGTGTGATGGTCGTCCGTAGCGCTAAGTCTCAGTTTGCCTTCTGGGGGTGGAGGCGGACGAGGTCGCGATAAATCGCGACCCTACCGACGATAGAGTCTCAGGCGCTGAACGCCGAACGGCGAACGCCAAACGCGAAACGCCAAACGTTGGACGGTCGATCGACGACGGCCGACAGACAACCCCGCCGCGAAGCGGCGGGAATGGTTGACGAGTCGTGGATTTCCGAATAAGCGGTGAGTAATGCTATTCCATCTACTCGGCGCCTTAATCATAGGGCTGATTGTTGGCGCGCTTGCCAAATTGATTGTGCCGGGAAGACAACCTGGCGGATGCCTTGCTACGAGCGCGATCGGGATCGCCGGCTCATTCATTGCTTTCTTCATAGCAAGAGCGATGCATTGGACGTCAGGACATCCGCAAAGCTTGACCCCAATGGGATTTTTGCCCTCTCTGGGTGGCGCGATACTGCTATTGATCATCTACCATCTGATCTTTGGACGCCGCGCGTAACGCCGCGCCTACCCCGAAAGCGTTCGGGTAAGCGCTGCTAGTCCACGATTTGGACCGGGGTGCCGACGTCGACGTTGTTGAAGAATTTCTCAGCCATTTTTCCGGGCATCCGGATACAACCGTGGGAAGCGGGATAGCCGGGCAGATAGCCTTCATGCATTCCGACGCCCCCAGTGATCCGCATGAAAAACGGCATCGGCGCTCCGCGGAAAATCGTGCCAGGCGGTTTCGGATCTTTTTTCAAGTCGACATCTTTCTGAACGACGTTGCCGAGGGAGTCGACATAGTCGCCGTAAAGATTTGAGGCGTGATCTTTATCCTTCTGAACAAGTCTGTAGCTTCCAGAAGGAGTGTTAAAACCTTCTCGACCGGCGGACACTTGGGAGATACCGACGAGCTGGTCCCCTTTGTAGAAGTAAGCTCGTTGTTCCTTCAAATATATCTTGATCGATGGCGTTCCCGACACGCCATCACCATCCCAGTAAGAGATGGAATCGTAACCGCCTTGTTCCGGACCGGGGCCACCGAAGAACGGAATGTAACTAATGTTAGGATTTGCTAATCGGGCTCGCTCGCCGCCGCCGCATCCCGCAAAAAGCAACGCAATGAGGATGATGGAATACCAACGAAGAAACATACTTTTGCAGCGACTCGCAATAACCCCGGTTGGCGGCTACGTCAAGCGAGACAGTAGCGTTCGGCGTCCGCCTTCGTCCGGCCAAGGCCGGATTACGGCGCGACAAGTTTTGGCGTTTGACGTTTCGCTCGGGACCGAAGGTGGACGGTCGACCCGGAAGAGTGTATAGGGAGGCACGTTAATTATGCCGACTTACGAGTACCGTTGCGAGAAGTGCCAGCAAACCTTTGAAGCGTTCCAATCAATGAAGGACGCAGCCTACACCGTCTGCCCTAAAGAGTTGTGCCGGCAGCCGGCTTGGGGCGAAGGAAAGGTTAAGCGTCTCCTGGGTACTGGGGCGGGGCTGATTTTTAAAGGGTCCGGCTTTTACATAACAGACTACAGAAGTGCCGGCTATAAAGAGGCTGCCAAGAAAGAGTCGGGTGCACCGTCTCCTTCGCCATCTACCGGGACGAAAACTGAATCGAGCAAACCAGCCTCGACACCTGCACCTTCGGGTCCTGCGCCGAAGGGAGGAACTGACTCTAAAGGAGCCTCGAAGTGACAAAACTCTGGCGCTGCCTATATTGCCGCGGTGTTTCGATTGACGCGGAATGAGCAGATCCTGGTGATAGCGATCACAGTCGCGTTCTTGGTCGGAGCAGTAATAAAGTACGTTCGAGACAACGTGCCACGGCAGCAACAGCATGTTGAGTCTAAATAGATGAGCATCTATGCAGAAGTCGTTTAACGAAGTGGTTGGCCAAATTCTGGAGAAAGATAGGCGGTATGAAAAGGATGCTTACCTGTTTTTGAAGGAGGCTCTCGAGTTCACAATCAAACAGAAGAAGCGAGGAAAGAGCGAAGCGGGTTCGCATGTGAACGCAGCCGAGCTCTTAGATGGATTTCGGCAGCTCGCCCTGAAAGAGTTTGGACCGATGGTGATGACCGTATTGGAGTATTGGGGAATCCACGGGCCGGAAGATGTCGGGCAAATGGTCTACAGCTTAATCGAATGCGGCGTGTTCGGAAAAACCGAATCTGACTCGATCGATGACTTCCGCCGGGCACTTGATTTTCGAGAGGCGTTTGTGACGCCGTTCGAGTCCCGCAATTCAAGGCCTGCCAATTCTTGAGCTTATACCCTGCCGGCAAGCAGGAGAGTAGGAAGGATATTCCAGATGGAGACAGTTCAGCCTTCGCTTTTCGATTTACCGAACGGTTTAACTTTAATTGTTGCTGAGGAGCATTCCGCACCTGTGGCAAGTGTGCAGGCATGGTGCCAGACCGGCAGCGTACACGAAGGAAAATGGACTGGCGCCGGGCTTACCCATTTGCTGGAGCATGTGTTGTTCAATGGCACGGAGCGGCGCACATCGCAGCAGATCAATCAGGAGATCCACGCGGTCGGAGGCTATTTGAATGCTTACACTTCGTTCGATCGCACCGTTTTCTGGGCAGACTGTCCGGGACAGGCTGTGCGTTTGGCGATGGATCTGCTGGCGGACATGATGTTTCGCTCCGTCATTGAGCCATCGGCTCTAGCTCGAGAAATGGATGTGATCCGGCGTGAGTTCGAGATGGGATTGGACGATCCCGATCGGGTGTTAAACCATCTCACCTTTTTGACGGCTTTTCAGTTCCATCCATGCCGGTATCCGGTGATCGGTATTCGCGAGGTCTTCGATCAACTCACAGAGAAAGATGTTTTAGAGTATTATCATCGCCGGTATGTACCGAACAACCTGTTCCTGGTTGTCGTGGGTGACGTATCTATAGAACAGGTTCGAAAGGATGCGGAGGAATTGTTCGGGTTTGCCAAGCGTTCGCCGATCGAACCGATCGTTCTCCCGGAAGAGCCGGTGCAGTTGGGGCGGAGAACAGCGAGTCTGGAGTTTAAGATCGATTTGAGTTTCTTTTCGTTGGCTTGGCATATTCCTGACGTTGCACATAAAGATGCGGCTGCACTGGACGTGCTTTCGACGGCGCTTGGAGGTGGATTCAGTTCCCGGCTTCATCGAGAGCTTCGCGAACGAGAAGGGCTGGTCTACGGAATCGGGGCGTACGCGCATACCCCGAGTTTTCCGGGGCTGTTGAGTGTTTCAGGTACTTGCGCAGAATCGTTGGTGGACTCGGTAATCGCACGTGTGGGGGAGTGCATTGATCGTGCTTACAGAGTTGGGTTCACCGTAGGCGAAGTCGGCAAAGCCAAACGGATGATTACAGTCAGCACTTTGGAAAATCTCCAGACCGTGCGGGGGCTTGCTTCCGATCTGGGGCTGAATTGGTTGTATGCGCGCAACCTCGACTTCAGCAAAGAGTACCTGACTCGCATTCAAGAAGTGACACCGAACGACCTGGAGCGAGTCGCAGCCAGGTATGTCACGGACACAAATTTGACAGTCACAACATTACAGCCGGAGAAGAAGACCAGGAAAGCTATTGTGGTGCCCAAAGGTAGAAAGGATCCCGAGCTGCACCGGCTCAACAATGGGCACCGAGCAGTCCTGATTCCTGACAACAGGTTGCCGATGATTTACGCGTCGTTGGCCGTTAATGGTGGTTCTCTGGCTGAAGACCGCCAGACGGAAGGAATCCACCGCCTGATGAGCATGGCGATGACAAAAGGCACCCGATCGCGGTCGGCTGAGGAGATTGCAGAAGAGACGGAAGCAATGGGCGCGATGCTTTATGCAGACTCAGGATATAACTCCGTGCGGCTCTCGGTGAGTTCGCTGGCAGCCGATTTTGCGGATATTTGCCGACTAATGACTGAGGTCGCCGCCGGCCCGGTATTCCGCGCCGAACCGACCGAAAGAGAGAGGGAGAGTCAGATCGCAGCAATCGTCGCGGAGAAGGCCCAGCCGCATACGGTCGCCTACAATTTGCTTCGAGCAGAAATTTATGGAGGTCACCCGTATGGACTCAATCCATTCGGGAGAGAGGAAACCGTGCGCGGCTTCACCCTGGACCAGCTGGCTGAGCGGCATCGCCAGTGTTTCACCGAATCAGATGTAGTGATCGGAGTTTGCGGCGATTTCGACTCTAAGGAAATGCTGGCACGTCTGGACAAAATGTTCGGTCTTTTGCCGAGTTCGTCCGATCAACGCGCCGTCCAGATCCCTGACGTACACCCTTTTAAAGAGCGCACGGTCACTTCGCTGGAAGGCCGAAACCAGGCGGTTGTCCACATCGGGGTTCTCGCGTGCACAATTCATGACCCTGAAAGGTACGGTCTTGAGTTGCTGGAAGAATCGACGGGTGACGCGAGCTCGCGATTCTTTGCAAAAATTCGTGAAGAACTTGGGCTAGCGTATTCGGTTGGAAGCGGGCTGTTTCTGGGGCTTGCTCCGGGTGTCTTTACCGTCCACGCGGCAACGGCGCCGGAACGGGTGGATGAAGTGGCTGGAATTATTCGGAGCGAGATCGAGAAAATTGGAGAACGCGGCGTCAGCAAGGATGAATTCGAACGGGCGAAAACCCGCATGTTAGCCCAGATGGCATTTCAGAATCAAAATATGGAGGCATATGCGCATGCGCTTGCGCTCCACGAGCTATACGGCCTTGGCGTCGATTATCTGCGGGAAAGGGAGCGCCAGATTCGGGACCTCACGTTGGAGAGGGTGAACGAAGTGATCCGGAGGTATGTGGAGGGAAAGCCGGCGGTTACGGTAATTGTGAAGCCTTAGGCAATACATCGAGCGGGATCGAAAGGAATCGGGAGGCTGAATTTGCGTTTGATGCAGCATCGAGGTTAGCGGATTCTTAGCGTTATGGCCGAATATCAGAATACAGTGGCTTCATCAGGCGAAATGGCACAACGGTTTATTGAGTTCGTGCTGATGCAGGCCCAGAACGCCGCGTTTATGCTGGGTCAAATTCCCCATCCACAAACCGGGCAGGCGGAAGTGAATCTGGACATGGGTCGAATACTGATCGACCAGCTGGTGATGATCCAGGAAAAGACCAAAGGGAACTTGAACCCGGACGAGGCGCGGATTCTAGGAGGGACCATCTCGAATTTGCAGATGCTCTATGTTGAAGCTGCAAACCGGGAGAAAGGTGGGAGACCACAGACAACGCCAGAGACTCCACCGGCCGCCGCTCCATCGGAGCAGGCTGCCAGCCCCGAGATTTCCGCTGGCTCGGAGCATGGTGGCGACGAAAAGAAAAAGTTCGTCAAGAGTTACGGATCATAAGGAGTGCGAGTGTGAGTGCTCGTGCGCGTTTGTCGCAACCATCCCTCACGCTCACCCTTACGCTCGGACTCACACTCAAGTGAAGAACTTCAGTTTGCGTGACGTCGCTATCGGAACGGGACGTCCTTTCTACGTACTCGGGCCGTGCGTCATTGAGTCAGAAGAGTTTGTGGTCTCAATTGCCAGAGACCTGAAAAAGATTTGTGACGAGCTTGGAGTCGCCTGGATTTTCAAGGCGTCGTTCGACAAAGCGAATCGTACGTCGGTCAAGTCTTTCAGAGGCGTAGCCAGGGAAAAGGGATGTCAGCTTCTGCGCCAGATCGGCGACGAGTTGGGGATCCCAGTTACTACGGATATTCATTCGCCGGAAGATGCGGTCGTCGCCGCGGAATCAATCGATCTTCTCCAAATACCGGCTTTCTTGTGCCGGCAAACTGATCTCCTGAAGGCGGCGGCTGAGACCGGCCGACCCGTGAACGTAAAGAAAGGACAGTTTCTTGCTCCCTGGGACGTCCGCAATATCGCAGAGAAACTTGAAACGTTCGGGTGCTTTAACTTCGTCTTTACAGAGCGAGGATCCTGCTTTGGTTACAATAATCTGGTTGCTGATATGCGATCGTTGTTTTGGATGCGCGAACTTGGCTATCCAGTTATTTTTGACGCGACGCATTCCGTTCAAAGGCCGGGCGGCGCGGGAGACAAAAGCAGTGGAGACGGGCTATTGGCTCCGGTCCTGGCACGGGCAGCGGTTGCTGCCGGGTGTGACGGTGTTTTTATCGAAACACATTATGATCCGACCAAGGCTCTTTCTGATGGACCAAATCAGATACCGTTGCGAGATTTGTCCAAACTGTTGATAACGCTGAAGCAGATTCATGAGCTCGTACATTAAGCGGCGTTTTTCGAAGAAAACTGCCCCTAGGACCTTAATCATAGTCTGCGCTGCCGCCGGGTTGACCTTGGGACTGAATGCGGACCAATCACCTGCAAAACGGAGAATCACAATTCCTGCACCGGTCGGTCGCCCGGTGAAAGGCATGGAATTGCCGCTATACGACGCCCAGGGTAAGCTGGAGGTGAAACTACGCATCGAGTCGGCAAAACTGTTGGACGAGCGAAACGCCGAATTGAACACCGTTTCGATTCAGACCTTCAATCAGGAGAATGGTAAAGAGATAAAGGTCGACTTGAAGACCTCACAGGTGAATTTGGATACTGAGGTGTTTACCAGTAAGGATCCGGTTGCGGTATCCCGCGAAGATTTTCAGCTCACGGGAGATGGCATGGAATTCAACATCAAAACACGGCAAGGAAAGGTACTAGGAAACGTTCGAATGGTGATTTATGATCGGAGTGAGCTTCAAACGAAGAACCAACCCGCAGGACAACAAGAGAGCAAGGGGGAACCGGGGAACAGAGGGCAGCAATAAGTGAGGAGATTAGTGAACCGAGTTTTTTTGATCGCCGCCTTGGCTTTCAGCGTGGTTCTTCAGGCGCCTGGTCAGCAACCGACGCAGACGGCGCAGCCAAAAGCGTCCCCTGGGAAGAATGCGCCGGCTGACGCAAAAACGGGGAAAAGCGGCGGGACGGATTTGTTTGGAGGGGACAACAGCGAACGGTCCAAAGGCCCGGTGGAGATCACAGCAAAACAGTCAGCCGACTTCGACAGCCGCAATCGCACCGCGGTGTTTGTCGGCAGCGTCAAGGTTGTTGATCCACAATTTACGCTGACCGCCGACAAGGTGACCGCGTTGATGAACCGCTCGCAAGACGGGGGCGGGCTGAATCAAGCTGATGCGGAAGGGAACGTTTACATTGTGCATATAAACGAGCCTAAACCGGGGGCGAGCCCTAGTCCGGCACAGACGCCGCCGGGTCGCCAGGGACAACCGACGCCGGCGCCGTCGCCTCAGCAGCCGGTACGTTCTACGGCTAAGGCAGAAAAGGCTGTCTATGTCGCAAAAGATGGGTCAGTCACGTTGACTGGCTGGCCCCAGGTTACACAGGGTAATAACACGCATGTTGCGACCGAGCCCGGCGTCAAAATGGTTCTCTATCGAGACGGCCGGATGAAAACCTACGGTAGCACTCGAACGTTAATCCAGGATAGAACCGAACCGAACCAACCTCAGACGAATGGTGCCCAGCAAACTAGAAATTGAGTTACCAGTCAGGCAAACACCCAAGAGTTTAGAAAAGCCGATTTTGCGGACTGAAAAACTCGTCAAAATCTACGGTGGCCGTTCAGTCGTGAACGGGGTGGATATCCATGTCGATGAGGGTGAGGTAGTTGGATTACTTGGGCCAAATGGTGCTGGCAAGACGACAACATTCTACCTTATAGTCGGGCTCGTGCGCCCAAACGGTGGTCGGGTTTTCTTCCAGGATCGCGATGTGACCTCGTTCGCGATGCACCGAAGGGCGCGGATGGGTATGGGGTATCTGCCTCAAGAGGAATCGATCTTTCGCAAGCTGACTGTTGAACAAAATCTGCTCGCCATTTTGGAGACGCAGCGACTTTCGCGCAAAGAACAAAGGCGACGCTGCGATGAATTGTTGAGACAGTTTGGGATCGAAAATCTCGCTAAGAATCACGCCCTGACCTTGAGCGGTGGAGAGAAGCGACGACTGACGATTGCTCGGTCGTTGGTGACTAGTCCGAAACTCATGATGCTCGATGAGCCGTTTAGTGGTGTCGATCCGATCGCAGTTTCCGAGATACAGCAGCATATTCACAATCTGAAGAAAGCCGGCTTGGCGATTTTGATCACTGATCACAATGTCCGAGAAACACTAGAGATTGTGGACCGTGCTTATCTGGTTTTTGATGGAAGAATCGAGAGCCAGGGGACTCAGGAGTTCCTGATCAATGACCCAATCAGCAGACAGCTCTATCTTGGCGAACGTTTTCGAATGTAACGCTCAAACCATGTTGCCGGTTTGCAAAGCAAGCGATCAGCAGACCCAGGGGAGGGTTTTTACGTAGACCACTTGCTACCGACTGCCGGCGACCCATCCCAAGAAAGTGAAACTATGCAGATAAGAAATGCAGATCCACCAATCCAAGTAACGGGAAGGCATGTAAGCGTGACCGATGCGATGAAGGATTACTGCCGGCGCAAGTTGGCGTGCCTTCACCTCGACTATCCGAAGATTATCGAGGCGCAGGTAATTCTTGATGTGCAAAAGTACCGTCACACGGCTGAGGTGATTCTGCACTGCAGCAATCACATAACGCTGGAGGCAAGCAGCGAGAGCGATGATATGTATGCCTCGATCGACCAGGTCCTGGATAAGATCGCGCGGCAGATGCGGAAATATAAGACCCGGTTGATGCAGCGGCACCGGCCGCGCAAACATGGCGTGCGGCATCTGGAAGAACAGGTGTTGCGATGGGAATGGCTCACGACTCTAGAAGAAAACCCGGAGCGAAATGGAGCAGCCGAGCCGGTTGCTGAAGTGGACGCCCCCACGGAAGAATCAGGTCCGACTGTGATCCATACGGAAAAATATCCAATTAAGCCGATGTTCATCGATGAGGCTGTCCTTCAGATGGAGATGTCGACAAAACAGTTTCTCGTTTTCCTAAACGCAAAGACCGAGAAAGTGAACGTGCTCTATCGGCGAAAGAGCGGCGACTTCGGACTGATTGAGCCAACGTTTGGCTAGGCTGCAGGTGGGGAGATTCGAAGGGCTTTACGAGATATGCGCAATCGGTCCGATAAGGTGGCAGAGTCCGGGGCTCGGGTCGCGCGGGTGCGCGGGTCCTACCCAGATGGCCGATGGGTTTTTTCGGTAGCATTCCCGCTTCCTCCTTCGCCAAGGCTTCGTTGGACAGGTCGTCGGACACGTCGGTGGACAAGCCTGCGCCACCCGGAACCACCGCCTTCCTCATGAGACGCGGCAAACTGCCCTACGTCCAAGTGGGCGAATTCTATACGCGGCATGCGGAGGCGCTCGCGTTGAAACTTGTCGGTCCGGCCGTCGGTTTCGAGCGCAAAATACGGGAACCGACCATCAATCGGCCGGGATTAGCGCTCTCTGGATTTTTCACATACTTTGCGGGCAAACGTATTCAAGTCCTTGGAAACGCAGAAGTAAGCTATCTTAAGAGTTTGGAGCCTGAAGAACAGAAACGGCGGTGCGTCCAGCTCTGTGACCAGCATATCCCTTGCCTCGTCATATCCCGTAGTTTGCCCGTCCCAAAGGCGTTAACTGAGGCGGCCGCTCAATTGGAGATCGCGATTTTTCGCACCCCAATGGTGACCATGCGTTTCACCAATGCAGCAACCATTGCACTGGAAATGGACTTCGCGCCGACAACCACAGAGCACGGCAGCATGGTCGATATCATGGGCACAGGTGTCTTGATCCGGGGCTCAAGCGGTATCGGCAAAAGCGAATGCGTGCTTGGTCTGATCGAGCGCGGTTACAGTCTGGTTAGCGATGATGTGACCCGGTTCCGGCTTCTCGATGGGCGGGAACTGGTGGGAACTGCGCCTGATCTGACGCGGTATCACATGGAGGTGCGCGGCCTTGGCATTATTAATGTCGCCTCGATTTTTGGTGTCGGGAGCATTCGGATTGAGAAGCGGCTTGATTTGGTTGCCACGCTCAAGGACTGGCAAGAACTTGAAGAGGTTGATAGAATTGGACTTGAGCAGGAATTCTACCAGATTCTCGGTATTCGTATTCCGCACATCACCATTCCGGTCCGGACGGGGCGCGATCTGGCACGGCTGGTTGAGGTAGCGGCCCTGGATCAAAAGCTCAGAGCGCTTGGTGAGAACAGCGCGGTAGAATTTAACCAACGCTTGTTGAATTTAATGCAAACAAAACAGGAGATGTGATGGGTTTGCTGAGTAGACGCCTTGCCTCCGGCAAGATCAAGAAGGAGGTTTTGATCCAGAATAAGCTCGGATTGCACGCGCGGCCGGCCGCGATGTTTGTGCGCATCGCTAATAAGCACAAAGCGGATATTTGGGTCGAAAAAGAAGGTGAACAGGTCAATGGCAAGAGCATCATGGGACTGATGATGCTCGCTGCCGGACAAGGTACGAGGCTGCTAATTTCAGCGGAGGGTGCAGACGCCGAGGTAGCTATTCAGGAGCTCGAGCAATTGATCGAAAAACGATTCGATGAGGAATGACGCTTGAATGAACGATGAGGAAGTGAGATTTCACGGTGTTGGCGTCGCTCCGGGTATCGCGCGAGGGGCTGTTTTCATTCATCATCCTGACGACGAAGAGCCGCCTAAACGGCAGATCGACCCGGAAGAGATGCCTGCCGAGATCGCGCGGTTCGAAAGCGCGCTGATTGCCACTCGAGTTCAGATCCTGGAAATGCAGCAACGGATCGCCGAAGCGATTGGAGCCAAGGACGCTAGCATTTTCGACGCCCACCTTCTGGTGGTCGAGGATCGGACGCTGATTGACGAAGTGCTTCGCACCCTTGAACGAGAAAAGTTGAATATTGAGTTTGTTTTTGGCGAGGTGGCAAATCGGTATGCGCAAACGCTGAGCGAAATCGATGATCCCTATTTGCGGGAGCGAGCATTTGATATCCACGATGTAACCCGGCGGGTTATTCGGAACCTGCTGGGCCGATCAACCAAAACGTTTGCGACCATCGATGACCCGCAAATCATCGTTGCGCACAACATCACGCCCTCGGACACTGCCAGTCTGAATCGGCAGATGGTGTTAGCCTTTGCCACCGATATCGGCAGCCGGACATCGCACACGGCGATCATGGCGCGGTCGCTGAACATTCCTGCTGTCGTCGGGTTGAAAGACCTGTCGCAGCGCTTGCAGACAGGGGACCACGTTCTGCTCGACGGCACCAATGGGCTTGTCATTCTCAATCCAACCGACAAGACCCTTTGGGAATACGGAGAGCTCGAGGTCAGGCTGGAGAAGGTTGAAGAGGTGCTGATGCGGCTTCGCGATACCGCGAGTACCACAGCGGATGGGCGCCATATCATTTTGTCGGCGAACATCGAATTGCCCGAAGACTTGCCATTGGTGAAGGAGGCTGGAGCGGAGGGTATCGGCTTGTATCGGACAGAATTTTTCTTTTTGAACAAGTCAGAACTGCCAAACGAAGAAGAGCAATATCAAGCTTATCGCCGAGTGGCGGAAGCGGTACTTCCTGAATCGGTAATCATCCGAACGCTCGATTTGGGTGGCGACAAGTTCCTTAGCTATTCTCATTTGCCGCAGGAGATAAACCCGTTTCTGGGCTGCCGCGCGATTCGGTTCTGCCTTGATCGTCCTGACATTTTCAAAGCTCAACTGAGGGCAATACTGCGAGCTAGTGCGGTGGGTAACGTCAGATTGATGTTCCCGATGATCTCCGGCCTGTCTGAGCTGCGACAAGCAAAAGAGATTTTGGAAGCTTGCAAAAACGAGCTGCGCGCCGAAAAGCAGCCTTTCAAAGAAAATATTGAACTAGGGATTATGATTGAAATTCCCAGCGCAGTGCTGGTGGCAGACGCGCTTGCGCGAGAGGTCAACTTTTTCAGCATCGGTACAAATGATTTGATCCAATACACGATTGCGGTTGACCGGGTAAATGAACGAATCGCGCACCTTTACGAGCCGACGCATCCGGCGATTCTTCGATTGCTTGAGATGACAGTGAACGCCGCGCATGCGAATAAGATTTGGGTAGGCGTCTGCGGTGAAATGGCCGGCGAAATTTCGTTAACGCCGCTGCTGCTCGGCCTGGGTGTGGACGAGTTGAGTGCAAGCGCAGGGCTGGTGCCAAGAGTGAAGAAGGCCGTGCAGACGCTGGATTCAAAGGAATGCGCACGCTTGATCGAGTCGATCAGAGGCGTGGAGTCTGCCACGGAGATTCTGGCTCGGTGCGAGGAAGTGGCGAGGCGGCATTATCCGGAGTTGCTGGGATGATGGGAGGGGTTCTCCCGCCAGTGCGGGATCACCCTTGGCTGAGTTCTCTGGTCCCATTCGGGACGGCCTACCATTAGAACGCGAACGAGAGATTGAAACTCCCGAACTGGTCCATTCCGTGTTGTTTTATGAACTCAGGTGTTCGCGCGATGAACGTAAATCCGAAACGAATGCGATCGCGGTAGAAGAGCTCGGCGCCCGCCATAAAGTCGGCAACACCGATTTCTTTGGCAACGCTTCGGCTGTTCTGGAAATTATTTCCATCAAGAAAAACGTTGTTAGCTACCACGCGGCCATCGGTCCCGACGTAGATGTCGTAGCCCCACGAGGTTCCTCCTCGTTCCGCAGAGAAATAAGGCGTGCCGGTGTAACCTGGCTGGATCAAATCGGGTCCCCAGTTTGATTTAAGTCCGCGTCCCCATCGAACGATTCCGCCGATTTCGCCATAGCTCATAACGTTTCCACCGGTTAACCCGATTTCCGGAATGATTTCCCATGAGTAGCCACCACCTAAATCGTGGTTGAACCTCCACCTGCGCTGCCAGGAGATCTGGAATCCAGGCTGATTGCTCAGTTGATGTCCCCAGCCGCGCGTCTTGGACATTCCGAAAATGGAGTGAAACGTGTTCTGGACTTGACGGCCGAGTGCCCAGCTCCCAACAACGCCTGCTTGCAACTGTAACGAGGTCAGTTCTCTGTCATCCCGGTTTTGGATGAAATTTAGACCGGTGTATAGCCAGCCAGCATAAGGCCGATCGTTTAGAGGGGGATTGGAGAGATTATGATTCTGCGGAGTAAAAATGCTTTGGCCTAAAATGATCCATTCGAACCGGTTGTCGGTCTCCGGAGTTGTAGGATGGAAAAGCACTGGACTGAACCAGTGGATCGGAGCTGAGAAAAGACTTCTGTCAGATAACTGTGCCGAAGTGTAGGCGAGCTGTGCTCCGTTCGTGTAGTGACGATCTTGGCCGTGGGGCGCGAATGTCGCATTCTCTTCGATCGCTGATATGCGCCAAGGAGAACTGACGGTAGTCGTCGGAACAGGCGCGCTGATAGTCGCTTTCGAATCGATAACGTTCTTATCATCATCCCCAGCGATTCCAGTACGGGCGAACAAAACTGCGATCAGGATGATACCAAGCCAGAATTTGTAAGGTCCTTTCATGCAATATGGGTGAGAACTAGTCGTTTAACCTCTACACAGCGGCAACCGATTATTCACGTGCTGTATTCTGTGTGGCTTTATAGAAATTTGTGACCCGACTTACGCAAAGCAGGCGATTGGTTTCTTCATGAACAATGTCGATAGCGTGGACGATCAATGTCCGAGATCGGCGGATAACTGTTGCATTGGCAAGCACATGGCCTTCTGAGGCCGACCTTAGGTGGCTTCCGTTAACCTCAATCCCTACAGGAAAGACCTTGGAAAGGTCAATTCCCCAACAGGCGTGGACGCTGGCGGCGGTTTCGGCGAGTACCATGCTGATCCCGCCGTGTAACAACCCAAATGGCTGCCTTGCACGATCTGTGATCGGCATTCTTAGTTGGATGCGGTCGTCGTCTACCGAAACGATGTCGATTTCCAGTGCTTCCACGGCCGTGTTAGGACTCATCGCGCGGAGCGCTTCGATGCTGTCGACGATACCGGAGGACATTGAGTGTGAGTGTGAGTGTGCGTGTGAGTTCTAGTGCTAGTTGGCGACGGGAGGTGGGTTTGTGATCAGCCACTGCAGAGTCTCCTCCGCGCTGCGATCCGGCGGGAACACAGGGTAGAAGACTCTAATGATTCGATTTCCGTCGATGATCAAGGTTAGTCGTTTGATTAACGTCATTCCGTCGACTTCGAAAGTTGGTAGTTTGAGAGCCCCGGCAAAAATCAAATCACTATCGCTGAGAATGGGAAACGGTAGATGTAAACGATCCACAACTTCGCGTTGGTAGTCGGTGTCTTGTGTACTCAGTCCGAAGACTCGACTTGCACCTGCCTTTAGCAGCTCCTGGTAATGGTCGCGAAACGCACACGCTTGCGGAGTGCATCCGCGCGCACCGGGGATATCATCCCAGCCGGTTGGCAGTGGCTGTCCAGGTTGGCCGGTCCTGGGGTAACAATACAGAACGGTACGCCCCTTAAGCTGGCCAAGCGGAACCAGGGATCCTTGCGTCGATCGCAGTTGGAGATCGGGAAGGCTCTGCCCCCTAAGATGCGCGCACGCGCCGTCGTCTACCGGAACAGGAAGATTTGCCGGGAGATCCAATGGATTATGCATGCGGGGAAACTAGAAGAAGATTGATGGCAGTTCAATGGTAGGAGAATGCCGCAATTCGCGCCAAACTTGGTGCACCGGCTTCTCTTTGTGTTAAATGGTCTCATGGCCATTTCTTCCGGTGTGTTGAGCGTGCAATCCACGGGTCATGCCTCAAAGGCGGATCTTTATAAGACGCTAGTCGAGCAATTGCGATCTTTGATTGGCAGCGAATCGGATTGGATCGCAAACCTCGCGAATGCAGCGGCCTTGGTCTTTGAGTCGTTGCCTGATGTCAATTGGGCGGGATTTTATCTTCTAAAAGGCGACGAACTCGTCGTAAGGCCCTTTCAAGGGAAGGTGGCGTGTGTGCGTATCGGTATGGGAAAAGGCGTATGCGGTACAGCCGCGCAGGAGCGAAGAACGGTTATTGTTCCTGATGTTCACCAATTCCCGGGACATATTGCCTGTGATAACGCGTCCCGCTCGGAGATCGTAGTTCCGCTGATTCGGGATGGTGAGTTGATCGGCGTCCTCGATATAGATAGCCCGAGTTTGAACCGGTTCGACGATGAGGATGCTGCGGGATTGGAAGAAGTGGCGAAGGTGTTAGCGCAGATAAACGCCGAGAACTGAAAGAGGACCGCAGGGGCGTGCGTGCAAGGACACGGACCAACGAACCCTCTACCATCCTTTCAGGATGGATTGCCAAAATGAAACATACCAGGGGTTCTCCCGCCACGGCGGGATCACCCTGGCTGAGATTTGTCGTCGCTTCGCGACGCCTGATACCTCACCGGTCTCTTTTCAATTCCCGGCGTTCTCGGCGATTCCGGCGTTCTCGGCGTTACTCTACCACTGAATCCCTTTGAACCTTCGCGCTACTTCTTCTGCGTTTGCGCGTGAGTTAAAAGCGGATACGCGGAAATATCCTTCGCCCTGGGCACCGAATCCGGCACCTGGTGTGATCACGACCTGGAGATCGCTCAAGATTTTGTCAAAAACTTGCCAGCTAGTGTAACCTTTCGGAGTTTCTACCCAGATGTAGGGCGCATTCGTCCCGCCGTAGACAGCCAGGCCGGATTCTCGAAGTGCGCTTCTGAGCAGACTGGCGTTGCCGAGGTAGTGGTCGATCAAGTGTTTTATTTGGTTCCGACCCTCTGGCGAATAGAGAGCTTCTGCTCCTCGCTGGACCGGGTAATTGACACTATTGAACTTCGTGCTGAACCGACGATGCCAGAGAGGATGCAATGCTTTCTTTTCACCATTTCCAGTCAGTGCAATGAGCGATTTTGGAAGAACAGTGAATCCGCAACGAACGCCGGTAAATCCCCCGGTCTTTGAGAAGCTGCGAAACTCAATTGCACAATCGGTTCCTCCCTCGATTTCATAGATTGATCGAGGAATAGCCGAATCGGTTATGTAGCTTTCGTAAGCGGCATCGAACAGAATGATTGCTCCGGTATCCAACGCATACCTGACCCACGCTGTGAGTTGTGCTCGTGTAGCAACGGATCCAGTCGGATTGTTTGGAAAACAAAGATAAATAAGGTCGACCTGTTCCTTAGGAATATCGGGAACAAATCCGTTTTCTCGCGTGCAAGCCAAGTAAACAAGCCCTTCGTAAGCGCCGGACGCGTCGGCTGGACCGGTATGACCGGCCATGACATTTGTGTCGACGTAGACCGGATAGACTGGGTCAACAACTGCTATCCGGTTCCGGTCCCCGAAAATATCCAGGATATTTCCGCAATCGCACTTAGAACCGTCAGAGACAAAAATCTCGTCGTCCGCGATAGAAAGACCACGCCGACGATAATCGTTCTCAGCGATCGCGTGCCGGAGAAACTCGTAGCCTTGTTCCGGGCCATAACCGCGGAAGGTTTCGCGACTTCCGAGTTCTTCGACAGCCCGATGCATCGCGTCGATCGCCGCGCGCGGGAGCGGTTCTGTAACGTCGCCAATGCCGCAGCGGATGATCCTTGTCGCTTTGTCGGGTTCGCGTTCAGAATATTCGCGAACCCGACGAGCGATTTCGGGGAAAAGGTAACCAGCTTTTAGTTTTAAATAATGTTCGTTTAGATAGGCCACTTAGAGTGCTGGTGTTGGTGCTATTCTTGGGATGATCCCTTACTTCACGGCAGCTTCATAGTTTTTCCCTACTTCATCCCAGTTGACCACATTCCACCATGCTTTGATGTAGTCGGGCCGGCGATTCTGATAGAGCAGATAGTAAGCGTGCTCCCAGACGTCAACGCCCAGCACTGGCTTTAGGCCGTCCATGATCGGGCTGTCTTGGTTTGCCGTGGAGATAATTTCAAGCTTGCCGTTTTTGTTCACGACGAGCCATGCCCACCCGCTGCCGAAGCGCCCGACGCCGGCGGCCTGGAATTTTTCTTTAAATTGATCGAACCCGTCAAACGTTGATTTGATATCGTCCGCAAGCTTCCCTTTTGGCTCACCGCCGCCTTTTGGGCCGAGAATTTTCCAGAAGAAAGAATGGTTGGCGTGACCGCCAGCGTTGTTGCGCAAGACAGTTCGAATCGCTTCCGGCACTGTATTAATGTTTGCCAGAAGCTCTTCTACCGGTTTCGCTGCGAGATCCGGGTGATCTTTCAGGGCGTTGTTGGCGTTGGTGATATAGGCTTGATGATGTTTGTCGTGATGGATCTCCATCGTCTTCGCATCAATATGGGGCTCTAACGCATTGGCAGGGTAGGGTAGAGGAGGTAGTTCGTAGGCCATAGAATTGAGAATGGTTAAAGGTTTTCTTTCAACAAACAACCCTGGAGGGCTGCGCTCTGTCGCAGCCGCCGCGGTACAACCGAAGGCTCGATAGCTTAACGACGGCTGCGACAGAGCGCAGCCCTCCAGAAGACACCGCAATTAACCTAGAGCAGACTTGGTCTATTCGTCAAACTGAGGAAGGGTTCAGGTTTCGGGCTCTGCGTTCCGGATTCCGAGACGGAACCCGGAACCCAATCCGGAACCTAAGCAAAAAGCTCCATTTGGTTGCTGGGAGTTGGGACAGCGTCGGGTACCAGCGACCCGTTCTCCTCAACTAAGGTAATGGAAGGTTTCGGCACTGGGGATTCTGCGACTTCTGTCATGACGGGCGCCGTAGTCGACTCTCTGTCGGGACGAACACTCAATCCCGATTCCAGAATCTCAGTTGCGCAGATATGCAGCGGCTTTCCTTCGGCATCGCTCCGTTTGCGAAGGAGCTCCAGCGTTTCTTTGGTTAGTATGATTTGCAAAAAACTCTTTGCTTCAGTCTTTAGGCGCGCGCGTCGTCTACGTTGGGCATCGCGAAGTTGGACTCTACGGCGTTTTCGTTTCTGGGGAGAAGAAGTCGCCATGAGCTACACTCAAAACCCAGAACGCGAAAAAGCCAATCTGCATTTTTTGCAAAAAAAGGGCCGATCAATCGGCCTAACCTTCATTGACAAGGAAAGAGCTTGGACTTAAGGGAATTCGCCGTGCTGCCTTTGGCCTTTTCTTCGAGATTGGATACCGGTCAGCGAGACGAATTAGAATCGCTGATGTTTTTTCATCCGCAGCAGGATCTACACGCTTCCAGCATCAACACCGCGATCTTGAGTTACGGTTTTCCGAAGATCGTGGAAGAGGATGGTACGCTGCGAATTGGAATCGAGGGACTAGAGGTACAAACCTTGTACGCGTTTGTTGAACGCGGGCAGCGTCAGGATTTGGTTGGTGTTCTTGTTTATACCCGTATCTGCGACGATACATTGGTCGTTCTTCACATGGCCGTCCGACCCGAGTTTTGTTACTCGAGCGGTTACAAGAATGAATTGGTGTTGGTTCGAATTCTCGCCCAACTGCGAGCGATCGCGAAACGAATCCGCGGGATTAAAAAGCTTTCAATCCTTTACTCCGATAAAGAGATCACCCGTGCTTTAGTGTAATGCCATCGGTAGCGCTACAAGCTATTCGCGAGTTTCTGGACGAATACCTCCAGATCGATGGCATCGAAGATTCAGCAAACGCACTGAATGGGCTTCAATTGGAGAACAACGGACAGGTCACGCAGATTGGCGCGGCGGTCGACGCAAGCGAAGCCACAATCCGAATGGCCGCGGATGACAAGGTAGACTTGCTCCTGGTTCATCATGGGCTCTACTGGAGCGGGTTGCAGCCAATAAGAGGAAGTTACTATCGTAAGCTGGAAAAAGCTATCTCAGCGAATGTGGCAATCTACAGCGCACACCTGCCGCTCGATCTTCATCCGGAGATCGGTAACAACGTCCTGCTGGCGCGTTCTCTCCAGTTGCCCGATCTCGAGCCATTCTTCTTCTACAAAGGACGGCAGATTGGCGTTGCGGCGCGCGTATCGCTGGATCGCCAGGAGGTTGTGCAGCGGCTTGGCAAAATCTTAGGTGGTAATATCTGGACCTGTCTGAGCGGGCCGGAACGGGTCAAACGCTTAGGAATTGTGACGGGTGGCGCAGGTGCAGATCTGGAGCAAGCGGTAAGGGAAGGCGTAGATACATTTGTTACGGGCGAAGGGCCGCATCATACCTTTGTACTGGCAGAAGAGCAGCGGATCAACTTGATCTATGCCGGGCACTACGCGACCGAGACATACGGCGTCCGAGCATTGGCTGAGACGGTGGCGAAGCGATTCGAGTTGTCCTGGTCGTTCCTGGATCATCCTTCTGGTCTATGAGAAGCGTTTGGCGGTCGGCGACAACAGAGGATAGCGGTGCCGAGTTCAAGGCGAAGCGCATAGAGCGAAGCTTTTTTGAGACTGATCCGCTGGCCTGCGCGCGCTCAATGATTGGTTGCGAGCTGCGCTGGGGAAAGGCCGCAGGCATCATCGTGGAAACTGAGGCCTACGCGGAGTTTGGGGACCAGGCATCTCACACTTTTTTTCGAAAGAGCATGCCGGAATTTGTTCGAACGCGGAAGCCGGGAACTCTCTATGTCTATCTCAATTACGGAATGCATTGGCTCTTGAATTTTCTGGTGAAGAGCTCCCATTCAAACGGATTCGTGCTGGTGCGGGCGCTTGAGCCGACAGCTGGAGTCGATCTGATGTTCGAGCGACGCGGTGTTCGCGATGTCCACGCACTCTGTTCAGGACCGGGAAAATTGACACAGGCCCTGGCAATCGATGGCGCTTTTAACGGCGTCGATTTTTTCAAGCTCGCGGAAGTCGAGCTATTTGGGCGCAGCGGAACGGTCGAGGTAGAAACCGACCGCCGAATCGGAATTAACCGATCCGCAGAATTTGATTGGCGTTTTCTGCTTGTCGCGTCGAAATTTATAAGCGCAAAGAAGAAAACCCGCCCCAGGGGGGGCTGAGGCGGGTACAAATCCGCCTAAGGTCAAGGCCTTATTTGGTGTAACCGGTCGTTGGCGGTGCCGGTGGTGGAGGAGGAGTCTCCTTTTTGGCGCAGGCAGAAATGCCGAGCGCTGCGGTGGCTAAAGCCACCAAGGCAAAGTATTTCGCAAATTTCATTTAGTCTCGCCTCCTTTCCTAGCTAGCAGCAATTCCTTCCGTATTAGGCTGAACATTAGCCAGATACAAATGGATTTTCACAAATTCGCGCGAACAGCTATGCGCGGATCTCGACCGAGGTATCAACATCTACCAGTTCGTATAGCCTGATGACGTCGTTATTCCGCATACGAATACATCCATGACTCACTGGTCGTCCAATCAGATGTTCTTCGTTGGTCCCATGAATATAAATGTATCTCTCTTTGGTATTCGCGTTCTCCGCGTCAACTCCATCCAGCCAAAGAATTCGCGATGTAACTACATCGGCTGCGCTCGATGGATCGAGTGACTCGGTGACCGGTACGCGGCTCCTGAACACGGTGCCGATCGGAGCATCGTCGCCAATTTTTTGATAGATCCGAAAACGACCGGTCGGTGTTTTGAAACTACCGGGCTCGAACCCAAGGCCAAAGCGAGATGTAGAAATCGGAGCTTCGAAGACTAAATCGTTCCCCTCAAAGAAGCGCAAGAGTTGTAATGTGCAGTCGATCACAACGCTGTAACCGATCTCGGCAGGCTGATCTTCCATTGCTGGATTAGATTTCCGGGCTAGGGTACCCGGATTTCCATGAGCGCTGGTTTTCACGTAGCAATTGTTGGTGCCACAGGGGCGGTGGGTGAAGAATTGATTCGGCTTCTGCAGCAAAGGGAGTTTCCGGTCCGATCTCTGAAGCTGCTTGCTTCCCCGAAATCTGCGGGAAAGACGCTTAGATTCAAGGACGAAAGCATTGTCGTTGAAACGTTGTCCAATGAATCGCTTTCCGGCGTCGACATCGCTTTCTTCAGCGCCGGGGCCACCACTTCGAAGGAGTTCGCCAGAAAAGCGACTTCGGCTGTAGTGATTGACAATTCGTCGGCGTTCCGCATGGAGAAAGAGGTGCCGCTGGTTATCCCGGAGATAAACGGCGAAGACATTCGCAAACATCAAGGCATCATCGCAGTTCCGAACTGTACTACTATCGTCGCGCTGATGGCGCTCTACCCGCTCCATCAGACTTTCCGGGTGAAAAGAGTTATCGCGTCCAGTTATCAAGCCGTTTCCGGTGCGGGCGCGAAAGCTATTCTGGAGCTGGACCGTCAAGTGAAGGATCACGTCGCAGGCGATTCTTTGAAACCACAAGTCTTTCCGCATCCGATTGCGTTCAACGTGTTTCCGCATGTCGATGTTTTTCTGGAGAACGGTTACACCAAGGAAGAGCAGAAGTTTCTGACTGAAAGCAGGAAGATCATGCATCATCCAACTCTACGAGCATCGATCACGTGTGTGCGGGTGCCGGTTTATCGGGCTCATTCGGTAGCAATCCACGCGGAGTTTGAGCAACCAGTTTCGCTTGATCGTGCTCGCGATGTGCTCGCGAAGTTTCGGGGCTTGGAACTTGTCGATGATCCGGCGACCAATTATTACCCGATGCCAATCGGTTGTGCTGGAAAAGAGAACTGTCAAGTTGGGCGGATTCGCATCGATACGGCGCTGGATAATGCCCTGGCCTTATGGGCATGCGGCGATCAGCTCCTCAAGGGCGCGGCGCTGAATGCGATCCAGATTGCTGAAGCGTTGGGCAAAGAAGGGGGTAGGGGAGGGAGCGGGAATGCCGTCAGCGCACACAACGCCGCCATCGCCGGGAACTGATTTCGCGTAAAGGCGAGAAGGATCGCACGCCAAGGCGCCAATAAGAGGGATCTCACGCCAAGGCGCCAAGACTTAGCGCGGCAAAGCCGCAACCAAAACCATCGCGGTATCGGCGTGTCGGCGTGTCGGCGTAATGGCGTATCGGTGTAGACGAGAGAATCTTCCAAATTTGACGATTTTCGAGGGTTGCACTGCAAAAGGGTTATGACCACGGGGGACGCGTCTTTCCTTTCTCCTGGATCGACCTTGGGTTCAGCTCGCAGCCCGGCGCAAGTTGGGCGACCCGAAGCTTCCAGTTTCACGCTGGAGGTCCATGCGCAATCGTGCATATAACCGCATGAAACAGATAATTCTTGCATGCTGCGGCTTAATCGTGCAGATTCGTGCAAATGCCACACGACGATCTCGAGGTATTTCCACTGGAGAGACGACACCAGATCTTGGAATTGCTGCGGCGCGACGGAAAAGTCGTGGCTCGTGACTTGGCAAAAGAGCTGAGCGTTTCGATCGATACGGTGCGACGCGATCTGAATCACTTGGTACAAGAGGGTTTTGTGCAGCGGGTGCACGGAGGAGCGATTCTGGCATCGCCTCCGGTAGAACCCGTCCTGATGCGCCAGGGGCGGAATCTAAAGCAGAAACAGGCGGCGGCGAGGAAAGCGGTGAGCCTAATTCGACCTGGGCAGATCGTTTTCATCGACATCGGAACGACCCTCGACGAAATGGCTCGGGTTGTAGATCGGGGACTACGGTTCACCGTGGTGACACGTAATCTAAGGCTGGCGTTGCTCTTATCAGAGCGCACGGAAGCAGAAGTCGTTTTGCTCGGGGGACGGATCAATCGCATGGACCTCGCTGCTGCTGGCGCAACGATGGCGCGCGAGATTGCTAATATCCGAGCGGACCTCTGTTTTCTCGGCCTATGCGGTATACATCTGGAAGTCGGGCTTACCACGCGCCGGCTTGAGGAGGTAGAGCTATTCAGAGCGGTAATCCAATCAAGCGGGGCTGTGGTAGGCGTAGGGACAAAGGAGAAGGTGGGGACGGCTGGCCCTTTTGTTATCGGGCCGGTGACACAGTTAGATTATTTGGCTGTGGCACCCGATCTGCCGGAAGCGGAAGCGGCTGGGTTCCACCGGCAGGGGGTTACGCTGCTCTAGACGCACAATAGACTGCCGCAAAGCAAGTTGCACGCGTTTCTACGTAGAATACGTACGACGGCTGGGCCGATTTTCCGCCGGCATTTTCAGACTTATTGGACCAAAAGATTGATCGAAACATATGCCGCCCTCCTTTAAAAGCCGCCTGGCAATAAGCCTTACTTTCTTCGCAAACGGATGTCTCGCTTCAACTTGGCTTGTCCATATCCCCGGGCTCAAAACAAGGCTCGGGCTGACCGATGGAAGCCTCGGCCTCGCTCTTTGGGCAGTGGCAGCTGGCCTCTTTCTAGGGATGCTGGTGTCTGGAACCGTCATCGCGCGGCTTGGTACTCGGGTTGGAACGCTGGCCGCGACTATTGGTACATCCATCGCAGTAACATTCCCTATTGCCGCTCCGAGCTATATCTGGCTTTTCCCATCACTTCTCATTTACGGGATGTTCAACGGACTGATGGATGCGTGCATGAATGGGCAAGCCGCGTACCTGCAGCTACGCTTGGGGCGCCCAATCATGTCTTCCATTCATGCTTGCTGGAGTATCGGCAGCTTTTTTGGGGCTGCTGTTGGCGGCACACTGATTGCCGCAAAGACTCCTCCGGTAAGCCACACCGTGACGATTGGGCTCGTCTTCGTGCTTGCGACACTGTGGATCCGGTCCCAGTTACTTGAGGACGAAGAATGGTCTGCTGACTCGTTCCACATTGCTTTGCCAAAAGGGCCGTTGCTGCCGCTCGGGATCATTTGCTTTATCGCGATGATGAGCGAAGGGGCCGTGGCCGATTGGTCCGGGGTGCATCTGAAAGAAAGCTTTGGCAGGGATACAGCGAGTGCGACGCTTGGCAATAACATCTTCTTTTTCATGATGTTTCTTTCGCGGCTCTCGGGTGACTGGGTCATCGAGCGCCTCGGCACAACGCGAACGGCGATTATGGGGCTCGTTGTGGCTACCGGCGGATTTGCGATTGCCTCGTGGGCGAATCATTTCGTTCTCGCTCTGCTGGGTTTTGGTCTTGCGGGATTTGGCGTTGCAAACACGGTACCGCTGATCTTCGCCAGTGCTGCGGCGCGAGGAAGGGGACTGCTTGGTCATTCGATAGCGGCGGTAGCAACCCTTGGTTACCTGGGGTTTTTCGCTGGACCGCCGATGATCGGAGGGCTCGCAGACCTTTTTGGGTTACCGCTTGGGCTCTCAGTCGTCGGCGGGCTGCTGGCAGTCGCTGCGACGATGAGCGCCGCGGTATTACGGCCGAACGGGGAAGTCGCCGAGCGCCGAAATGGTGCGCGGCTGTCGAGTAGGGGGAGCTGAGGCGCCGGACATCTCCTTTGGACAAAACACCCTCGAAAGTGCGATACCTTCGAGGGTTAAGTTCTGCCAGATATTTTGGCCTGGATTAAGTGAGGGAATTGGCGCTTTTTTTGTAGTTCTTGCGAAGCCAGAGCGCACCGAGCAAGCAAGCTACAAGTCCGATCGCGAGTTGTCCAACCTCTGGCACCGGAGTAAAGCTAATGTTGCCGATCGCAATTTCGTCCAAGTTCTCGCCAGGGCCAGCGGCGGGCCGGGTCCAATTAAACACAATCTGATGTAACGGTAAGTTGCCGAACTGGACGTTTACATCTCCGAACGGAAAATCAGTGCTCTGAGAGCCGCTCCGGCCAGTTCCGGTTACCGTATTGCCGTTCACCACATTGTCTGCTCCACCCGTAAGGGTTAGCCCGGCAGCAGTTTGGAATGTCACCACGTCAGCCACCTTATGCGGACCGGCGGGCTGTGCGTCGACGTCAAACAAGGTAAAGTTGACATCTTTGACCCCTTGCTTAAATCCGAAGAAGTCAATCGTAAAGGTAACTGTCGGCGAATTGGAGGAGGTTTTAAAGTCCGCTGTGCTCGAGAGCACCGGCACCGGGAAGGGGTGACCTGTGACATCTATTTTGGGGTCATGCAGACCGGATTCAACAAAGCCTGATCCTGCCACCGTCACCTTGGCCCCGCTAAAATCCGATCCCGTCGTGTAGGTGCCGTTCGGCCCCGGAGGCGATGTGATCGGCTCCAAGTGTTTCTGCGATTCTGGGACCGACCCCCAGTCTATTAACACACTAGCTTTTGCTTCGAGGTTAAAGAGCAGTAACAAGGCCGATGCTAGGCCCAATAGCCACAGTTTGTTCATGTTTTGAATCCTCCAAC
>JBKPCS010000101.1:0-8456 GCA_046727495.1 bacterium | reverse complement strand
GTTTAAGTGGGAGGGTGAAACACGGGCAAACGATCTGATGCAGCTGTACTTTACTTCTGGCACCACGTCCAAGCCCAAGCTCGTGGTGCACTCGCATGTCAGCTACCCAATTGGACATCTGTCGACTATGTATTGGATTGGGCTGCTACCAGGCGACATCCACTGCAATGTCTCGTCTCCGGGTTGGGCGAAACACGCCTGGAGCTCGTGCTTTGCACCCTGGAACGCTGAAGCGACTGTCTTCGTCCCGAATCAGTCGCGCTTCAATGCGAGAGGTTGCTCGAGGCAATTACCCGGGCAAGGGTGACCACCTTTTGTGCTCCGCCTACGGTGTGGCGTATGCTGGTCACAGAGCAACTCGCGGATTACAAGACTGAGCTGCGCGAAGTGGTGAGTGCGGGTGAACCGCTCAATCCTGAAGTCATTGACCAGGGGAAGACCGCGTGGGGCATCACGATTCGGGATGGATACGGCCAAACAGAGAGCACCGCAATGGCTGGCAACTCGCCAGCGCAACCCGTTAAACCGGCATCCGTTGGCAGACCGTTGCCCGGTTTCAGGCTTACCCTCCCGGATCTCAACGAACAAACGACTCATGAAGGTGAACTCTGTGTGGCGCTTGATCCGCCGCCTTTGGGACTGATGCCAGGCTACCAGCAAGGTGATGGCAGTATCGCCCCGCTCGCGGGAAAGCATTACCGGACAGGCGATATAATGTCACAAGACGCCGACGACTATCTCACGTTTGTCGGCCGAGCCGATGATGTCTTCAAGGCTTCGGACTATCGCATTAGTCCGTTCGAACTCGAGAGCGCTTTGATCGAGCACCCCGACGTTGTCGAGTGCGCGGTGGTTCCCTCACCCGATCCCCTTCGCGCTGCCGTTCCGAAGGCCTTCATAATTATCAGATCAGGGGCCATGCCTTCACGTGAGATCGCGTTATCAATTTTCCAGCACATCCGGAAAGCGCTCGCGCCCTTCAATCGCATTCGACGCATCGAATTTTCGGATCTGCCAAAGACTATCTCCGGAAAGATTCGCCGCGTGGAGCTGCGCGACCGCGAGGCAGAGAATGTGCGCTGTGGAGCACGACCGGAGTTCGAGTTTCGCGAAGAGGATTTTCCAGACTTGGGGTGCTAGGGCCAGAATGGCGCCGGCAACGAATCTCCGATGCGGAGAAGCCTCGCCTGGACCGCATTGAGACGCAGGTCACCAGAGCCGGTCTGATTCAGAAAATCGGTTGCCTGGCGGTGCTCTTCCGTGAACTCGCGCGCGATCCAGATCACGATTTTTGCTTGGAGCCCAGTAGCACCATTCCGGGAGGTGAGGAATACAAGGCGCACTTCATGGGGCCAGGTTTATTCCCGAGACAACGCACGTATATTTTATCCCGCCATGAATCTTAAACTCAAGGAACTTAGCCAGACGATTCTGAAGCTTGATAGTGGAGGTTCGCTTGAATCCTTGTATACGAACTATTCGGCTTGCCTGCGGCATTTGACTGCGTACCTCTCGCAAAAAGATGATTCAGGAAGGAAGGCCTTGCTAGCCGTGTTACGGAATATCGTGTTCAATAAGCATCAAGATTTTGGTCGGCCTGTTGATGAAGGAACAATCGCCCGGGAAATGAAAGATACTTTCCGTAAACTTCTTCTCCAGGTATTGGAAGCGACCACCAAAGAGGATATTGATACGCTCTACGAAGCAATCGAGAAGGGTGAGATCAAATAGCGGACGACTATCCCGGTGCTCCAAGCGCATTTAATTTGGCATCTGACAGCACCGGATTGTCTTGTCTTCTTACCTGCATTTTTAGAGGCCCGATATAGTGAATGATTGGAGAGCTCCAGTTCGGGATATTCCAGGAAGGGGTCAGCCGCGTCTAGAGCGTCATAGTGTAATTGCAGGCTTTCGCCAGCACGTTCTTTGGCAGTGCGCCCGAGCGCGCCGCCTCAAGCAAATGTGTAAGCAAGCCGTTACTCAACCAGGTTTCTAGGCAAAGACTCCCGATAGTTATATATCTTTGGAACTCGTTTGGGGAAGTGGACAATATAGACCAACCATTGACGTACAGCTCAATTTGTACAATCTTGCCCACATGCTGACTACTTCTTCACGTGTGACCCGAAAGCGCCTCAAAGGTTTTACACCGGAGGCTGCGCGCCTCGCTGATGCTTTATCGGCTGTCATCGCGGCCAGCCCGGTGGATGCGATCGACGCCTTGCGCGCGATCCGCGAAGTAGGCGAGGAGATTGAGGTGCCGGCAGGTAACACGGACGCCGCCTTTGAGCGTGTGTGGCTTCGTTCTGTTGGCGTAGACAACGAGTTGCGGGAGGCAGAGGGTGGTGGGCTTTCGGACGCGCAGTTTGCCCGCTCCCTGGGAATTAAATCAAGAGAGACTATCCGCAAGTACCGCGAAAGCCGGCGCATTTTTGGTTTCCGCAAAGGCGTGCGCGCTTACCGCTATCCCGCCTGGCAGATCTACGAAGGCCAACTCTTGCCCGGATTAGGCGAAGTCATCGCGATCTTGGGGGGTAAAAAGCTGCAGCCTCTTTCAATGATCAGCTATTTCCTAACCCCCAGTAGCGACCTGGATGAAGCCCGTCCGTTGGATTTGCTTCGAAAGGGCGGGGTAGAGGACGTTGTGGCTAGCGCTAAGCGCTATGGCGACATCGGGACCTAAGCGCATTGTCGCTCCCGAACCCCCGACTTGGCTCAGCGAAGCCCCGCTCTCACTGGCCAAGGTCGCGGGCACATGGTTTCGGTTTTCGCCTAAACGTTATCCATCACCAATATTCTGGAGTCGTAAGGGTATTTATCGATTTGATTCGCCAGATGCCCGATGGGGCGTGTGCTATTTGGCAAGTTCAATCGTGGGCGCGCTCCAGGAGGTGTTTGGGGATAAGATAGCTTACCGGAAGCCGATCGATCGGAAAGAAATTGAGCAGCGGTCAGTTTGGTTAGTCCGGACTCCAGACACACTAAAGGGGTTTGAACTCTTTAATCAGAACCTTTCGGTGATTGGGGCTACTCTTCAGTGTTTTGTCTCAAGCTACCCAAAATCCCAGCGATGGGGCGCAGCGCTGATGCGTCATCCCGCGGCCCTGGAGGCGCTCGTTTACATGGGCCGCAAGTCCGGAGCGCCATGTCTTGCTATGTTGGGCGATTCCAACAACGAGCGCCGATACCAATCGCTTCTCCAGACACAGCGCCTTGGAGCATTATCGAACTGGGAAGAGCTGTGGACTACACTTGACCGGTTCCACGTGAGGCTTTCATCTATGCCTGCATCGCGCAAGAAAACGCGGGGCTGGGCAACACCAGAAGACTAAGCAATCGATCTGTTCCAAAGCGCACCGCTACCTGATCGTCTACGACTTAAGGATTACACGATTCGATTAGAGCGCGTTTCCGAAGACGTCGACTATCCTGATAATCCGGATTTTGGTGCGGTGCCCCTCCAATAGGGTGATTTTCACGCGCACACATCCGATGTAAGATAACACCCAGTTGGCTGACGAAAGAGTCGGACGGCGGCCCAGGCCAGGGCTGTGAAAACCACAGAGAGACGAACGTGTCCGGTTTGCAACACGCTGTTCGAAAGCAGCAGCGAAGTGTGCCCCGTCTGTGCGCTCAAACGCGCACTTCAACCTGAGAATAACGCCACAGCTACCGAGCTTCGTTTCGAGCATTACCAGATCCTTAAGAACGAAGACCAAAGCTTGATGGAGCTCGGTCACGGCTCGATGGGCGTGACTTGCAAGGCTCTGGATGTCCAATTACAGCGGCCAGTCGCGTTGAAGATCATCAACGCCAAATTCATCGGCGACGCCTCGGCGCGACAGCGGTTCGTTCGCGAGGCCCGAGCTGCGGCGAGTGTTCGTCATCCCAACGTCGCCACAGTGTATCACCTTGGGGAGATCGGCCGCGACTACTTCTACGCGATGGAGTTTGTGGAAAGTGAGACCCTGGCAAATGTCATTCACCACGCCGGCCAGAACATCCTCCGCAGAAAATCGTGGCACCGGCCGTTCTTTCTTTTGTATGCCGGGCCTTCGATTAAAGTATGGAAATTCTAAGCCGATTACAATTTCCATGACTGGTATTCGCCTATCTTTATCACGATGGACTTTGATCGGTTTTCTCTTCTCGTTTGATTGCGCTCAGCCTTTCAATCCGGTCGCTCTCGCCGCGGACCAAGCGGATACAGCGAAGGATGCAAAATCGGTCAAATCCTTGGAACAACGGGTTTCAGAGATTGAGAAGCGCGTGGATGCCCTAGAAAGTATCCCGCCGATCGCGATGGCGTTGAAACTAAAGAGTGACTTGAATGCTCAAGCGGCTGCCGTCGCAGCTCCGACGCCGCAAAAAGATGCGCCGCTGGTTTTAATCGACGCCTCGCTCACGTTTTCCGATAGGCTGGGCAATAAACTGATTACCATCCGTCCGCCACGCCAACATTGTTCCGTCAATCCTGGCCAATGCCGGCGAAAACGCCGCGACCAAGTTCCTGGAGTTTTTCGCAGCCCGGATCCGGAACCCCAATACCCGCGAAGCCTATGCCCGCGCCTGTAGCCAATTCTTGAGCTGGTGCGAACAGCATGTGAACGATCTGCGTCTGATCACCCCGATGCACGTGGCGGCCTATATTGAACAGCATCCTGGTTCGCCGCAAACGATCAAGCAGCACCTGGCCGCGATCAAAATGCTCTTCGATTACCTGGTGATTAGTCAGATCGTTCCCGCTAACCCGGCGGCGCCGGTCAAAGGGCCGACTTATGTCGTGAAGCGCGGCGAGACACCAGTTTTGAGTGTCGAGGATACACGAAAGCTTCAGGACTTTATTCCCAAGGATTCCTTACAGGGCTTGCGGGACCGGGCCTTGATTAGCGTGATGCTTTTTTCCTTCGCAAGGATCTCCGCAGTCCTTGGAATGCAGGTCAGTGATTTCTATGAAAACGGGTGCCGTCGCTGGTTCCGGCTCTTTGAAAAAGGCGGCAAACATCACGAGGTGCCGGTCCATCACAAGGCGCAGGACTACGTGACGGAGTATCTGGAGAAAGCCGGTTTTCGGCAGAATGCGCCCCTATTTCAAACTTTCCGGAAGAAGAGGCCAACCGGTCGGGCAATGTCGCGCTCTGAGGCTTACCGAATGATCCGGCGCAGGGCAATTGATGCCGGCGTGTCTGCCCCAGTCTCTTGCCATTCATTCCGGGCTACGGGGATTACGGTTTACCTTGAAAACAAGGGCACCCTAGAAACGGCTCAGAAGATTGCCGCTCACGAATCCCCTCGCACGACGAAGCTATACGATAGAACCGACGACCAACTTACTCTTGATGAAATTGAGAAGATTTCAGTGTGAGAAAAGTGTTTGGCAGCGCCTTCGCATCCAGCGTTAATTCTATCTTCATCACGTATAAACTAACGGAACAGCCTAAATATCAGCTACTTGTGTGTACATATAATAGGCTCTCCATCTTTTACCGACAGGCCGGCCAGAAACGCGCCGAGGATTTTCCTGCTGCTCGGACTTCCTTCTTCATCGCGAATGTTCCACCGCTCTCTTAGCCCGGCTTTCTGATCGCTATCACGAGGCAGACGGGTCCGGGTGGCGTACGCGGATCGGGGTGCTCACGCCCGATAACGATACGATTTCTGAGTCGGAATTCTGGACGTTGGTGCCGGCGAGGTGTCCTTTCATGCGGCGCGTGTGCCTTGGATTTGAGTAGTGCTGCCACAGCATCACTTTAACGCAACGCCGGACGTAGGGATTACCGTGGAATTCCATGGCTATTTTTGCGGCCTGGTTAATGAAAGATCGGTGCCGGCCAGGAGCACCTAGCCATTTTGGCGCGTCAGTCCGCTGGTCTAGCGGTAAACTCGAACCTTCGTCTCACAAACGAGTTCGCTGGATTTGCGCTTGTCCTAGAGCGGCATCCTTGGACGAAAAATACTTTCGTTTGCCGCGAGGCCGCAGGTCATGCGCCCGGTCTGCTCGGGCGCCATACAGACCAGTGTGCCCGCGATCATTTCGGGAGGCTCGTCAGCCTGCCTTTCCCGCACCAGGCGTGAACGAATTCCGAAACCAGTGGGCGACTCTGACAAAGGTTGACCATTCGTTATAGCAAACGAATTTAAATATGAAGTCCGCGCAACCGGTGGCCACGGATGATATCCGCGATGACTTAATTCCAACTCGATTAAGATTATGAAAGCTTCGTTTTCGAGCGCGGCGACCTCCCGCTGCGTTCCTGTTCAGGTTCCAGGCGTTTTGCGGGTGCTTTTTTGCTCATTCCTATTCCTCGAGGCGAGCAATCCCGCGTTTGCCGCCTCGATGCAGCAAACTGTGGCCGATTGCACGCGGATTGTCCGCGACTTCAACCGAATTCCAGAACATGCGATCCCACCCCGCGTTCTCCGAGACGCTCGGGGAGTAGCAGTTTTGCGTGTATTAAAGGGCGCATTTGGGGTGAGCGGCAGACTCGGTGAAGGCGTCGTTCTCGCCAGATTACCCGGTGGCACCTGGAGCGGCCCCTCGGCGATTGCTACCGGCGGTGGAGGATTCGGGTTCCAAATCGGCGGAGAAGTTACCGAGTTCATTATCATCCTCAACAGTAAAGCAGCAGTTGATGCTTTTGCGCGGGGCGGCAATGTCCAGTTCGGTGGTGCCTTGAGCGTTGCCGCGGGCCCGGTAGGACGGACCGCGGAAGCCGGAGTGCTCCCGGTTGCCGCGGTATTCACCTACAGCCGTAGCCAAGGGTTATTTGCCGGTGCCTCCCTGGAGGGAACCGGGCTGGTGACGGAATCGGATAAAAACGCCCGCTATTATGGAAGATCGGTGACCGCCGAACAGATCCTACGAGGTCGCGTGCCTCCTCCACGAAACGCTCAACCGCTAATTAACGCGCTAAGCCGGTACTAACCGAGCGCCGTTGCTTGATTCCTGCGGATGGCTTTTACGAATGGAAGAAAACGCCCGAAGGGAAAATTCCCTATTCGATAGAAATGAAAGATAGTTCCCCCTTTGTTTTCGCGGGCCTTTGGGATGGCTGGCAAAATCCTGATACCCGAGGTTTCCATTTCTACGCTCCGGTTCACCAAGTGCCCGGAGTCCTCAAATCGCGTCGGACGCGAGTATGGACCACTCCCCAGTCTTTCGCATAAACAGGGGCTTTTCCCAGTCGCGCGTGGATAATAGACTCCCTTTCTTGCGGAAAGATACGCAAGCCTGACTGTGCGTTGAAGGCTAGCGATTGTCGTGATCTCTGTGCTAAATTAAATTTTCTTTTAATCCCAGAACACGTTCCAATGATCACTCGTAAACGGCGTCTTGATGATTTGCTTACGCCAGCCGAACAGGAACAGTGGTTGAAAAACCCGGCAAGCTTCAATCGAGCGGACGAAGAGGAAGATATGCACCGATTGCAAATATTCGAGGACCATCCGGCTTCTTCTGATTGCCTTTCGCTGCTCACCAAATTTGCATTGTATTGCCTTCCAATTCCTGCACGAACTGAGAGATCATTCTGGTCTGTGAGCTGCATTCCCAGCACCAACCAAAGACATCGGCCAAGACTGGCGTGTGTCAGTCTCAGCGTGATGGAAGTCTTCGTTCTTGGTTATCACCTTAAGGAACGGGACAGAGTCTGGGGCCGCATCAATGTGTCCAAACAGAAATTCCGGGAACTCTATCCTAGTAACGGAACATTTCGGCTGCGCCATCCCAAAATAGGGATAGAGGAGGACCGAGACGATCATCCAGGCCCCGATTGCCTTTCTTTGCCAGCTGACGATTTGGAACCATTACACCACCTGCCTTCGGATGAGGCCATCTTAGCCGCATCGGCGGCACTAAATTTAAGGCTAATGCAGCTACGGCCTACAATCTACTCGCAGTATCACAGTCCAGCTTTGAGCAAGACGCGTTGCAAATGCGAATGAGAAATGGCGGACCGCTGGTCAATTTTGAAGAGTTTCTCAGTTTTCCTGCATTAACACTTTGCCCGGAAAAGACCCACGGCCACCATCGGCCGGAGAAGCTGCCCGGTATGGATGCTGTCTTCCCCTTTCACGACGGGCGACTGGAGGTTCTTTAGCCCGCAAAGCCCACAGGTCATATGCATCCACACGCTCATTGCGGCTAGCGGTTGGAAAAGATCAACGGATGTCGCAGACGATACCACTTTCCAGCCAACCGAGTTCACCGCTGAGAACCCTCTGCGCAAGCTTATAGCCGCGCCGATCCACATTGTGTCTGAGACTGTAAAACAACCAATCGATGCGTAGCCGCGCCGTACGACAGAAGTAGTCAACTGATGCTTATCCGGTTGTTTCAGCAAACCCCAACATATAGCACTCAATCTTTGTTGAACGGCGTTGAAAGGTCCGCGCCGCCCCGTATCTCCTTATACGACGTGGGCCTGCGTCCGGTTCCGAGGCCGAGCAAGGTTTGG
>JBKPCS010000100.1:0-3219 GCA_046727495.1 bacterium | reverse complement strand
CCTGAGATCGGGATCGGTAGTATTAAACGAAAGATTTCCAACGTAGAGTTTCATAATAGGTGATTGAACGCTTGCCAGCTGCTGAGCCGTCCCCGAGAACCGGGTTTCAAATCACCATTGAAAAAATTTCAACTGAGCGATTCTCCGTGCTGTGAACAAGAACAAACGAACCCGACCAGCATCGCTCGGATCCAACTCGAAAACAAGCGAAAGCCGTATCGGATCTGCGTGCTATCACATCGATGCACGCCGCCTAAACGGCTAAATAGTATCTGGCCGCCGTTAAGATGCTTTTCGACTACCTGGTCACTGGCCAAGTGTGTTCCGGTCGGTTTACGACGTCCACGGATTCCTTCAGTGACCCACGAATAGCGTGTATCAAAAAAGCCGTGGTAAAGGTAAAGGACAGGCAACGGTGTGCTGGAACGGCCGTAGGCCGGCGGGGTGTAGATCAAGACATGTCGGTTTTTGCCGAGCGCTGTCGAATAGTAGGTCTCGTCCCGCACAGTTCCATGCGCACCGGTTTGGTCGTCCAAGAAATCCGGGGGCGTACCGGGAATCAAGAGCAAGCTCGTATTGACATGCCGCTGCGGTTTAGGCATTTCGTTGCCTGGATCGGGAAGCATAACGCCGTCGACGTCGAACTGATATTCATACAAGTTCGGCTCGAAGGGGCCCAACGTAGTGGTCCAGAAGTCGTCCGCTTGTTTTGTCATATCGGTGACCGTGGTCCCTTGGCCTTCGTAGACACCGCTCTTAACGCCAATAACGACTTTGATGGCGTTGGCCTTTGGAGCCAACAGCCGGAACGTGACGCGCCGGTCCGGTAGAACTTGAGTATCGTGCTCCCTGAGCGTGGGTGTAGGCGTTGCCGCAGGAGTGCTTTCAGTGGACGTCGACTTTTTTGTTGGGCAAAGGTCGGCAAAGCAAAGCTGATTGCCAATCCTACAAGAGTAAGTAGTAAGCGTCTTTTCATTGTTCCTCCCGGGGGGCTTTAGGAGGGTTATCGCCCTAACCACTTGCCACGGGTTTTGCACAGTTTTGCGGTGAGTTGCCACAAAGCCAAGCCCGATCGAGTGCAGCGAGCCACACCCTTCTCTCCATGAGCCTCCTTTCTAAATCAAAGTACACGCCATGTGCATAAAATTTCTCGACATATGTTGTCGAAATGCTTTCCGGCGCTTGCAAAGTAGGTAGGAAATTCACGCAATAATCCAATTCTCAAAACTCGCCGAGTATGCAATCAATGGCTATGCCGTATGAACCGATCTGACAGCGCGATGAGATAAAGGGTAGGCTTGCGCCTCTACGGTCGCATCGGTTGCGACGCGGAAAAACTTGTTCTCAGCTCTGCCTTGATTCGCCCGCAAAGTAGCATCGAACGCTCCACTGGATACGCTTGTGTTTTGCCGGCATTACGTATATCTGTGCGTATTTACAATGTTGACAACGTAAACAATTTTCGGGGTCGGCAGCACCCGCGACGAATTGGGTCGGAAAGAACCTCTTGCGCTAGGGTGGAAGTGGTTGGAAAGAACCACGCGACCATCATCGCGTGTTCTGCTCTGTCGAATCCTGCTAATCATCAAAGGTGCGCTCGACAAGCGACCACAGATACTTGGCACGTTCTCTGGTGCTCTTGATCCGTTCCGGTTCGGGTAGCGACGCGTTGTGATTTATGGCCAAGGCGCCACTATTTAGTAGTCAGTCAACGAGGCAAGCGGCGAAGTTGGAATTGGCCGCTTGTCCAGAAACTGGACAAACGAACCGGTAAGCAGCCCGATTAGCCATGATTATGGCAAAGGCTCATTCTAGTGAGCAAAGAGTCAGGCGAGCTCTGTGAGCGCAGGGTTTGTGCCTTTCCTGCTGAGTCCGCATCATTAGCATTGCATTAGACTGCATAGAAGGTTTGTTGACAGCGCGTTCGAGGTCGTCGAGACTGTGCGCCTTCGTACCGACTGGGTCGTGCAGCAGCTGCAAGACTCAGTGAAATGAAAACTGTGAACGCATTCAAAAACCTAGCAATCGCAGCGCTCACAGCGAGCCTGCTCTCAACAGCCTACGCAGGCGAGGTTATCCGGAGCAAGGCGGAAACCAAAGCGCAGCTCATCAGTTACTGGATGACCCACGATTCGCGCGGCCTTGAATGTGCGGATACAAGTGCCACCAGCTTGTACTATATCGGAGGCCGTAAGTACGCGACGTTTACGGTGCAAGCGCGCGAGAAACTGACAAAGTTTCCTCTGAGGCTGGGCTTTGTGTACGATGTAGACGCGAAGATTATGTTCGCGCTCTGGCCGAACCAGATGGCTGAGTTCATCAAGACCGGCAATCAATCAATCCTCAAATCATCTCTGGGGAGTGAATCTGTCGACCTGGGCTGAACCCATGAGAAAGTCCAGCTCGGCGGTCTTTTGTCACGCGACACCCTGGCGGCCGCAGTGCTGGGGAAATTCTTTATCGCGAAATGAAAATAGGTGATTTACTCGATTTTCTCAGAAACAGGATGAGGCCGAGCCACATCTATCAACCGGTCTTAATTAAAACGCTCGTCGATTGTGGTGGAACGGCCACGATCCGCCAACTCGCTCAAGCCCTCCTGCTTCAGAAAGATCTGTGAAGAACGGCTTCAGTCCTTCATCGCCAGACGAGGCTTAGGCATTTGGGACTATCGAATGCTCGAGGATGACCCGGTACCGGATAGCGTTCGGTATCAGGTGCTGAAGGAATCGGGCGGCAAGTGTTCCCTCTGCGGAGCAACATCCAAGGACGCCGTTCTGCAAGTGGAGCATATCGTGCCCAGGACGCGGGGTGGAACAAACAACAGAGCGAATCTTCAGGTGCTCTGCCATCGCTGCAATGGTGGCAAGGGCAACAAAGACGATACCGACTTTCGTTCTTGGCACTCCGAGACGACTAAAGAGGCTTAATCTCGTTTAAAGAATACCCGCACAGATCTAGCCCAATGATTGGATCGCGATTTTTGAGATCCCATCGATCTGTTCAGCGTTAAAGACGTACGCCATAAAGACATGTGGGCGTTTTAGGGGGATAACCTCGATGAACGGCATACCCTTATCATCGAGGACAGGAGAACCGTCGGGTCGCTTTAGTTGGCGGCGGATCTCGAACTTCCAGTATTCTATTCAGCGTGCGTTTCTAGCGCTCTGGTGACCTCTTTGATTCTGTCCGGATAATCATCCGGATGAGCAACGCTTG
>JBKPCS010000099.1:0-9734 GCA_046727495.1 bacterium | reverse complement strand
ATGTGTATAAGAGACAGACTTTGAACTGCAAACCGGATTGGCCGTTTAATCCCGCTTCTAGCAGCTCGCTCGAAGGGATACTAGAAGTGTATAGTGGGAGTGATTTATTATTTTACCAACCAAGTGATTCGGTCGTCGCACGATTGTGGATTTAGCCGAGAGCGAAACGTCCGTCCATCGGCCTCTCTACAGAGCTTCCGCAGGCCAGGTCAGTAATCGGGTTCAGGTGTCAACAGAGCTTTCCGAGTCGGATCAAAGCCGGAAAGTGACTAACAAGCCTCAATTCGAGCGATACGAAAAAGTGTCCAAGCAGAGCAACTGCTTGGACACCTTTCCAAATCCGACATCCGGTTATTGGCGAAGCCGCCGACATTCAAATTATTCCCCCAAAAAAGCGCGCCCCAAATGAACCGGTAGCGCCTGCGCCGTACGCCACTTCAGCCTCTCCACTCCCGCCCACTGTCACGCCAAAGCCAGCCTCGCCAAACGGGTCTACATTGTTTATCGGATCATTGCCAACATATTCATACAGAGTAATTCCGCCCCTTTCTCCGATCGGATCGCGACTGATCCAGCGTTCGAGCTACACACTATACAGACGATAAGGGGGCTAGCGTCGGTCCGACGCCGTTGTAATACACAGTAGACCCGAAATCGACTGGGCTGTTTCCGGAAATCACAGACTGCTCGCCCCAAGGTGAGTAGTCTCGGGAACACAGTTCTAGTCTCACTGGCCAACCTTGAATATTTCGACGCCGTTGCAGACTGCGTACACACTGGCTCCGTACGAGCTTTCCAAGGCAAAAAAATGGGTACTATTCAATTTCTCGATCTGTGTTTCGAACTTTTCATTCGGCGCTAGTCGTCCAGCAAGGGCCTTTTCCCACATTTGAACGGGCGCCGCATCTTTTGGCCACAGCCAAGCCTCTCCAATGATACTCCTCCCCCAAAAATCGATGATATTCATAACACTCACGCTAGGCAGCTCTAATTTGTAAGGTTCCCCTTAGTAGTTTTTTACATGAAGAATGAGCCGATTTTCATCCAATCAGGACGCCATAGAGAATCCCGTCATGAAGGCCTGGTTCCAAAATCATCCCATTCGAATCGAGGGTCCACTTGGTCAATTCTTTCAATAGCATCACGGAGGAGGAACGTTCCGAGCGAAGCACTGTCCGTTATGACGTGGCCAGCCGCAGAACGGAAGAATGTGGCAGCGGTTGTTCGATCTGGGGGCGTTCACGACATCGATTCAAAGCCTGTAGCACCGTCGACAATCTTCGTTGGAATTCTTCACCTGCAGGTGCACAATGAATCAAATGCATGAGAAGCTTTCATCAAGCGGGATAGGCGCTGCATTCGAAAAAGTGACGTTTGAGAACGAAGCTTCCATTCTTTTTAAGCACGTGACCGCACGGAGGTTTCGATTCGTTTACCACTATCACCCGGAAATCGAACTTATCTACTTTGCGGAAGGGGATGGACTGGAATTTATCGGCAATTCCAGCCGTGCATTTAAGACAGGGCATCTTGTTCTGCTTGGCAGTAACCTTCCGCATCTCTGGATAAACGACACCGAATGCCAGTATGCGGAGGCGTGCGTAGTTCAATTCAAGCCAGAAATATTAGGCGATTTCCTACTGCTTCTTCCTGAATTGGCGCGGATCAGGCTCCTTATGGAGTCCGCAACCCGGGGAGTCGTGTTTTCGACGCTGATTACATTGGAGGTCGTACCTCTTATAACGCGACTGGGCAGCGAAACAGGTGCGAAACGCTTGCTCACCCTGCTCGAAATTCTGGCGGTGCTTAGCCGCGACGCGCAAAGCAGCAGACTCTGCGCGACCTCGTCCCACGTTCTACATTCCGCAAAAGATAAGCGGCGCATCGATAGAATTTATCGATATTTGAGCGACCATTTTCGTCAACCCTGTCCCGTGGGAGAAGTAGCTCACGCGGTCGCAATGAATGAGCGAACGTTTAGCAGATTTTTTCGCCGCGAGACGGGACGCAACTACATCGAAGCATTACTGGACCTTCGCTTGAGCTACGCTTGCAGACTCTTGAAGGAGAGTGACAAAACGATCACAGAAGCCGCGTATGAATGCGGCTTTACGAATCTGGCAAACTTCAACCGCCAATTTCGTAGACATTATCGGATGACTCCGAAGGAGTACCGCAAACACTGGGCCGAAGAGGAATTGGCCTCTTTTACAGAAAGGCGGGCTTAACCCAAGAAAGCTCACATGCCAATGCACTCGTGCGCCCGAAAGGGCAGCAGGAGTCAGCCCGGGCGTTTTAACGCTGGGAAACCTCCCATCACGCGAACCTGCCGCTAAAGCGCCGCCCAAATCTCGCTTTTGCACCTTTGGATGTAAAAAAGTATCGGTACTGCTGTTAGCTTTGAGCTCGGTCTCAAGCCTGAAAGACTGGGTTGCAGGCAGGCCAATTTACGAGGGAAATGACTGATCTTTTCAGCCAGGCGTTATGGGTAATTTTTTCGCTGTTTCCAGGCGATCATTTTGTTCGAAAAGTATCAGTTTTTGTCTCTTTTTGCGAAGCACGACTTTTCGATAAGTGGCAAGGTTTGGCTTGAATCTTTCGAGCCATCCTGCCCCAATGAATTTCAAATCTCTTTTCTTTTGTGCGTGTTTCGCATCGCATCTGCCATCGGGCACCGCAGCAACGGTGATTAAAATCCTGCATATCAATCCCCAAGCCAAGGTGCGGGACATCTGGCAACAGACCGCTCAGGCATTCGAAAGTTCACATCCCGGCGTCAAAGTGGAATTTGACTATCTGGAAAACGAGGCCTTCAAGGCCAAATTACCAACGCTTCTGCAGTCCAAAGACCGGCCCAGCATTTTTCACAGCTGGGGTGGCGGAGTAATGGTCGAACAAATTAATTCGGGCATCTGTCAAGACATCACTCAAGGGATCAGTCAGAATGGATTTAAAGACGCTTTTTACCCCGCTGCCGTCCAAGCCTTCAGCTTAAATGGAAAGTATTACGGTCTGCCCAACGACGTCGCGCCTGAGGTGCTGTTCTATAACAAAGAACTGTGCCAGAAGGCCGGTGTCGATCCGACCCAGTTTCACGATTGGGACGATTTGATTGAGGCAGTCAAAAAGTGCAAGGCTGCCGGAATCACGCCAATCGCTGTCGGTGGTAAAGACAAATGGCCCCTGCATTTTTACACTGCCCTGCTCATGATGCGCACGTTGGGCAAAGATGGCATGCAAGGAGTCATTGAGGATAAGAACGGTGGATTTACTAACCCGGAAGTCCTCAAAGCATTTCAGCTCTATCACGACTTTACGGCACTTCAGCCTTTCCAGAAAGGTTATCTTGCTAATACCTATCCGGAAGCAGCAGGCATCTTTCACGACGGCAAGGCGGCTTTCCAGCTAATGGGCACTTGGGATTTGACCGAAGGCCGGGCCAACGCGGCTGACAAGAAGGGGCTGCCGAACGAGAAACTAGGGTTCGTTTTCTTCCCGGCAGTTAAAGGTGGCAAGGGCAAAGCCACGGACCTGTTTGCAAACTTGAACGGTTGGTTGGTCGCAAAAGAAGCACCAAAGGAAACAGTCGATTTCGTGAAAGTTTGGTTAGGCAAAGATGCCCAGACCAAAGTGGCCCAACAAGGCTTGGCCATCCCCGCCGTTAAAGGCACGGCCGACGCCATTCAGGATCCGTTATTGAAGGAAATCGCGCAGCAGTTCGGGAAATCGGAATGGTTGGAGATTCCCATGGACCAACTGTTGGGGCCAGACACCGGCCGAGTCTTCAACGACGTGAGCGCTGATATCGCGTCCGGCAACACTACGCCAGAAAAGGGCGCCAAGGCGATTGAGGACTCCTGGCGGCAAAACAAGAGCTGATCTAAGCGTGGCGACTACTAACCGATTCTAAGCAGCCATGGCCCTTCCGACGGATCCACGCTTTTCGGGCCCGAAGCAACCCCCAGTGCCAACCATCACCTCACAGGTGCAGGAAGACCTGCCGAGCCTGTCAGAGGTGCGACAGTTAGAAGAACTGCTAGGAGCCCGACCCAGCTTGTGGCGCAGGTTGCAGGATTTTTCAGGCTCGAGCCGGATGAGGACCTGCCTCCTGTTTCTGCCACCGGCTCTATTCTTCTTTACGCTTTTTGTGACGTGGCCGGTGGTCGAAGCCGCTTATTACAGCTTCTTCAACTGGAACGGCTACGGTGCGCCGACCAAATGGGTTGGCTTGGAAAATTTCCAGCGGGTGTTCAATGACCCCACTTTCTACCATTCGTTGTTTAACAATTTGCTGATAGTCTTAGTCTCAGCGTTCATCCAAGTACCCATTGCCCTGGCATTAGCGCTTCTGATTTCAGATAGGAGCCGTTCCAGCGTGGTCTTTCGGGCGATTTTCTTTTTACCTTATATCCTGGGCGAGATCGTAGCGGGACTGATTTGGCGCTACATATACGATGGCAATTACGGCGTGGTAGCGGTGGTTTATCGCTGGTTTGGTCAAGAAGCGCCCCAGGTGCTGGCTACCGAAGGTTGGGCCACTGCGGCACTGCTTCTAGTCATCGTGTGGAAGTATTTCGGATTTCACATGGCGCTTTTTGTCGCAGGGAGGCAGGGGGTTGGTGACGATATGCTCGAAGCGGCAAAAATCGACGGCGCCACCCGTTGGCAGATCACCTGGAGCATCGTTTTGCCCCTTATGCGTCCGGTGGTAGTTTTGTCGCTGTTCTTCAGCATCCTTGGTTCGTTGCAGGCTTTCGCCATAATCGTCGCGTTAACCGATGGGGGGCCAACCAATTCAACCCACTCGGCGGTGTCTTACCTATACAATTTCGGCATCAAACGAATGCGAGTGGGCTTTGGCAGCGCGATTGGGGTGGCGCTTTTCATTGTCTGCGTGTTGGTAATGGTGCTCTATAAGCAGCTTTTCATGCGCCCAGAGAAGGCGCGATAGCTTATGAAATCGAATCGCTCGGGTTTATTTGTCTATTACCGCTGGCTGTTGCTGCTGCTAGCCTCAGGGTTGTGCTTGTTTCCGGTATGGGCCACTTTCGTCGGAGGTTTCAAAACCACTGGCGATCTGCGTACGAATGCTTTCGGGCTCCCTCGGGAATGGCTCACTGACAATTACCTTTCGATCGCCACCAGCGGCCGCTTTTGGCAGATGCTGGGCAACTCGGCCTTCATTGCCTTCGTCACAGTCGTATTGACATTGCTGGTCAGTTCGATGGCCGCCTTTGTCCTAGCTCACCTACGTTTTGCCGGCAAGAGGTGGATTTCCAACTACTTGGCTCTGGGACTCACCTTTCCGTTTGCGACGGCGGTGCTGCCCGTCTTTATCCGGGTGCGCGACCTGGGGCTACTGGATTCCTATTGGGGAGTGATCCTGCCCCAGGTCGCCTTCAACCTGGGCTTTGCGGTCGTGTTGCTACAGGGCTTTTTCTCAGAATTGCCTAATGAGTTGTTTGAAGCAGCCTTCGTCGATGGCTGTAGTTACACACGCATGTTTTGGCAGATCACCTTGCCATTGTCGCGCCCGATCCTGGCTACGGTGGGAGTGCTGGCCTTGATTGGAAGCTGGAACGAATATCTGCTGCCCTTAGTGATGATCAATAGCGAAACGCTCTATCCCTGGCCACTCGGTATCATGCAGTACCAGGGACAATATGGAACTGATTGGGGGAAGGTGCTGGCGTTTGTGAGTCTGACCCTGACGCCGGCTCTGATCTTTTATCTCATGGCTCAGAAACACATCATCGCAGGGCTAACTGCCGGTGCCGTCAAAGGATAAGCAGGAAAATCCGAAAGCTTTGTTAAAAAGCGCCCAAACCGAAAGACCGCGCCGCATAGGCAATACAAAGGAGTCCATAAATGCATAACCTTACTTGGATCGCCACGACCCAGACCTCGCAATGGCGATCAAAAGATACAGCGAAGACCTTGTTGGTATCGGAATCTGGATGGGACGTCGAAGTACAACTTGAGAAACCGCTTCAGACTATCGAAGGCTTTGGCGCCTGCTTTAATGAAGTGGGATGGACTTCGTTAAGTGCTCTCGAGGATGGCGATAAAGACGCAGTTTTTCAGGAACTGTTCGCGCCAGGCGTCGGCCTCAGCTTCAATATCTGCCGCATGCCCATGGGCGCTAATGATTTTTCGCGAGACTGGTATTCTTACGATGAGACACCCGAAGATTTCGACTTGGAGCATTTCAGTATATCAAACGATCTCGAAACGCTCGTCCCATTTATTAAGAATGCGCTTAAGTATCAGCCAGAGCTGAAACTTTGGGCCTCGCCCTGGAGTCCGCCAACCTGGATGAAATATAATCAGCACTACGCAGACGAAATGCCCGAGTCGGATATGCCGCCAAATGGCCTGACGCCGGAACAACTAGCCTGGGAGGGCACCGACCAATTCATTCAGGAGGATCGTTATTTTATTACGTATGCCGCCTATTTTGCACGATTCATCCAGGAGTATTCCAGGCAAGGCATTGATATAAGCATGGTCATGCCCCAGAACGAGTTTAACTCCCCGCAACCATTCCCGAGCTGCTCTTGGACCGCCGAGGGGCTTGCCAGATTTATCTCATTCCTTGGACCTGAGCTGCAGAAGTTAAACGTCGACGTGTTCTTTGGAACTATGGAGCGACCTAACGAAAGACTTGTTGATGTTGCCCTGCTCGATCCCAAGGCCGGCAAATACATAAAAGGCGCGGGGTTTCAATGGGCCGGCAAGAGAGCAATTGTCGGCATACATCGGCGCTATCCCGACCTGAAGCTTTATCAAACTGAGCAGGAATGCGGTGATGGCAAAAACGACTGGAGATACTGTCGCTATGCCTGGACTCTTTTGAGGACGTTTCTCGAGAACGGCGTGAGTGCCTATCTCTACTGGAATATTGCGCTGAAAGAGGGTGGTGTCAGCAGGTGGGGATGGGCGCAGAACTCGTTGGTGACGGTCAACACGGTCGCACGGACCTACAAATACAACTATGAATTCTATCTGCTAAAGCATCTTAGCCATTTTGTGAGGCCAGGCGCAAAACGTCTAGATACGTTCACTTTAAGCGGTTACGAAAACTTGCTGGCGTTTGCAAACCCTGACGAGACGGTCGTGATCTTGATGCAGAACGATCTTGGCCATGACCTGCCGGTTCGCATCAAAGTCGGCGAAAAGGTAATAGGTGCTAGCCTGGAAGCCGATTCTTTCAATACATTTGTAGTGTAGGCACGATGCGTACCTACTTGTAAGTGCAGACAGTATTGGTCCGCAACTCGACACGCCTTTCCTCAACTATCTAATGAAACCTGCTTTTCCCGAAATCAGCAAAATTGCATACGAAGGACCATCGTCCAAAAACCCCCTGGCTTTCAAGCATTACGACGCCACCAGAGTGATCGAGAACCGGACAATGGCAGAACATCTGCGCTTCTCCGTGGCCTATTGGCACACCTTTCGGAATACCTTGAGCGATCAGTTCGGCACCGGTACAGCCATCCGCCCGTGGGACGACGGTTCGGCCTCCCTTGAAAATGCATGCAACCGCGTACGCGTAGCATTTGAATTTATCGAGAAACTGGGAGCACCTTTCTACGCCTTTCATGATAGAGATGTCGCACCGGAAGGTGCTAGCCTAGCAGAGTCGAACCGTAATCTGGACGCCGTCGTAAAAGTGCTCAAAGAAGAGCAGGAACGCACGGGAATCAAGTTACTTTGGGCCACGGCCTGCCTTTTTGCCCATCCGCGGTTCGCGCATGGGGCAGCCACCAGCTCGAATGCCGAAGCATTCGCCTACGCCGCCGCACAGGTGAAGAAAGCGATGGAAGTTGCTCATGAGCTAGGAGCGGAGGGCTTCGTTTTCTGGGGCGGCCGCGAAGGTTATTCCACGCTGTGGAATACTGATTTGAAACGCGAATTGGAACACTTGGCGAAATTTCTACACATGGCCGTTGAATACAAGAAACAGATCGGATTCAAAGGAGCGCTTTACATAGAACCAAAACCAAAGGAACCAACCAAACATCAATACGATTTCGACACAACTACCTGCCTGAACTTTTTGCGTGAATACGGGTTGCTCGAGCAGTTCAAGCTCAATCTGGAAACCAATCATGCCACGCTCGCGGGCCACACGATGCACCATGAATGTGAGCTCGCAGCGATGATCGGCGCGCTTGGTACCCTCGACGCCAACACAGGGGACGAAATGATTGGATGGGATACCGACCAGTTCCCGACCAATCTTTATCTCACTACCCAGGTTATGCTTACAGTCCTGAAAATGGGGGGATTCACGACGGGTGGACTTAATTTTGACGCAAAGGTTCGACGTGAAAGCTTCGAACCGGTTGACCTTTTCTACGCCCACATCGGCGGCATGGATGCGTTCGCCCGTGGCTTGGAGAGCGCAGCCGCGATTCGCTCCGATGGCCGTCTGGCCGAACTAGTGAAAAAACGTTACGCCTCCTGGGACAATGGCGTTGGCGCGTCCATTGAAAAAGGTGAACAGGATTTTGTTTCTCTTGAAGAATATGCACTAAGTCGGCCCGATCCTATCCAACACACGAGTGGACGCCAGGAACTTTGCGAAAATATTGTTAACGAATTGATTTTCGCCAAAGAGTAGTGAATTGCCCTGCAGAACACAATGCAGAGAAGCCTTCCGCTAACTGAGGCAGGAGTGCGAATCATCTCGGAGCTATCGTTAGAAGGGACACGCGGTCGAAGCGAATCCCGGAACCAATCGGGCAATGATCGACCTCCGCCTCCCGTTTTCCAATCGAAATCGAATCCAGAGCGGTGTAGTTGCCGTTTTCGGAGGAATATATCTGACCGGGTGTAAATCCGCTAAATCCCGATGCTGGACCGCCACCACCGCCGCCGCCACCGAGCTCACTGGTCTCCTCTTCTCCTCCAGCCCGAACAGATCCGTACCGATCGTTGGATGATCGCTAACGAAGGCGTAGAGATTGTCACCGCCTGCGAATCCAATCGGATCGGCTTACATAAAGCGACCGAGGTCGGGCGAGTAAAATCGGTGACGCATGTCGACGAGCACTTTCATGAGCCATCTTGACCTGACGCTGTGGACCGCTGATCAGTTTGCAAAGCCAATCTAGAAGCCCAATTGCGGGTCACAGCGGCTCACGCCGGCTCATCCTTACATTAGACTGGTCTCCGACACCAACTTAAACACATCTTTCCGACGGCTCTCCGCCGCACACCCATTGTGCATCAACCCAGTGATTATAATCACATGATTCTAAGACAAAAACAACTCTATATTGGAATGTTCTTATTTTGTAAGCGGTTCCTAGAGAGGTACTTGCACCGTGTAGGAATCGAACCTACAACCCAGTGATTAAGAGTGTACGGGTTCGGGAATTTTCTATGATCCGATGCGAGCCGTTATGAACGGTTGTGTGGCTCCTGGACAAGCTCCAGGAGCAATTCTATTCTGTGCGGCACCGGATCATGAAAGGTCATAACAGTCCAGGGATGAATCGAAAAAGTGTCCAAGCAGAGCAACTGCTTGGACACTTTTCCAAATCCGATCCGGCTTGAGCCGTTGTGAAATGAAAAGTGGCTCCTGGACAAGCTTCCCAGGCCAATCTATCCTTTGTGCCACCGGATCATGAAAGGTCAAATCTATCCGGGGATGAACCTGAAAAGTGGCTAAGAAATGAAAAATCTTAGCCACTTTCCAAAGACCGATATTCCCTTTTTGCAAA
>JBKPCS010000098.1:0-6998 GCA_046727495.1 bacterium | reverse complement strand
GAGCGTAGCGAACCCCTGGTTACCGCCCCCAAGAGTCCCATCCTGAAAGGATGCAAGAGCGAACGTCCACAGGCTGGCCCGGCCAGGGCCGCGTTCAAAATGATTCCAGAATTTGGCACGCCCATCTGATGCGCTTTCAGGGCCAATTCGCATATGGCACAGTTTCCAGGGGTTCGCTGCCGCTCACCCCTGGCTGAGTTTTGTTGTCGCTTCGCGACAGCAATCTCCTATCTCACCATCCCCTAGCACCCGATTCCGCTGAACGATTGCGCGTTGAGCCGGAAAAATTCCTCCAGCGTCTGCGGGTGTTGCCCGGTAAGTTCTTCAATTGTCGCGCTCACTTCGAAACCTTTCTCGCCTTTTTGGATTCCCGAGGTCCGAAAGAAGCGCCAGAGATTAGCAAGATGCTCCAAGGCGTGGCGATTGATGTGCTGCTCCATTGCTTTCATCCATTGGTCATCGGTAATCTCAACGTAACGAATCGGTCGATTGAGAACGCGACTGAGAGTGTCGACGATCTCGGTTACTGTAGGAACTTGGCCGACCAAGCGGTAGCGGGTTTGCACAGGCAGTTCGCCGGCCATCAGTAATGCGGCGGCGACACGCGAAGCGTCTTCTGCGGCTATAAGAGGAAACAGGGCCTCGCCCTTGCCCCATGGAAGATAGATAGTGTCTTGATCAGTGACAGTCCTGGCGATGAGAGCGCGGACATTTTCATAGAATGGAGGCGCATTCAGATGAAGCGCGCCGACGTCAGCCCAGTCAAAGATTTGGTCAGCCAGCCGGTGTTGCAGGTTGCGAAAGCTTGGGGCGATCGCGGTGCTCTGCAGTTGAGACATATTGACAACCATTTCGGTTCCGGCCTCACGTGCGGCCGCGGCGAACGTCGCGGTCGCTTCCAGCAGTCCGTCATCAACCGGATAGGTAAAGTAAGCCCGTTTCACATCTCGCAGCGCTTGGTTAACCGAATCCAGATTGAGTAGATCACCCGCTAAAACCTCAACGCCTAGTTTTTCCAATCGCTGAGAACGCTCATCAATTTTGTGCACCAGCGCGCGTACGGTAAGCCCGCGCTCGATGAGCAAGTGCAGAATTCGATTACCGGTTGAACCTTGGCGTCCACCGGCTGCGCCGGTAACAAGTATTGGTTTAGCCATTTGTATCAGAGGTCTCCTTTCTGGTTCAGCACTTTGTTACCACAATATTAGCATCGTCATATAGTAGTTGGGTGCAACGATATGATGATCGTCATATGGTGTCAAGGACGATTTTACTTGTGCCTGCCCCAGTAAAATTGATTGCTGCTATTGCTCAGAGTATGATGAGCGTCATGAAGTTTTGTCTACCCAGCTATCGCTCAGACTAATTACCGCTATGCCTTGGCCAAAAGAACACAAACGCCAGACCCGCGATCGCATCATCGAAGTCGCCGCCGCCGCTTTCCGGCAAGACGGAATCTGCGAGCTGGGAGTTGCCGAAATAATGGAGCGAGCTGGGCTAACCCATGGGGGATTCTACGCGCATTTTGCGTCGAAAGAGGACCTGCTGATCGAAGCGCTACGCCATGCATCGGCGGAAGCCAATGAGATGCTCGTGACGGCGGCGCCAGCCAAAGGTGAATCGGGGTCGCCGACTCTGCTTGATGCTGCTCTGACCTATTTAAGCTCCTTCCATTTGGAGCACATTGAGAAAGGATGTCCGATCGCTGCACTGGGGCCGGAGCTGGAACGAAGCGGGCAGAAAGTGAAAAGAACTTTCTCAACCGAAATCAACAAACGCCTTGAAAAACTGCACGATCTTACGACCGGAGGCGCCAAAAAACGGAGGCAGCAGGCGGCCGGCGCTCTGGCTTGCATGGTCGGCGGACTCATCGTCGCGCGTGCCTTGAAGGAATCTGAACGGGCCGAGTTTCTGAAAGATTGTCAGGCTTTTTTGCGGGAAGCTCTATCACCGCCAGCTGCGGGGCGGTGAGATCGAGGGTGTAAACGGGCCGGAAGAGGATTTTTCAGGCAGAGGCCGCTGAGTTACGCAGAGTTTCGGATTTTGATTTTTGTTTCGTCTGCGTTCCTCCGCGTCCTCTGCGTGCGACTGCTTCGTCAAGCAGGCGAATTCCCCGCGCTTTCAATGCCATCGCTGGCACGCGGAGCGTTGCGAGGAGGAGTCTTGCGTGAGATCACTGGGTTGTGCCGTTTGCGCCTACAGAGTTCGTGGTTCTAGATGCTCCGTGCAACCTGGGACTCCGTGCACCGAAACCTGGTGTAGAGCCCGGTGCCCGGTTTCTTGGGCGGGCACTTCGTGAGCAAAACTTGGTTCAACGGTTGAATGCCCGGGACTTGGGCGTTGTGCCGGCTCCGGCTTATGAGCTTACGCCGGACCCAAACACCGGCATCTGGAACGGACCAAAAATCCGTCAATACGCCATTGAACTTGCTGATCGGGTCGAGCTCGAGCTGCGGGCTGGGCGGTTCCCGATAGTTTTTGGTGGCGATTGCAGTATTTTGCTCGGCAACGCTCTTGCGGCGAAACGGATCGGGCGTCACGGATTACTGTTCCTCGACGGACACGACGATTTTTCTACTGCAGTTGGAGGCACGATGCGGGGTGCAGCTGGTCAGGACCTGGCTTTAGTAACTGGCAATGGACCTGTGGATCTAAGCAATCTAGAAGGGTTGTCTCCCTACTTCACAGAGGAACACGTTGTAGCGTTCGGCTTTCAGCAGAATGAGCGGGAAGGCGAATATGATCGGTCCAGATTCAATGCCACAGCTATTAAAAAGATCGGAGCGCTGACGATCGAAAGAGATGGACTCGAATACAGCGTCACCGAGGCATTGGATCATTTCGATCAGCGCAAGATCGAGCGGGTTTGGATTCATCTCGATGCCGATGTCATCCGTAGCGCCGAAATGCCTGCAGTCGATAGCCCTGAACCAAATGGCCTTTCGATGGCTGAGCTGACAACGGTCTTGCGAATGTTCATGAAGAGCTGTCTACCAGTGGGAATCGAAATCACGATCTTCGATCCTGATCTTGATCCCTCGGGCGATGTAGCAACTCGATTCGCCAGCTGTATCCTGGAAGGGATTCAGTTGTGAAACGCGCGAAGACCTAAACCATCGCCAAAATTATGACGGGGCTCGAGTAATAAATCCATTTCGATAACAGCGTAGTTTCAACATTTCTGTGCTATGCTACACAGTCAAAATGAACCTTATCGGGGACGCAGGCACCCGCGGATTTTTCTTAGCGGTTTTGTTGGGTCTCGTTGCAACAGACAGTTTAATTGGCAGAACTGCATCAACCCGACCGCCGTCCGGTGAACGCCGACTTGCGATACCACTCTATGGGAACACATCGGTGTGGGGCAGGTATTTCCGGCAGCTGCAGGACACTACGGCGACAAGCTGGTATAAAGAAATTCTCTATTACAGCTACCGGCGTGCTTATAGTCGAGGCGTAGTCACTGCACGGTTTAGGATCACACCAGACGGGAAGATTCATAGACCGCAGATTTTGTCTAACACTGCAAATCAGCCGATGGCTAACGCGGTTGTTCGAGGACTTAAGAGAAGATGGAAACAACCTTTTCCTGCCCAGGTTGCCGCGCTTGCGCCGTATGGGCTGATCGTTGATCAGACCTTCCGCTATTGGAGCTATGATCCGACTAACTATGGTTTGGCGAGCTCCTATCCCCAGGTGTTAGTTCAGCGCGACCCCGAAATAGGCGGAGCTTATAACCTTGATATTAGGAAATACCGCGACCTGACCAGGTTCAAGTATCAATCAAGAATCATCAGCGTAACTCCCGTTGGTGCTGGGAGGGCACCTTCACGATAGTGACTACGCGGTCGATCTTTTGGGAGAGACTTGACTATCCGGGACATGAAGCTGCGCGGGTCGAGCGGCTGCAAAACGGGTGGTTCTTCCGTGGTACCGCGGTTTTCCACATCGATCGCCGGCCTTGCAAACTCGATTACACGATCCAGTGCGATGAAGAGTGGCGCACAGAAGAGGTGGCACTCGATGGTTGGTTCGGGAGCGAGCTTGTTCGACATGAGATCAAGGTCGATTCGCGCAGACACTGGTATTTTAATGGTGCGGAAAGACCTGAGCTTGATGGATGTTTTGATATTGATCTCGGCTTCAGCCCGTTGACGAATACCTTGCCGATTCGCAGGCTCAATCTGAAGATCGGCGCTTTGGCGCCGGTCTGCGCGGCCTGGGTTCCAGTACCTGGATTCGACCTGCGCCCACCTCGAGCAAATCTATCGGCGGCTCGATGTTACGCGTTATCGCTACGAGAGCAGCGGAGGACGATTTGTTGCCGATCTTGAAGTAGACGAAGAGGGCTTCGTGATCGAGTACCCAGGGTTTTGGCGGGTTCCCAAATAAACGCGTAAACGCCGGATTTGGTCGTCTCATCCTCATTCTCGTCCTCGATTGGAGTGCGCCGCTACTCTATTGTTCGGAACTACACCTCGCCAAAGTGAAGGCCGCTTGTTTAAGCCGTCTCACCAGGTTGTCCGGCACATTTCGAAGACGAGGACGAGAACGAATCTGATGGGTCCGAATTGTGTCTGAGGCGGTTCCGTCGATCTGGAAGGTCATCCGTCAATTCCGCGATCAATCTAGAGGATTCTGCCGCCCTTGTTGCCGATAGTCGTCCATCAAGGCGAGGATCTCTTGGCGGATTTGCAGTAGTTCACCGTTCCATTCGTCGATCGAGAATGGGAGCTCAACGTTCCTTTGTTTAAGTTGGCTTGCGGCGTCTAACGCGCGTGAAAGCTCGTTGAGCGCTCGCTTCAATTTGGCGACTACTAGTCCCTCCATGCCGAGGCCGGCACAAGCGCCGGTTGTCTCGACGCCGAGTGCACCTGCAAGTTTGCCGCCAAGAATAGCGAGGCTGCTGGCAAGATCCTGCAGATCTTTGTCGCGCTTTTTACCAATCAACTGATGTAGTTCTACCGATCGGTTGCACACGCGTTCGGCTAACGGATGACGCGGAAGAGGGGTCCAATCAATCTCGTCGTATTCCTCTGACTCAATTTCTTCCGCCGAGAAAGCAGCCTCCGATTCGCCTTGTTTTTCGAGCTCAGCCTGGGCATCGAGCATTTCTTCGATATGCGTCCAACCCATAGCACGCGCAACCAGACGGTCGCAGTCCGGATGATCGTGATATTTCTCCATGACTTCGCTCAGTTTATCCACACGACGATCCGAAGCCCGCAGAAAGAGCTCCCATTCGTATTCATTTTCCGGCCCGTTGGCATAAGCAGCTTCTTCGCGAGGATCAGGGACGCCCGCAACACGGTTCAAGAATGCTTGCAATGCGTTAGAGCTAGCTTCTCGTTGTTGCGCTTCTTCTTCATCGGATATCTCCCACGACGGCTCGCTCACGGTAATCTCATAGTCCGCGGACTCGATGACGACGCGTCCATTCGTTTCGCTGTACCATTCCACATACAGAGCATTGGCGAGGTGAGACGGCTTTTCTGCTCTCCAGTCACAAGCATCGAACCCTTCGATCACTCGTACTTTCCTTGCGGCTGTTATATCGCCAGCAACACCAGTCTGATCGTTGGTTAACTGGAGAGAGACATCAGGTCTCGGTTTTGCATTCGAGAAGGTAAGCAGGCGTCCGGCAAGGTCCTTATGACAATTGCCGCTCAACCGTAAAACTAGTGGCTGATCGCGACCCGCCAGCCAGATTTTTCCTATAACTTGCGCGGGCGTCCGGTTGTCAATTTCGCCGCGAACTACATTTTCGTGTATGCGCCAGGCCATGGAGGAAGTATTGCAGATTACCGAAAATATACAACATAAAAATTATAAGTTATTCTCTTGCTCTAATTGTACGGATAGGGCCGGATAGTCGTTCGAGGACGAGGACAAGTAGGAGGAAGTGGGAGCGACGGCAACTAGGAAGAGCGCGGAACGCGGAACCCGAAACGCGAAACGCCAAACGCATCGCGCACATCCCGTTGTACGGCCGCATACGAACCCGGGAAAAAGGAATTGATGAAGACAAATCTGGACGCGCTGATCGTCGGTGCAGGCCCGGTCGGACTGAGTATGGCGGCCGCTCTCAGTCTTCAAGGGTTGCGCTTCAGGATCATAGATTCTGCTGAAGATCGCGTCGATGAATCGCGCGCGATCGGTATTCAGGCGCGCACAATCGAAATTTTCGAGATGTGCGACGGGTTATTTGGCTTCTTTCCGCTTGGGAGCGGTTTACATCGGTTGGTTGCCGACAATCCGCCGGAACATTTGCGAACGGAACAACGGCCCGTTTTGCAAGAATGGCAGGAATTAGCAGACGGACGGTCGTCAGTTCCGATGCGTCTCAGTAACCTGGGTTAGAGCACCTATTTTCGCGTCAACTCGCGGATGGTCGAGCATCTGAAACGAGGTCGCGTCTTGGTATTGGGTGACGCAGCACACATCCATAGCCCGGCACTTGCACAGGGTATGAAACCGGTATCCAGGATGCCTGGAACCTGGGCTGGAAGGTGGCGCTTGTTCAGCGTGCTGTCGCCAAAGCAAACCTGCTGGACACATTTGAAGAAGAGCGCAAGCCGGTTGAGCACGCAGTTCTGAGGATGACCGATCTTACGCAAAACATGATTACTGCTCGGAGACGGGCGAACCGGGTTTTGCGAGACACGTTGTTACCGGTGTTGAGTGGGATGAAAGCGTTCCAGTCCAGGGCGGCAACTACAATCAGTGAGATCGGGATCGAATATCGCAGCAGTAGGATTGTGGAAGATCACCGTCTGCCGCATGGACCACACGCTGGTGATCGTGCGCCGTTCTCAACTGTTTACCTGAACGGGAAACAGGTCAGCACAATCTCTCTTTTTGGGAAAGACCATATTTTTGTTCGGACTAATCGGCTCGACTGACGAACCGGCATACTCCAAGGCAATCAAGCAGTCGTTTGAGCTGGTCCGACACCGGTATAGCGATTTGGTTACGCCTTACTTGATCCTGCGTAATGA
>JBKPCS010000097.1:0-20720 GCA_046727495.1 bacterium | reverse complement strand
TTTGTCGGCATCGGCCAGGGTCTGGAGAGAGACACCTGCTTTTCCGCTCGTACTCGCCGCATAGGCGCGAACCGCGAAGGAACCCGTTAGTAGTCCGGCAACCGCCGCACCAGCAATTACTGCTTTCGATGGTTTGATCATGTTTTGGATTTGAGGTTTTGGTCGCCTCCGCGACTGCACTGATAACGTTTGGAGGGAGACGATAAAAAAATCCTACCTCCAAACCATGCACGCGTCAGCACTATTAGAGGTAGGATACAAAAATTGTTCTTTTATTCCCGAGAAAGCCGAAGCATCGCCCCTTGGAAAGTCACGATATATGGTGACCTTACCGGAGGATTACAAACCGGGGCCAAAATCAACTCTCTTTTGCCCCAATTAATACTGGCCAGATCCGGCCGATGGCGCGCCCATTGATTCTTCGGATCTGGTCTGCAGGCAGCTCTGGTTGAGGTGGATGATCGAAACGTCCAGCAAGTTTCTGGAAACGGGAACCGTATTCTTGCGACGAGAAAGCGCCGCAGAGATCGCCTCCGATCACCGCGCAATGGTTTCGCAAACACTGAATGGCCCATAAGACGTCCTCGATCGCAAACAGTCCGCTCTCCCAGTTTGTTACCGCGTCAGTCGACACGAGACAGTCAAGATCAACGGTAATATAGACCGGAAGTGAAATGCCCGTGGCAAATTGCTGGAAAGAATCGCGCCACCCGGGGGAAGAAATTGGTTGAAGCCATTCCGGATAGACAATCTTGGGCTGCTGCCACGGCCTTACGATCAACCGCCCTGACTTGCAAGCCCCGCGATTTCCAAGAAGACGCCAGGGCAAGCGGCATTCGAAACTCCCGCAGCCCCAAACAGCGACTTGTCGCACCATACTGTTCTCCAACGCTCGATTAACCCAGGCTCCGCAAGACCAATGCGGCGGGCGAATATCCCAATCCGGATGGTTATCGAACGATACAACGACAAACGGTTCTCTGATTTGCCGCATGAAAATCGCGGTTAAATGATGGAAGTCGCCCGAGCCCGAGAGCGTGAAAGAGCGGAAACATTTTCCGAATTCGGACTCAAATTTCGAGACGATTCGCCGGGTTGTAATAAACCGAAGCGACCTCCCGATCTGGCGCGCGTCAATCCGATCCAAAGGAATCGATGGAATCGATTCTAAGTTATCTAAAACAAACCAAACAGCGTTCTGCTGGCGGTCGATCACCATAGCTCGTTTCGGTTCGCGAATTTCTGAATAGTCCGATCATATCGGGTCGGCTCCAGAAATGGAAGGACCAGCCTGAAGATAGGATTTAGCCAGCCTTGCGGAGAGCGCACATAGAGATCCAAGGGCTCGAGATCCATGCGGAAATGATATTTCGGATCATAGTTTAATGGGGCGCTGTGGTAGATACGCACACCATTCTTGAGCGCCCAAATCACCGTGTCGCGCCAAGTCACAAAATAAAGGTGATAATCAAGCGCAACCGAGTAATCGAGGCCGATATAGTTGTCCTTGAGCACGCCGTCATGAACCACGCAAGATGCGAAGGCCACAATCCTTTCCGCTTTGCGCCAAATCAGGAATTTCGCGCGGTCAGGTAGTCGCCTCCCCAATTCGCAAAGATACGACTTTGTTAGTTCCTCAAACTTGAATTCCGATCGGCTCAATGTCTGTCGATACAGAGGATAGAGGTCGTCGACATACTGAGAGATGTCAGTTTCAACACTCAATTCGATCGGGTCGCCGATTTCCGATTTTCGAAACTTCCTACGAAGATTTTTGCGCATTGCGTGACTCAACTGCGTTCTCAGATACTCTTCGAAATCGGAGAAGGTTAGTTCAAGCCGGGTAGCTGGCATGCTCGGAATTCGCGTAAAACCAGCGGTCTGAAGGTCGTCCAGAAACTCACGATAAAAGCGCGGCATGTCTTTGAAGACAATCAGCATCGTCTTCAATTTTCTGGCGATGGGCGGCAACGCTTCTTTGAGCGCCCCAGCCACCCATGCGACACTGCCGGTGGCCTGATCGAACGCAATATCCCCCTCCCCAGCGGAACAACCCACCATCAACATCTTCAGTTTGAGGAACGACGGAAAGTGCCGGCGGATTTTTTCGACCAGGCTTCGCACAAATGCCGGTGTACCTGTAATCAGGTCCTGCTGGACAACCAGAAATGGTTGAACCGCTCGAGCCACTCCCTGTCCATCCCGTAAAATCAAATAACGGTGTGCGAACTGGTCCCCTAACGTCTCTCGGACCAGATCATAGTAGCGATGGTCCGCAGCATAGCGCTCAAACGACGTCTTCCACGCAAGCCGATCGGCCTCGGGAACAGCCTCATAGACTGAAGCCGAGCCAAACGAAGTGGCTTGGGTAAGAAGGGGCTGGTCAATCATAGGGAGCGATCCTCGCTGAAATCCGGGACAGCGCAAACTGAAGTTGCAACATTGCGAGAAAGCTGATTAATCCCTACATCACATGGCCCGTGCTCGTTGGTATCCGATTGTATTCGTACTGCTAAGCGCTTTCTCAGTAACAGCAGCAGAGGTTCTCTTAAAGATTGGTGCGACCGCAGCGTTAACTAGCCCTGAGGAATTCCTGGTGGCTCTAGTGAACCTCTGGGTCGCATCGGGGATCATCGCGTATGTGGGAGGATTGGTGCTTTGGTTGATTGCGCTGCCGCATATGGATCTCCACCTGGCCTACGGGCTTAGCGCGGTCGTACACCTGTTCGTACCATTGTCTTGCTGGCTGATTCTGCACGAAGCGATCCCCACAGGAAGAATGGCCGGCATGGGCCTCATTCTAATCGGTTCGATCATTCTCGGATTTTCACACGAATAGATAACAATGGTGCACCTTTCAGTTTTTCTTTTAATAGCGCTTTCGCAAATCGTCCTGGCGGCTGGACAAGTCTGCATGAAGAAAGGCTCGGGTTCTCCCTCTCTGCCAAAGGCGCGAAAACGTTACCGATTCGGATGGTTCAGCGCGGGCATCGCGGCCATGACGGGCTGGTTTCTTCTCTGGGTATTTCTGATGACCAAGCTGCCGCTGAATCGCTTGTTTGCATTCGAAGGTCTGAGCCCAATTTTAGTGACAGCAGCATCCGCTCTATTTTTGAAGGAAGAGATCGCGCCCCGAGCCTGGATAGCATCCGGACTGATTGGAATCGGTATAGGACTGGTGGCGTCCTATTGAGGTGCAAGGCGGGGCCGTACCCCGGCGATCACAGGTTTTTGGGGGGCTGATTTCTATGGTTGTGCCCCGCTCCTACCAAAATTCTGACCGGCCAAATAACTTGATATAATTGTGGTGGATAGCGGGGATTTATTGTGGTGCTGACAGGTTTTGGGTCCTGATTCCTATGGTTGTGCCTCGCTCCTACCAAAATTCTGATCGGCCAAATAACTCGATATAATTGTGGTTTTCCACAGCGGGCATAGAAATTAAATGATGTTCATAAATTTCTGTATTTTTGTTGCATCCGTCAGAGCCCTGAGCTAGCCTCGCGCTCCATAGACCAACAAGGATGGTACGTTTGAACGAGACAAGGACGGAGATCAGAACTTTGTGAAATGAGACCAGATTTTCTTTTTGTTAGAACCTTACGGTTCCTGACGCTGATCAGGGTACCAGCCTTAACGTTAGATCACTAAGGAGTTCGAAGCTAAAAGCTCGGCCAACCGAAGCTCTTTTTTAGCGGAGCGCATTCTGTAACACCGGTGCGGCACAGCGGGGGAAGTGCTCGAACGAATCAGAACACGACAATCATGAACTGCTCACGGAAGAAGAATTTATTCAAACGCATTAGGCTTTTCCTGCCGGCAACGCTTTTGTCCGGTATTTCGTTCTTGGCTGCAGTATCATCGCAAGCCGCTCAAAGTGTCACTCTCGCTTGGAATCCCTCAAGCGGCCCAAACCTCGTCGGCTACCGAGTGCGAGAGGGTACCGTAAGCGGGACTTATACCCAGACCATTGACGTGGGAAACAACACCTCCGCCACGATCTCAAACTTAGCTTCAGGGGCGACTTATTATTTCGTGGTGAGCGCATACAACACGGCCGGTGTGGAAAGCGTCCCCTCCAACGAGCTCTCTTTCACGGCAACGGCAAGCTCATCTCTTAGTTTTGTTCCTAACCGAGACCTCGTTTGGCGGAATACGGCCACGGGGCAGGTCTCGATCTGGAGCATGAATGGAACTAACATCGTACAGAACCCCATCATTGGTTCCGCACCCTTAAACTGGCGGATCATCGGTGCCGGCAATTTCACTGGAAACCCTGGAATTCTTTGGGTGAATTCAAACACCGGACAACTCAGTGTTTGGACTATTAGTGGCACTATTGTCCCCGGTATAGCAAATTTCTTCGTTGGCGGATCCGGCGTCACTGGAACGGTGCAAGCCATCGGCGACTTCCACGGGAACGGCAGATCCGACCTGATCGTTCACGATTCTCAGAGAGGAGGCACATGGATGGCGACGAATCAAGGCAACCTGAACTTTTCTGTGAGCTTTCTGGACTCGCCTAACCCGAGTTGGAAAATCGTCGGTGTTGCCGACTTGGCTGGAACCGGCACGCCTCAATTGATCTGGCAAAATACTTCTACCAGAAAGCTATCGCCATGGTTCTTCAGCAATGGTTCGCGTGTCGCAAACCCTGTCATCAGCACAATTCCAGCGCCGGGTTGGAAAATAATGGGATTCGGAGCGGTCAATGGACACGGTAAAGATGCCATCGTTTGGCAAAACACGAACAGCGGAGCTGTCAGTATCTGGGAGACCAATGAACAAACTGTGACCAGCATCGAAAACCCGGCAGATCCGGGCCGTCCTGGCAAACCGTGGCAGCTGAACAGGGTCGCTTATCTGAACGGCAGCGGCGCGGGCCAGATTATTTGGAGGAACACTGTTAACGGAAGCGTTTGGACCTGGGACGAAAAAGGCAATTCTTTTATTACCGTGAATATAGGCACGGCGCCTACCCAGTGGGTCATTCAACCAACCCAGCCGGTCAATCAGTAGGCGTGGTTAGCCAAACACAGAAAACTAGGATCGCACCTTCGACCGAGCAGACCACCGACTAGCGCCCGACATTCGTCTCGGCCTCAACCGGACGACTCTTTTCGGGCAATGTCGGGTCCATGAATCCCAGCGCATGCGGCGGGGTGATGACGCGCGTGCCCTGCCTCCGTTGTTCTTCACGGATCTGCTCGTGCAGCGCCTGCATCTTGGTCCAGTGAAGCTTGGGCCGGAAATGATGTTCTGCATGGTACCCGTTATTGAACCAGGTGAGGTTGTACAGCTTGTGATACGAGCTGACTCCCCAGGCTATCGGTTTGTCCGGATTCCCGCCATAGTGAAGAAAATATCCGTTCAGATAGGAAAGACAGTGACCGAAGTAATAGAAGGGCAGGAAGAATAAGATGAATTTCCAATTCAATATCCCAAGAAGCGCAAAAAAAGCCATGAAAGCGAATATCTCAAACACGCCCCACTTCGCTTCGACGCTGTTCTTTCTTTTGATTTCCGCGTAGATCGCTTTCGGATCTTCTCGGAAATAGCTGAGAAATACATAGCTCCAGGGATTCTCCGCTTCCCCGTCATCTCCATGCCGATAAATTGAAAGCCAATCGACGGTTTCACCTTTTTCGCTCGGCTTATCGCTGTTGCCCATGTGATGCCGATGGTGAACATATTTGTAAAAGGTTTGCGAAAAGCCGACAGTCAGCGATTCGAGAATGCTGAAAAGGCGATTCAATGCCGGAGACTCGAAGAATGGGTTATGCAGAAAATTGTGCGAGATCCCGTTGATATTCCAAGAGATGCTGATGGAATAGATCAGCCCCATGCAGATCAGTAACCACCAGGGCGCAATAGGGAAAACGGCAAAAAGAGTTAATACGTAGGCGAAATGCAAGACACCGCAGATAACAGGCACAGCGTCCCATTTTGAATATGCCAACACCTTCATACGGACGGACTCTATAGCCCAAAATCGGGGATGTCGCTACCGAAGTTTCGATCGAAACTTCGGGTAGCGGTCGACCGTCCACCGTCTTCCGTCTTCCGTCTTGCGCCGACCGTCTTCCGTTTTTTCGAGCGAGCACTGGAACAATGGCTCACCGATTGCCAGGCCCAACCGCAGGCGCAGTTACCTCTTAGCCTTGGCGACGGCGGAATCGCAACATCGTGCGCGTGCCACCTCCTTTCAAAGTCGGCCACGACGAGAAAATAACGGTCGACGGTTGACCGAAGACGGTCGACGGACAACGACGCGCCGGAGGCGCGCCTAGGTCGGCGACTCCGTCGCTCGGATATCGCGGTCCTTAGTCTCGCGAATCAGCAGTGTGCCCACAAGAAAGCTCATGACAGCCACTGAAATCGGATACCATAAACCGGCATAAATATTTCCTGTCGCCGCCGTGATGGCGCCGATAATCAGCGGAAGGAATCCGCCAAACCAACCGTTCCCGATGTGGTACGGGAACGACATTGAGGTATAGCGGATCTGCGTCGGGAACAGTTCGACAAGAAACGCGGCGATCGGCCCGTAAACCATCGTGACGTAAATGACCAGAATCACCAGGATCAGGACAAGTCCGCCGAAATTGACGTTCTCCGGCTTGGCCGCTTTCGGATAACCCGCATCGGTGACGGCAGTTTCGTAAGCCTTATCGTCGAAACCCGAGATTGTTTTATCACCCACGGCTACAACCAGCGGGCCTTCCGGTTTCTCTTGCTGAACCTCGAACGGGACACCGCGCTTAATCAGGAACTGGCGCGCCTTGTAGCTCGGCAGCTTGTCGGCAGATGGCTTATAGAGCGTAAACGCGTCGGAAATGGTCGCCCCTATCTTTTCACCGAATCCGTGAAACTCGTTCATGTACAGGACGACCGGCCGTCGGAGCATTTGACCGGAAGGTCAAGACAGGATTTGGCAGGATTTCGCAGATCTGCGAAATCCTAATGCGATAGGATCTTCGACAAGAACTGCTGGGCACGATCGGTCCCGGGTTTGCTGAAGAAATCTGTCTTTGGACGATCTTCGACGATTTGGCCCTGATCCATGAAGATCACTCGGTCGGCGACTTGCTTGGCAAATCCCATTTCGTGGGTAACGACCATCATTGTCATTCCCTCCTGGGCCAGCTTCACCATGACATCGAGCACTTCTTTGATCATTTCAGGGTCCAACGCCGAGGTCGGCTCATCGAAAAGCATCGCGATCGGATCCATGGCGAGAGCTCGGGCAATCGCGACGCGCTGTTGCTGACCGCCGGACAGCTGCGCTGGAAACTTCTGGCTATGCGCCTTCAGACCGACCATATCGAGAAGCTTAAGGCCTTTTTCGGTAGCTTCTGCCTTGCCTCTACCGAGAACTTTCAATTGGGCAACGCAGAGATTATCGATTACGCGAAGATGAGGAAACAGCTCGAAGTGTTGAAAGACCATCCCGACCCGAGCACGAAGCTTGGAAAGCTTTGTTCCCCGCGCACCGACTGAAACGCTGTCCACGAGTATCTCCCCTTTTTGAAACACCTCGAGCCCATTTACGCATTTAATTAGCGTCGATTTGCCGGAGCCGGACGGCCCACAGACGACTACCACCTCCCCCTTGCTCACCTCGGTGCTGCAGTCCTTCAGCACATGAAAATCGCCGTACCATTTTGAGACGTTCTTGATGGAGATCATGGAGCCAGTCTTTTTTGTAAAATCCGGACGAGTGTCGAGGCGCTTAGGCAAATGACCAAGTAAACGGCCCCGGCAAACAATAGCAGTTCTACAAGCGTTCCGTCCCTGTTCCCGGTGTTGTACGCCACACCAAAAAACTCGGCTAATCCGATCACATACACCAATGACGTGTCCTGAAAAAGGATTATGGCCTGGGTCAGAAGCAGAGGCGTCATCCGCCGGAACGCTTGAGGCAGAACGATCAAACGCATCGTTTGACCACCTGTCATTCCGAGAGCCAGGCCGGCGGACACCTGACCTTTCGAAATGCTCTGGATCCCGGCTCGAATGATTTCGGCATAGTATGATGTCTCAAATAACGAGAACGCCACAAAAGCCGAGAGCAGTCGAATGTCCATGTTCGGCTGTCCCATGATCCTGCTTATAACGCTCGGAACCAGCAGATAAAACCAGAGCAGCACCATCACCAACGGGATCGATCGGAACCCGTTGACATACAGTGCGGCCAGGCTGGAGAGGAAGCTGTTTTTCGACAACCGCAATACGGCTATCAAGGTGCCAAGGAGAATGCCGACGACTATCGCAGTCGCGGTGATCTGCAAAGTCCGTGCCATCCCTGCCCAGAGGTAGGGAAGAGCGCCGGGAATTGAGCTCCAATCAAATTGATACATCGTCACTTGCCTCCGACATACCCGGGCAAACGGGTGAACCTCTCAACGAATCGTGAAATGATCATGACGGTGATATTAATGACTCCGTAAAGGAGCGTGACCGCGATAAATGATTCGTACCAATGCGCCGTAAACTCGCCCAACTGCTGGCTCTGGCGAGATAACTCGATCAAACCGATCGTAGATGCCACCGCAGAGTTCTTGACGATATTCAAGAATTCAGAAGTCAGCGTCGGTATGATTATCCGGTACGCCACCGGCAAGAGGACGATCCCATACACTTGCGGGATGTTGAATCCAAGCGCCAGGCCGGCTGCACGTTGGCCGGCGCCCAGTGAATTAATCCCCGAACGCACCTGCTCTGCCACTCGAGCCGCCGTAAAAAAGCCGAGGCAGAGCGAGCCCGCTACAAACTGCTGTATCAACGGGTTCAGCGATTGCTTAAACCAGGTTCCGAAATGTGGAACGATGTCTGGGAAAACAAAGTACCAAAGAAACAGCTGCACTAAGAGAGGGATATTCCGAAAAACCTCGACATATGCAGTGCCTAAAGCTGGTAGCCCACGACCTGGCAGCGTTCGAAAAACGCCTACCACCGAGCCAATCACAAATGCAATGATCCATCCTGTGATTGCGACATACAACGTCCACTGGAACCCCACTAAGAGGAACCGCAGATAGTTGCCGCTGCCATCAAAGGCTGGCTGAAAAAAAATGTTCCAGTCGAGGCCCGCTGCGAGTGTCGGCATAAGCTGCGGACTTTGCATTCGAATGCAAAATCCAGATGGCTATTGGTATGCTTTGTCGTTAGGATTCTTATAGAGCTCTTTCATGTCGTCACTCAGGGGAAGGTTCAAATTCAGCCCCTTCGGAGGGATCGGCGACATGAACCATTTGTTGTACAGCTTCTCGGCTTCGCCGGAGGTTTCCGCCTTAGCGATTGTGTCATCGACCAGTTTTTTGAATTGAGTGTCCCCTTTGGGCATCATCATTCCGTACGCTTCCTTTGACTGTGGCGTACCGACGACAACCCAATCATCCGGTTTCCGAGCTTTGGCCCGTTCGCCGGCTAGCAACGCGTCGTCCAACATGAACGCAGCAGCTCGGCCACTCTGCAGCGTCAGAAAAGATTCGCCGTGATCCTTAGCGCTGATGACATTCATCCCCATCGAGTTCTTTTCATTCATCTCGCGGATCAAACGTTCCGAAGTCGTTCCGGCGGTAACAACGACATTTTTGCCCTTCAAATCTGGGAAATCTTTGATCGGCGAATCTTTTTTCACCAGCAGCCGAGTACCGATGATGAACATCGTGTCGGAAAAATCGACCTGTTTCTGGCGCTCCAGATTGTTCGTGGTTGATCCAGATTCGATGTCGATCGTTCCGTTCTGGATCAAAGGAATTCGATTTTGGGAAGTAACAGGAATCAACTTCACCTGCAGGTTCGGCATGTTGAGTTTCTGTTTTGCCGCGTCGACAACCTTCATGACTAGTTCATGCGAGTAGCCGACAACCTGATTTTTGTCGTCGTAATAGGAAAAGGGAACTGACGACTCTCGGTGTCCGACGGAAATCGTTCCAGCATCTTTGATCTTCTTCAGTGTTCCCGTCAGTTCTTCTTGTGCCTGCACGCCGGCACACAGGGAAATGAGGCAAAGCGTGGCACCTACAAGGTATTTTTTCATTGGGGTTTCGATGTTGGATCTTAAAACAAGACCGTTTGTTCAAGGCTGAGAATCTGCGTCGTGAAAGTCAAGAATTTGCTTGATAGGAGTCTCTCAAAGAGACGTCTATTTTAGAGACTTTATGAATCGTTCCTACCTTTCCGTCTTGTTAATGGTGTTGGCTTTCGCAAGTAGCGCGGTAGCGCAGCGCATCTATGTGGAGTCAGCATACTATGGCACAAGAAACCGAGGGGGAATGGATGTCACGAGGGAAGTTCAACGTTTCGCTCGGCGCGGCGACCCATTCCGAGTGAGCAACGAGCTCTTTGGATACGATCCATCGCCCACACATCAGAAGACGCTTGTGGTTGTTTATGTGGTCGACGGTCGGCGCTACCGAACGAGCACTGATGAAGGCGACGTCTTCTATTTCAGGGGAGGCGGCTACGAGGAGGGTCCCGGCTATTATCCAGGACCAGGGCCTGGTTACGGTGAATACGAAGGACGGATCCGAATCGTTCGCGCCATGTATGGCGCCCGCGGCCACTACGTGGACGTCACCAGGATTGTCCGCGAGTTTGCCATGAACGGAGAACCTTTCTCGGCTTCAAACGAAACCTTCGGAATCGATCCCTATAAAGGTGAAACCAAACACCTGAGAGTCTCTTATATACTGGATGGAGAACAAAGAGAGTCTCGCTGGGATGAAGGCGACTTCGTGAGATTTTAAGGGGCGCGACGAACGGGCTCGTACGCGCTGGGTTCAGGCCGCAATGGCGCCGCCCTACTGTCCCCGCCGCACAAATTCTTGCTCGCGCTTACGGCGGTCGATGACAAAGGTGTTGTTGTCCCCGTAAAGCGTCCACGGCCCGGGCGCGACTTCCTCGAAGTCTACAAAACGCCAATCCGTGACATCCGTGCTTCCCAGCTTCAGGTAGTCGCGAATAGCAGGCGAAACATCCATCCCGGCTCCCTGATTCAGATTAGCCCACGGTCGGTCGGTACCGAAAACGTATTGCCAGTGATCGCTCCGAAATGGACCCACATCTTCCCATTGCGCGTAGCAAATGCGGGTCCCTTTGCGAATTGCTACCCACCGCCCTCTCAACACGGTTTGCCCGGATTTCACGAAAGCTTCGTGAAACCACGGGATAATCTTCGATGCTTCCGCTTTAGTGCGACCTCCGCTGACGTCGTTGTAAGGCAAGGCCACATAGAATGGATTTTGCCGCGGAACGAATCTGGCAGGGATAAAACCCTTTCGATCGCCAGAATTTGGGCTATCCGATCCTCCAAAATCATGGGCCCAGTTATGATCCCAAGCACTGGATTGGTTTGGGACCGGATTGTTCACGCTCGGGTTTTCGCCAATCCAGAAAACGGTTGTAACGATACTCTCATGCCAAGGGTATTTGACGTCCGTCCGACCGAGCAGCTGGTTCCGCTTTGTTTCCGGCTCGACCTTGAACAGAATGCTTTGGCGTAACTTCATCGCATTCTCGGTGAACCGGGCAGCGTTGTCGTCCCTCTCTTCGCCAAATAGCGATGAGACGAGAAGCACACTGCAAACAAATAGCAACCCTGACTTCCGCATGATCAAAGACCGGCACAGTAGAAGCAAATTTTTGCCTGTCAAATGGAACACGTCGCCTCAAATACGATCAGAATTCGCTATCTTTGCCCAAAATTGGTCAAAGAAGGAATCGCTCCGCGCTTCCTGACGACCGTGCATTCGCACGGTCAAGAACGCGCGAAAGCGCGCTCTTCAGGGCGCGCGGAGTGCGGCCTAAGCATTGACCTCTAAATAAGTCCGCGACGCTGTTTTTCCGGTTTCCGGATCGACCCGTTCGATCCGGATCTGCTTAAAGACGGTCTTACCTTCAATGCGTTGCCCGGATACCACCTCGAAACGTTTTACCAGCTTCCCTTTCCAATCGAATGCTTCGGCCCGCAGCATCGCCCCACGATCTTTGGCGACCCAGATTCGAACCGATCCATATGGCGATATTCTCGCAGTCGGCTGGACTAGAATAATGGAACAAGTCAGGCCTTTTACCCGTTGTTCCCCTTCGTATTTCGCATTTTTCCAATAAAGGAACCGCAGGGAAAGATCTTCATACGTGATGTCTGTCCCTCGTACCGCCTGGCTCAATTTCGGACCGGACACCACTTGCTTTCCGCCTGCGGTCTGGTCGGTTAGCACCGAACTCTCGTCTCGTAACTGCAAGACCAGAGTTTCGGGCGGATTTTGAAATCGGAACTCTTCTTGATTCCCTTTCAGTCGAAGCTCGAGTGGAATAGGATCGCCTTCTTCCGGCCGGAGCTGTCCGGAGAGCGGTCTGTCTAGTTGCGCCTGGGAGGTGCGAATCTGTTCCAAAATCACATTCGGATCCTCCTGCGCACCGCAGAGTATCGGGGTGGAGACGATGGCGAGTAGAGCAATGAAATTCTTTGCATGTTTGATGGACATGGTGTTTTTAGCTTACGCAGGCGGGCCCGGCAGCCAAACGCGTTGTGCGCCGGTCTCTGACGCATGGATATAAAGCTGCTCTTTCTGATCAATAGACAATGGACCAATCCCGTCTTGGACTGGGTCGTGGCTATCTTTTCTAATGCCAGCCTTTGGATGCCGTTTCTCGCAATCGTTGCCGTCATTCTTCTCTGGAAAGGTGATTTCCGGGCCCGGAGCTTTGTCCTGGTTACTTTGTGCGCAGTGGGGATAACGGACGGAGTGTTCACTCAATCAATGAAAAGACTCGTCCATCGGCCACGCCCGCACGAGGCCTTGGCCGAGGTGCGAGAGGTCAGTCTTCAGAACGCCAAACCCGAAATTCTCGCGATCTTTCGTCCATTACGGATCGCGCTCTCAAAACCTCCATCTGCCCAGGTTGAAGGAAGGTCATTTCCATCCGGGCACACAATGAACAATTTGATCGTTGCGACTCTCGCGATTCTTTTTTTCGGACGCCTAGGCGCCCTCTACACTATCCCGGCAGCAATCGTTTCGTATTCCCGTATCTACTGCGGAGTTCACTGGCCGAGTGACGTTTTTGTCTCTGCGATCCTGGGTATTGGTTTTGCGCTGTTGGTAGCCGGTATCGCCGCAATTCTCTATCGATCGATCACGCGGCGATTCTGGCCCCACTTTTATTCGGCTCACCCGTCGCTCGTCGGCTCGTCTACATCATGAGGAGCCGCTTTCTGTTATTGCTTGGATTCCTGGCGGTTTTGACAGGCATTCGATGGTTCGCTGCCGCCTCATTCGAGCTCTCTCCCGACGAGAGCTATTATTATCTCTGGTCGCAGCATCCGGATATTTGTTACTACAGCAAGGGTCCAGGGGTCGCCATGGCTATACTGGCAAGCACTTCGCTCTTTGGACCAACCGAGTTTGGGATCCGTTTCTTTAGCCCGCTGCTCGGTTTAGGCACTTCGATATTTGTTTATTTCCTGGCGCTGAAACTCTTTCGAGAAAAAGTCGCCTTCTGGTCGGTCATCGCGCTTAACCTGGTGCCGATTTTCAACGTAGGCTCCACTGTCATGACCATCGATCCGCTATCGGTCTTCTTTTGGGCGGCTTCACTTTTCACCTTTTGGATGGCGATCGAACGCTCACCGAAATTCTCGTTCTATTGGCCTGTCACCGGAATTCTGATTGGCCTCGGGTTCCTGTGCAAATACACCAACGCATTCGAGCTTTTTTCGATCCTGTTCTTCCTCCTGGTCGTCCCGAAATATCGCGGAGAACTGCGGCGGCGGGGGTTCTACATTTTGCTTCTTTGCTTTTCGATTTTCCTCGTGCCGCCGCTGATCTGGAATCAACAACATGAGTGGATTACTCTCGACCATCTCGCCCAGCGCGGGGGACTCCAGGAAGAATTTGGAATCAGACCGGACAAGTTTGCGACGTTCGTGGCCGGGCAGCTCGGAGTCTACTCGCCGCTCTTGTACATCGGTTGTTTGATCGCGCTTTTCGGTTCTATTCGAAAAGCGTTCCAGAATAGCAAAATCTGCTTTTTGCTGAGCTTTGCCTGGCCGATTCTCCTGACTTACGCCATTCTGGGGTTTCACCAAGTCGGTGAACCCAATTGGACTGCTCCTGGTCTGATCAGCCTGGGAATACTGGCAACTGCCTTCTGGCTGCGGTTCGCCAGCAAACATCGCTGGGCCGGAGCCGTCTGTTTGGGCGGACTCATCCTTTCCGGAGCAATGACCTGGATCACCCTCAATACGGATCTCTTGCGAGTTGTCGGGGTACCGGTCGCATACCGTTTCGATCCCAGCGCGCGATTGCGCGGCTGGCAGACAATTGCAGAACAGATCGGCGGGTTACGAGCCGAGATGGAAAACAAGCTCAAGACGAAAGTTTTCCTGATCGGCAATAAGTACCAGACGGCCTCCATGCTCTCTTTTTATCTGCCAGAAAAGCGGGTCGAGGGACCAGGCCACCCGCCGGTCTACATTCCTGAGTCACAAGACATGCAAAACGAATTTTCGTTCTGGCCCCGGTACGATGAATTCGTTGAGGCAGATCCCTCGACAAAGCAAAGCACCTACTTCAGTGAACAAGAGGGAGTGAATAAGTTCATCGATCGGACCGCTCTCTATATAACGGATCGACCGGAGAGCGCGCCGCCGCACAATCTACAAGGTGCGTTTAATCGCTGGGAGCTTGTCGCGGTTTATGAGCTTCAGCGCAGGAATCTGCCGCTCCGAGAAATTCGCGTGTTTGCCTGCTACGAATACCAGACACTGCCGCTGTGATGAGTACGCCCGGGGTATCAGTGATTGCGCCCATCTTCAACGAGGAGGGAAATGTCGTGCAACTCCAGAAAGAGTTGGAATCCGTGCTGGCAAACTCTTCCCATGAAATCATTTTTGTCGATGACGGTTCGACCGACGACACTGTCGCCAGGATCGATAGAAAGCCGACGGTGCGGGTGTTACAATTCGAGAAGAACAGCGGACAGAGCGCCGCTATTTACGCAGGGCTACACGCCGCGCGAGGAGATGTACTGGTATTGATCGACGGTGATTTACAGAATGACCCTGGTGATATCCCGCGGTTGCTGGCTGAAATCGAAAAAGGCGTGGATCTGGTGTGCGGTTTTCGGGCGAAACGTCAAGACACCTGGTTTAAAAGAATCCAGAGCAGGATTGCGAATAGTATTCGAAGCCGATTCACCAAAGATGGCGTGCGCGACACGGGTTGTACCCTCAAAGCGATGCGACGCGAATGCCGGAACGCCCTCGTTCCATTTTATGGAATGCACCGGTTTATCCCGGCGCTGATCAAAGGGTTCGGATACAAGATCACTGAGATCCCGGTGAATCACCGCCGGCGCCACGCCGGAGTAAGTAAATACAGCTTCGGCAACAGGGCGCTCCGGGCAACGATCGATATGTTTGGTGTCCGTTGGCTCCTGGGCCGTCAAGTCCGAATCAGGATTAAGGGCGACCAAAACCGTCCATGGACGGAATTGTAGGGGAATTGGGAAGGGTCTTTAGCCGGTAGGGCTTGCGCGTAGCAGCCCCACGAGGTCGCGCTAAAGCGCGACCCTACCGATCATAGACCATGTCAGCCCGAAGGATCAGGCGATGACCTCGTCCGATCACCACCTCTCGGCGCGCGCCTACTCCAGGGCCGCTTGCGCTGCCGCGAGCTTCGCCACGGGTACACGGAACGGGCTGCAACTCACATAATCCAACCCAAGCCGGTGACAGAATTTAACGCTCTCTGGATCCCCGCCGTGCTCACCACAAATCCCCAACTTGATGTCGCGTCTGGTCTTGTGCGCCTGGTCTCGGGTAATTTCCATCAGTTTGCCCACTCCGTTCTGGTCAATTGTAGCAAACGGGTTGTTCTTTAGGATCTCCAACTCCTGATAGTGCGGTAGGAAGCTTCCAGAATCGTCTCGGCTCATGCCGAGGGTCGTCTGGGTAAGATCATTCGTGCCAAAGCTGAAGAATTGCGCTTCTTTCGCGATCTGGTCCGCCACAACGGCCGCTCGTGGCACCTCAATCATGGTACCAACCAGATAGTTGAATCGCGTCTTTTTCTCCTTCGCAACATCGGCTGCAACTCGATGCACGATGTCGATCTGCAATTTCAATTCTTTCTCAAAACCAACCAACGGAATCATGACTTCCGCTTTAACCTTAATCCCCTTCTTTTGCACTTCGGCAGCCGCTTCAAAGATCGCTCGCGCCTGCATTTCGGTCACTTCCGGGAACGAAATGCCTAGACGACAGCCACGATGACCTAACATCGGATTGAACTCGTGCAGCTCGTGCACTCGTTGCGCGATTCGTTCCGCGCCCACACCAAGCTTCTTTGCCAAGTCTTGCTGTTGCGCCTCGGTATGCGGCAAGAACTCGTGCAGCGGCGGATCCAGCAAGCGGATCGTAGCCGGCAGACCTTTTAGCGCGGTAAAGATACCGACAAAGTCCTGGCGCTGGTACGGTAAAAGCTTTTCCAGCGCGCCTTTTCGTTCGTCCGCGCTCTTTGCCAGAATCATTTCACGCATTGCGTCAATGCGATCACCCTCAAAAAACATATGCTCGGTTCTGGTTAAACCGATGCCTTTCGCGCCGAACGCGACAGCGGTTACGACCTGATCCGGCGTATCCGCGTTTGTCCGGATATCCAGTTCCCGAGCTCGATCAGCCCAGTTCATCAGCGAAGCGAACTCCTGGTAAATCGCACTCTTCTTGGGATTCAGTTTCTTTTCTACCAAGACTTGGACGACTTCGGACGGCGCAGTCTGAACTTCTCTGGCGTAAACTTCGCCTGCTGTACCATCAACAGAGATAAAGTCGCCTTGCTTAAGGGTCACATCTCCAGCCGTAACGGTCCCCTGCTGGTAATCGATGCGCAAGGCAGTGGCGCCGCACACACAAACTTTGCCCATTTGGCGAGCCACCAATGCCGCGTGTGAGGAAACGCCTCCTCTCGACGTCAAAATTGCTTCCGCCGCAATCATTCCTCGCAAGTCTTCCGGAGAAGTCTCAATCCGGACCAGGATGACGCGCTGACCTTTGTGGGCGAGCTCTACCGCATCCTTTGCGTTGAAGACGATGTGACCACTCGCGGCACCTGGGCCGGCTGCCAGCCCGGTCGCGATCTTCTTGGCACCCTTCACACTTTCGCGGTCGAACACTGACGCCAGGACATGAGAAAGAGAATCGGCCGGTATCCGCCGAATTGCTTCCTCCTTGGCAATTAGCCGCTCCTTGACCATATCAACGGCGATTCGAACAGCCGCAAAGCCGGTACGTTTGCCATTCCTGGTTTGGAGAATATAAAGCTTGCTGTCTTCGACCGTGAACTCCAGATCCTGCATATCGCGGAAATGCTTTTCCAGAATGTCTCGGACCTTAAGGAGCTCTTTGTGCGCGGCCGGCATTTCCTTGGCCAACATCGCTACCGGATGCGGTGTACGTACCCCGGCAACAACGTCTTCACCTTGCGCATTGATTAAGTACTCACCATAAAAGACTTTTTCGCCGGTGGCGGGATCACGGGTGAAGGCAACTCCTGTCGCACTGGTGTCGCCCCGGTTCCCGAACACCATCGTCTGCACATTGACCGCGGTGCCCCACTCGTGCGGAATCCCATATTTGCGGCGATACACGATGGCACGATCATTATTCCAAGAACCGAACACCGCACCAATTGCTCCCCAAAGTTGCTGTCGCGGATCCTGAGGAAAATTCTTCCCAGTCCGCTCTTTAATCAGCTGTTTAAACCGTGACACCAAAGTCTTGAGATGTTCGGCCGTTAAATCGGTATCTTTTTCGACCCCCGCCTCCGCTTTTACTGACTCGATTACCTCTTCAAATGGCTCGTGGTGCTCGTCTTCCCGCTTTTGGACACCCATAACGACGTCACCGTACATCTGCAGAAAGCGCCGATAAGAGTCCCAAGCGAACCGGGGATTCCCGCTTTTTTCGGAAACGATTTCAACAACCTCGTCGTTCATACCAAGGTTTAGAATCGTGTCCATCATCCCGGGCATTGAATCTCGCGCTCCAGACCGCACCGAGAGCAGGAGAGGATTGGTACGATCACCAAGCTTTTTGCCAGCCGACTTTTCAACTTTGGCAAGTGCGGCCTCAACCTCGGCATTCAGCGCCGGCGGATATGACCGCTTATGCTCGTAAAAATAAGTGCAGACCTCCGTGGTGATGGTGAAACCAGGAGGCACAGGCAATCCGATGCGGGTCATCTCAGCCAGATTGGCGCCCTTTCCTCCAAGTAGCGGCTTCATCTTCCCGTCACCATCCGCTTTGCCGTCGCCAAAATAGTAGACGTATTTCGTTTTCTTCCGAGCTGCCGGCTTCGAAGCCGTTTTTGCCGATCTTTTAACGGCCTTTTTTTTGAGTGTCCTTGCCATAAAATTGATGAATTGAGCGAGCCCCGGGGGAACAGTGGAAATTCCCATCTGCCGTGTGCCAGAACGCTCACACTAACGAACGGCACAGGGGTGTCAACAAAAGCGGCCCCGAAAGTGTTCGGGGCTGCTGTGAACGGTTATCCGTCGACCGTCGACCGTCTTCCGTTAAGCATTCACCAAGGCGGCCCAGCGGTGGACTAAAGACGATGAGCTGAAGACGGTTAATGGCGCGTCAAAGCCGCGCAGCGGCTCGCGCCCGAAGGGTTCGGTCTATCGGTTTCCTTCGTCCGTGAAACATTCGCTTCGGCCATCCAACGATTGACGGTAGACGGTAGACCGTAGACGATTGACCGCGCGCCAACGGCGCGGGCTAGGAAGCCGCCGGAACATGGTCGGCCGAATGCATGACTTCGCCCGCCATACTCATGAATTCGTCGAGACCCGTGCTTGGAATGATGATTGTATTTCTTCGTCCGTGCGCTTCCTCTGTGATGCGCATGAAACGTCCGCGCTCGTTTTCTCGGAATTCGATATAGAAGTGCTTGCGCTCAACCTGAAGTTCTCTCGTGACAATTACGTTATCCATGTTGCTTGGAGGGATACCATTAAACCTTTTTTGCTGCAGACAAGTCACCCGCAGAGAAGCGATTTTGCTAGATGACACAAAATTCGGATGCCGTAAACAGTTAAATTATTCAATTAGAATACGATTTTTCTCTCTAAAATACACTTTTGAGCTTATTTGTTGCCGCGTCCATTGCGGAAAATATGGAATTGGCGACGAAGTAGTTAAGTCTACCGATGCATGCCAAGATCGGCCTGACCTGTCTTAACTGCCGTTCTTTTTCCCAAGGCCCTTAAAACCTTTGCAGTGCTATCCTCGAGAATCGTTCAATTCTTGGAAGATTCCTCTCGTGTACGCTGTTACGCCGATACCGCGATGGTTTCGGTTGCGGCTCCGCCGCGCTAAGTCTTAGCGTGAGATGTCTTCTTAGCGCCTTGGCGTGGCCCTATCGCTACTGCTTCGCTACAAGCCCAAGATCAATCTGCTTTTTGAACACATCCACGCCCGTAACACGCACTATCAACCGATCTCCAACGCCAAAACTTTGCTTCGTGCGCCGGCCAACTACTCGGCGACGCACTGGATCAAAAACGAAGAAGTCTCGATCCAACGAGGAAACATGGATCAATCCGACAGTGAGCGCTTCCTTGAGCTCAACCAGAAGACCATAGTTTCTGACCTCGATCACCGTGCCATCGAACCGCTGCGGCTTGTTCACCAGACCCAGAAAATATTCCATTTTCTTTAGGCGAACCGCTTCCCGCTCGGCATCCGCTGCAATTCGTTCCGTAAGTGAAATATGCTCGCAAATCGCGTCCAGATCGACTGAACGTGGAAGCTTTCCGTTCCGCTGCGGTAACAACCTGATGAACGCACGATGCACGATGAGATCTGAATAGCGGCGAATCGGGCTGGTAAAATGAGTGTAGTCGGATTTTGCCAATCCGTAGTGACCAATCGGGTCGGAACGGTAAACCGCTTTCTGGAGGCTGCGTAATAATCCGATCTTCAGTGGTACTTCTTCCGGTCTACCTGACAACCGCTCGAGAAAGCGTTTTACCTCTTGTCGATGGGATAAATCGCCGACCTGGATTCCGTATGACAAGACCTCCTCGCGAAACTCCTGCAGCTTCACCGGATCCGGCTTTTCATGGACGCGATAGACCGATGGAATCGACTGTTCTTTCGTTGCCTTTGCTACCAGCTCATTGGCTAACAGCATGAATTCTTCAATCAACTGGTGCGAAATATCGTTCTCTTCACGAACAAGACCGATTGCCCCTCCTTCCGAATCAACCCGGACCCGAACTTCAGGCATGTCAAGATCCAGTGCGCCTCGGCTGAACCGGCGTTTGCGTAGGATCGACGCGAGACGCCACGCCTGATGTAACTCTTTTTCGACAACGCTATCCGGTTTTCTATTCAGAATCTCAAGAGCCTGAGGATAAGTAAGGCGAGCGGCACTTCGAATCACTGTTGCAACGAACCGGTGCCCTTTGATTCGACCATGCCGATCAAAAGTAACTATCACGCTCTTGGTCAAATGATCTTCATCCGGGCGCAGACTGCAGACCCCGTTTGATAGGCGTTCCGGCAGCATCGGCAATACTCTGTCCGGCAGATAAACGCTGTTGCCGCGGCGACGCGCCTCGCGATCAAGAGCCGATCCCGATTTCACATAATGCGAAACATCGGCGATATGGATCCCAATCGTGTAACCATCCTTGTTCTCCAC